>NZ_JBWKWY010000026.1:0-80516 GCF_059422465.1 Pseudomonas sp. GW821-FHT01D09
CGCGAAGGCGGTGTCTCAGCCAGCACATGTATGGACTGACACGCCGCCTTCGCGAGCAAGCCCGCTCCCACAGGGGGATGTGCAGTATTGCAAATTTTCAAAAGGGACAAATAACAAGGGGGCGAATCTTCATCCGCCCCCTTGTTTGCCCGCTTATTCCTGCGGTTCTTCTTCGTCTGCGGCAGCATCGAGGGTTGGCTCGTCGACGTTGTCATCGCCGACTGCGATCACCTCGCCGTCGAACTCTTCGCCTTCCAACTCCTCGCCTTCGACTTCCGATGGCTCCTGGACACGCTCCAGACCCACCAGGGTCTCGTCGCTGGCCAGCTTGATCAAGGTCACGCCCTGGGTATTACGGCCCAGGCTCGACACTTCATCAACCCGGGTACGCACCAGGGTGCCCTGGTCGGAAATCAGCATGATTTCCTCGCCATCGAGCACCTGGACCGCGCCGACCAGACGGCCGTTGCGATCGTTGCTGACCATGGCGATAACGCCCTGGCCGCCACGCTTGTACTCGGGGAACTCGCCGATGGCGGTGCGCTTGCCATAACCACGGGCCGAAGCGGTGAGGATCTGGCTGCCTTCTTCCGGGATCAGCATGGAAATCAGCTTCTGCCCTTCTGGCAGGCGCATGCCGCGCACACCACGGGCGGTACGGCCCATGGCACGCACGTCGGATTCCTTGAAGCGCGTCACCTTGCCACCGTCGGAGAACAGCATGACTTCACGCTCGCCATCGGTGATGGCTGCGGAGATCAGCACGTCGCCTTCGTCCAGCTCCAGGGCGATCAGGCCCACGCTGCGCTGGCGGCTGAAGGATTCCAGCGGGGTCTTCTTCACGGTGCCTTTGGCGGTGGCCATGAAGATGAAGTGACCTTCGGTGTATTCCTCGACCGGCAGCATGGTGGTGATGTATTCATCGGTGTCCAGCGGCAACAGGTTGACCAGTGGACGACCACGGGCAGCGCGGGACGCTTCCGGGATTTCGTAGGTCTTGAGCCAGTACACCTTGCCCTTGCTGGAGAACAGCAGCAGGGTGGTATGGCTGTTGGCTACCAGCAGGTGAGCGATGTAGTCCTCATCCTTGACGCCCGTCGCCGATTTGCCTTTGCCACCACGACGCTGGGCCTGGTACGCCGCCAATGGCTGGGTCTTGGCATAGCCACCGTGGGAAATGGTCACCACGCGCTCTTCTTCCGGGATCATGTCACCCAGGGTCAGGTCCAGGCGCGCATCGAGGATTTCGGTGCGGCGCACATCGCCGTATTCGGCGCGGATCACTTCCAGTTCTTCGCGGATCACTTCCATCAGGCGCACGGCGCTGTTGAGGATGCGGATCAGCTCGCCGATCTGGTTGAGGATCTCCTGGTACTCGGCCAGCAGCTTCTCGTGCTCCAGGCCGGTCAGGCGGTGCAAGCGCAGTTCCAGGATGGCCTGGGCCTGTTCCGGCGACAGGAAGTACTTGCCGTCGCGCAAGCCGTATTGCGGGTCCAGGGTCTCCGGGCGGCACGAATCGGCACCGGCACGCTCAACCATCGCCACCACAGCGCTGGATTCCCACGGCATCTTGATCAGGGCTTCCTTGGCTTCCGACGGCGTCGGCGAAGCCTTGATCAGGGCGATGACCGGGTCGATGTTCGACAGCGCAACCGCCTGGCCTTCCAGGATATGCCCGCGCTCGCGGGCCTTGCGCAGTTCAAACACGGTGCGGCGGGTGACCACTTCACGACGGTGACGCACGAAGGCTTCCAGCAGATCCTTGAGGTTCAGGATGCGCGGGCGACCGTCGATCAGGGCCACGACGTTGATACCAAACACGCTTTGCAGCTGGGTCTGGGCATAGAGGTTGTTGAGGATCACCTCAGGCACTTCGCCACGACGCAGCTCGATCACCACGCGCATACCGTCTTTGTCAGACTCGTCGCGCAGCTCGGTGATGCCTTCGAGTTTCTTCTCCTTGACCAGCTCGGCGATCTTCTCGATCAGACGCGCCTTGTTCAACTGGTAAGGCAGTTCGGTAATGACGATCTGCTGGCGGCCACCGACCTTGTCGATGTCTTCGATCATCGAGCGGGCACGCATATAAATGCGGCCACGGCCGGTGCGGTAGGCTTCGATGATGCCGGCGCGACCGTTGATGATCGCGGCGGTCGGGAAGTCCGGGCCGGGAATGTATTGCATCAGCTCATCGACGGTCAGCTCGGGGTTGTCGATAAGCGCCAGGCAACCGTCGATGACTTCACCGAGGTTGTGCGGTGGGATGTTGGTGGCCATGCCCACGGCGATACCGCTGGAGCCGTTGACCAACAGGTTGGGAATACGGGTCGGCATGACCGCCGGGATCATTTCGGTGCCGTCGTAGTTCGGCACCCAGTCCACGGTTTCTTTATGCAGGTCGGCCAGCAGCTCGTGCGCCAGCTTGGTCATGCGCACTTCGGTGTATCGCATGGCCGCAGCGTTGTCGCCGTCCACCGAACCGAAGTTGCCCTGGCCGTCTACCAGCAGGTAGCGCAGGGAAAACGGCTGGGCCATCCGAACGATGGTGTCGTACACCGCAGTGTCGCCGTGAGGGTGATACTTACCGATCACGTCACCGACAACACGGGCAGATTTCTTGTACGGCTTGTTCCAGTCGTTACCCAGCTCGCTCATCGCGAACAGCACACGCCGGTGCACGGGCTTCAAGCCATCGCGCGCATCAGGCAGTGCCCGCCCGACAATTACGCTCATTGCGTAGTCGAGGTAGGACTGTTTCAGCTCGTCTTCGATATTGACCGGGAGGATTTCTTTGGCCAGTTCGCCCATGAGAAGCCTGATTCCTTTTTCGGGTGAAACTTCGTCACATCCATACGGGACCAACGAAGCTCGCCGCCGCCGACATGATGCCTGGCAGCGACTTACGACAAATCAACGAGTTATGACACGGATCTGCGCATTAAAGACCACCCCTTGGGGTGACCTTGGAAACCGCCGAATGGTATCACAATCGCCGCCACGCACCTATCCCCCTGATGCGCATGGTGTGTAGTTAGTTGACCAGTGACAGGCCTAATGAGGCCGAGAGGCGCTCAGAGGCCAACCACAGCGCAAATTCAGCGCTGAATTGCCCCCATTGTGCCCAGTAAAAGCCATCCGGCCTCTCAATTACCGGGCCCTTCCGGCTGACGCCGAGGGTAATGAGTCACATCCAGTTCGATCTCCACATCGGGCAAAGGGCCATCCGACCAAAAACCGCGCCTGCCAGGCGCCCTGACCACCGAGGGCTGGCCGGCCTGGGCGTCCCTGATCCGCACACCCATGGCGCCCGTAAGCTCGGCAACCCCCGGCACACCTCCTGTGGTATTCATATGGCGCTCTCCAACCCAGGCGATCCATTTGCCCCCGTCGCCCGGCTGATAAGCCTCAATCTGGCGCACAGCAAAGTAGTTCATTTCTGCCAACCGGTTCGTGAGATCCAGGGCAGGCTGATGGGTGTAGCGATCCCGGTGCAAAGTCAGGTAGTCATCATCCAGCCCCCGCACCCGCAGGCCACAGGCATGGGCCTTTCTCGCCACCACACTGCGCGCACTTACAGACCCCGGCGAAACCAGGAGCATGGGCGATCCCGTGGCATGGCTGCCTTCGATATACAGTGTGCGAAAGCCCCGATCATAGAGGGCCTGCATCTTCTCGGTGAGAAACGCCACACTGGCGGCTTCGGTATGGTGCTCCCCCAGCACCCAGCCCTGCACGGCGTCAGGCCACGCCGCAATCAGGTCATCCACCGTTGCCGATGGCCCCAGGGCAAGAGGCGCAGGGCGTGGCGGCATCTGCACGGTCTCGAAGAAGCGCCGCCGATCCCGTGCGAACCAGGCGTCATAGTAGGCGATTGTTGATGGCGGCAGATTCAACATGCCATGACGGTTATCCCCGTAGCCATACGACATCAGATACTCCTCCTGAGGCAGCTCAAGGGACGGCTTGGAACCTGCCTTGCCCCCGCCCCGGGCCCCGACGGAGTGCCACTGCCCAGGCCTGCCGGCATGCAAAAAGCCCAACTCGCCGCGCCCCCGGGCATCGATGACTTGCACCATCAACCCGCCCTCTTCATAGAGCTTGAAGTCGCTTTTGATCCGCAGCACCACGGCATTCCCCTGGGCATCCACCGGGCGAATCAAGTACTCCCCCGCAGCCGTGCGGTAAATACCCTTGGCATTAGGCTCCACCCCTTGCAGCAACGCGACGGCTTCATCCCGGGGCACGGCCGAGGCTTTCCAGGCCTCGGGGATGAACGAGACCGGCGCTTGTGGCCGGGCCTCCTGTAAAAGAGAGTACGCAGGCGCGGGCGGCGGCCTGAAAAACCTGCGATACATCGCCAAGGGTTTGACACCAATGGGCTGCCCGCCCTCGGTTATGGCCGCCAGACTCAAATAGTGCCTGGCGCCCCCTTCACGCAGGACCAGCCCCGGAATCGCCTGCCCGCGTGCGCGAAACGTTCGCACTGCCGTGTGGGCCAAGCGCTTCCACAGCCGCGGGACCGAAGCAACCCAATGCATCGCCCACGGCAGCATATCCAGCAGTACACCCGCCACCTCGACCCCAAACATCACCTTATTGAAAGTCGATTGACGGCTGACTTGTGCATTGCTGACCGACCCCCGCTGCACAAGCTCCAGCAAGCGTAAAATCTGCAGATAGTACAAGCCCTGCAACAGTGACGACTCACAAGGCACCAGTTGCACGACCAGGGGCGGCAGGCGCTCTTGAGGCTTCACACTCCCGAGCACAAAAGACGCCAGGCCTTCGGCAAAGCGCTGGTACTTCAACCCCGACGAGACCAGGGTCTCGATCACCTGCATGGACCTTACGCACAATCGCTCCATTAAATAGGCTCGCCATTGCGGCTTGCCAAGCAGCGCTATCAACTCGCGCTCGCCGGGCAACGCCCGCACGTCCAGCCCATCAGGCGCATTGGGTGCGTAAAGCACTCGCCCGGCCTCTTCGGCGGTCGAGATCACCACCAGCCCCTGCACCCACTGGCTCCCGCCAAGCTCAGGTTCAACGTCAGGTATGCCCAGCATCAAGAAATTCGCCACGACCGCCTGCCCCGCCACCCGGGCCCGAGCCTGCGGCGCCCACGACGCCAGCACCGCCGCCACCCATTGCTGCACACGGTTTTGCCTCGGATCGGCGGCGGATGCGCCGCGATAGGCCGCAGGGTTGAAGCGTGCCGATTCGGCGGCGTATTCCAGGGTCGCGGCCTGGGCCGCCATCCAGGCCTGCGCCAGCCGTTCGGCGCCCGGCGAAGTCGCAGGCGGCGCGAAGGTTTTCTTGAGAATGTCCTCGCAATAATGGTGCCCGGCATCGATCTGCGTCACCCACTGCTCAATCGTCTCGCGCGAGAGCTTGAGCGCCTCGCCACGCGCGTCGAATACCCGCCGCCCGTCAGCAAACGTCACATCCGCCTCAAGCGTGACCCTCGATGTCCAGGCGACGCTCCCCTCCCAGGGCTTGAGATTCTTGAGCGTCAGTTCAGTCAAGCTCATACGTTCGACGCTACCCCGTTCGACGGGAGGCGTCAGACCGGGGGCCGGCACGTAGGTAACCCGCACCGCTTCTGATCGAACGACGATGATCTGATCCGGGTCGATCTGCTCCACCGACGCCCCCGGCAAACCGCGCGCCTCCAAAAAGCCTCGCAGCCTCGCTCGCAGCTTCTGCCGGGCATAACCACGCAACGAAGGAACAGGTTCAAGCAACACAGCCAGGGCCTGGTTCTTTTCCTGCGCGGCCAATGCCATTTCCTGCAAACGCTGGCGGTCCGGGTCCGACAGGGCCTTTTGCCAAGCCGGCACCATCAGCGCTTCCAACAACCGATTGCGCGCAACAAAAGCCGCCGCCGTATCCAGTTGAGACGCCAGGTCAATCACACTATCCACCGCCCCAGGCCGTAGACGCTGACCTGCGCCGAGCACCTGACGCAGATCCTGTTGCTGCTTTGCCAGCAAGGCTGCGACCCCATCCGCGACAAAATCTCCCGCTATCGCGCTCGGAACAGACGCAAGCCGCCCCGCCCACCGACCGGTCTGCTTGTTGCGCACCGCAAGCGGCAGGCTGCCAGCCAGCATGACGCCCTCCGATGCGCCAGCGTCAAGACGCCGCTCCAGCTCAGCATTAAGGGCGGCCAGGCCAGGAAACGCTTCAAAACCCTGGGCGGCCGTCCACAAAACCAATGGCCCGGCCGGCGGGTTTGTGCTGTCAGCACTGAGAATGAATGCCGTGGCAAACCGCTCCCCACCAGCCAAGGCCAAACGGTAGACCTGGGGCCGCTGAGCGACGGGAAATGCCAGCTCACGGGCGCTGGCCGTCGGGTATTGCAATACGCTGTCGATCAGGGCTCGATCAGTAGCGGTTAAAGTGCCATCAACCCAACGCAGGGCCGCCTCGGTCGCCAGCATCTGTTTGCGCATCCGCGCCAGCAACTCGTCACGCAGCCCCAGGTCGCGCTGAAATGTCTTCCAGAACGCCCCCAGCCTCTGTGCAAATTCTTGCTTGAGCGCCAGCAGCAGACGGCTGAGGGTGCCGACCGTCTGGAGTTTGTAGTCCTCCTCCAGGGTCTGCGGCTCGACGTAAAATGCCCCATCCGCCTGATCGTCATCGCGCGCCTCATCCCACCGCGCATCCAGCAATGACTCCAGGGTCTGGGACGCATACGGCTGCCGCTCGCCCTGCTCATCGAGCCGGGAACGGGTGAAATGAATCTGCTGCGGGCTGATCGCCCCGGTATAACTGGGGAACATCTGCCTCAACTGCTGCTGGAAAAACCCATCGAATCCGGGTGAGCCCGCCAGTAATTGGCCCATCAGGCTGTTGAGCTTATTGAGCTGCCGTATCAGGTTCTGTTGCTGATCACCAACCGCAAGCCCGGCGGAAGGCACGACCGGCAACGTGTCGGGACGCAATGGCCGACGGCGTACATCCCCCGGCAGGCCACTCGGCAGCGCGAGCACCTGGGCAACGCGCGCCTCGACGCCCGGCCTCACGGGGAAGAAGGCCGCACGCGCATTCACGTGTTGTTGGGCCAACTGTTCGTCCAGGACTTGCCCGAGCAAAGAGCCCCGGGCATCAGGCGGCATCCCCACCAGCGCCCATTGCGCGCGCTGCTGCCTGCGCAATGCAAGCACCTGCTCACGTTCAGGCTGGGCAACGTTGGCCAGGATTTCATCGCGCTCACCGGCCACAACCTGCTGCAGGCTGAGGGCGGCCAGCACCGCCGAGTCGCTGGCAAACTCCTCCAGGCCGCGCTGCGGGGTGTAGAGCAGTACTGGCCGGCTTTTGGTCAAGCCGCCCCGCCATGCCAACACAAATGCCGCCGACAGGTTGATGTCCTGCCCCGCGCCCTTGATCACCAGGCGATGCAGGACCACCCCACTCGCGGGCTGCGCCGCGCTGGCCACCAGGCCGTGCAGCAGCGCCAAGCCATCCGCCGTGAGCCCCACCGCCGGGTCCGCCAGGTGATCGGCCCGACGCAACGCCGCCTCTGCGGCCAGTTCGCTGTAGCGATAACGCAGCCAGGTGTCGCGCATGCTCAGCTCGTTGCCTTGCCGACCCGGGCTGTACCAGAAGTGCTTCAAACCCTGGCTGAAAAGCTCGAACAGCCCCTGCAGGTGCTGATCGAGCACCGTCACGAAGGCCTGGGGATCAATGCCCAGCAGATCCTCGCCCCTGGAAAAACCACTTATTTGCGAGAGTTCAGGCGCCGTGCCTGTCACCAGAGCGTCCTGCAAGGCCTGTGTCATCGAGCGCTGCGCGGCACCGAGTGGTAGATCTTCAAGCAGCCAAACCGCATCAGGGTCGATTGCCATCCCTGGAAAGTGGCGATCCAACGCCCGCTGGAACGCTTCCCGGCTGATACGCGCCAGAGACGGCTGATGCTGCACCAGGCGTTCGCACAAGGCGCTTTCGGCTTGCAGTTGTTGCAGATGCCAGGCCCGACTGGGCACTGGAAGGACGCCCATCAGCTCACGGTCGTCAATAAGCGGATAAGGCGAGGGAGGAGAAGTCGCGCTAGACATGCAGAAGTGCCCCGAAGGTGATCATTGACCACCATCCTGCAAGAACCACTCACCCAGACGGCCTTAGACTTGTACTACCGCACCGCCAGTCGTCTTCAATGCAGGCGTTTACGGCACATCAACTTCGCCAGCTTGGCCGTGTCCGGCCGCTCGACAATGCCTTTTTCAGTCACAATCACATCGATCAAGTCGGCCGGGGTCACGTCAAACACCGGGTTGAAGGCACTCACATCGGCGGCAAACCGCTGGCCGGCCACCTCCAGCAACTCACCGGCCTCACGCTCTTCCAGGGCGACGTCATCGCCAGTGGCCATCATCAGGTCCAGGGTCGAGCTCGGCGCCACCACCATAAAACGCACGCCATGGTGCATGGCGCACACGGCCAGTTGGTAAGTGCCGATCTTGCTGATCACATCGCCATTGGCCGCGATACAGTCGGCGCCGACGATCACCCAGGTCACGCCCTTGGTCTTGAGGATATGCGCGCCCGCCGAGTCGGCGTTGACCGTGACCGGGATGCCCTCGCCCGCCAACTCCCAGGCAGTCAACCGCGAACCGTGCAGCCACGGGCGGGTTTCGTTGGCATAGACCTGCTCGACCATGCCCTCCAGAAACGCCGCGCGGATCACCCCAAGCGCAGTGCCCACCCCGCCGGTGGCCAGGGCCCCGGCATTGCCATGGGTCAGGATGGCCTGGGCATTGCCCTGGTGTTTGCGGATCAACTCGACGCCCAATTGCGCCATGGTCAGGTTGGCTTCGCGGTCGCTTTCATGGATCGCGATGGCTTCGGCCTCCAGCACCGCCAGCGGGTCGGCGTGCTTCTTGAGGCGGTCGAGGCGATCGCGCATGCGCTGGAGGGCCCAGAACAGGTTCGATGCGGTGGGGCGGGAATCGGCCAGCAGCGCGTAGTCCTCTTCCCAGGAGGCTTGCCAGTCACCGCCCTCGGCGATCCGCTGGCGGGCGGCAAGCACCAGGCCATAGGCAGCACTGATCCCAATGGCCGGCGCGCCGCGTACCACCATGGCACGAATGGCGGCGGCCACTTCATCGACCGTCGAGCACCTCACCCAGCTTTCCCGGGCCGGCAACGCACGCTGATCGAGCAGGTGCAGTGCGCCATCACGCCAATCGATGGCCTTCACCTTCTCCGCAGCCAACAGTCGATCGCGCATCCCTTACCCCGCACTCGTGAACAAAAGCCGCCGATTATAGCGATCCGCCAGCCAAGACGCTCGGGTATACTTCGCCCTCCTGATCTCACCGCCCCGGACGCTGCTTGCTATGACACCACCCGCCGCCCCGCTCGACCTCCTGCTACTGCCAACCTGGCTGGTGCCGGTCGAACCTGCGGGCGTGGTGCTCAAGGCCCATGGCCTGGGCATCCGGGACGGGCGCATTGCGTTTATCGGGCCACGCGCGCAGGCGCTGAAACTGGCGGCCCACGAAGTGCGCGAGTTGCCGGGCATGCTGCTCAGCCCGGGCCTGGTCAATGCCCATGGCCACGCGGCGATGAGTCTGTTTCGTGGCCTGGCCGACGACCTGCCGCTGATGACCTGGCTGGAAAAACACATCTGGCCCGCCGAAGCCAAGTGGGTCGATGAGGCCTTCGTACGCGACGGCACCGACCTGGCGATCGCCGAGCAGATCAAGGGCGGCATCAGCTGCTTCGCGGACATGTACTTCTTTCCCAAGGTCGCCAGCGAGCGTGTGCATAACAGCGGCCTGCGCGCGCAGATCGCGATTCCGATCCTCGACTTCCCGACCCCCGGCGCCGCCACTGCCGACGAGGCCCTGCGCCAGGGCATCGAACTGTTTGGCGACCTCAAGCATCACCCACGGATCAAAATCGCCTTTGGCCCCCATGCGCCCTATACCGTCAGCGATGCGAACCTGGAAAAAGTCCGGGTGATCGCCGAGGAACTGGACGCCGCCATTCATATGCATGTGCACGAGACCGCCTTTGAAGTGCAGCAGTCTGTCGAGCAGTATGGCGAACGGCCCCTGGCCCGCCTTGCGCGCCTGGGTTTGCTCGGCCCACGCTTGCAGGCCGTTCATATGACCCAAATCAGCGAAGAAGACCTGGCGTTGCTGGTAGAAAGCAACAGCAGCGTGATCCATTGCCCGGAATCCAACCTGAAACTGGCCAGTGGCTTCTGCCCCGTGGAACGCCTGTGGCAGGCCGGCGTCAATGTGGCAGTAGGCACCGACGGCGCGGCAAGCAACAATGACCTCGACCTGCTGGGCGAAACCCGCACCGCCGCGCTGCTGGCCAAGGCCGTTGCCGGCTCGGCCAGCGCCCTGGATGCCCATCGCGCACTGCGCATGGCCACCCTCAACGGTGCGCGGGCCATGGGCCTGGAGGCTGAAATCGGCTCGCTGGAGGTGGGCAAGGCTGCGGATATCGTGGCCTTCGACCTTTCGGGGCTGGCCCAGCAACCGATCTACGATCCGGTCTCGCAGCTTATATATGCCACCGGACGCGATTGTGTGAAACACCTTTGGGTCGGCGGCAAGCAACTGCTCGACGACCGGCAACTGACGCGCATGGATGAACCGCAACTGAACGCCACGGCCGTTACCTGGGGCCGGCGCATCAGCGGACACCACGAATAACGCCGGCCCCGGCTCAGCATGCCGGGCCCGGCACACTGTTTTATCGGATTTAGAGGACTACCCATGAGTAACGTCGACCACGCCGAAATCGCCAAATTCGAAGCCCTGGCCCACCGCTGGTGGGACCGCGAGAGCGAGTTCAAGCCCCTGCACGACATCAACCCGCTGCGGGTCAACTGGATCGACGAGCGGGTCAACCTGGCCGGCAAGAAAGTCCTCGACGTGGGCTGCGGCGGCGGCATCCTCAGCGAAGCCATGGCCCAGCGCGGCGCCACGGTGATGGGCATCGACATGGGTGAAGCGCCGTTGGCCGTGGCCCAGCTGCATCAGCTGGAGTCGGGCGTGAGTGTCGAATACCGGCAGATCACCGCCGAAGCCCTGGCCGAGGAAATGCCCGAGCAGTTCGACGTGGTGACCTGCCTGGAGATGCTGGAGCACGTGCCCGACCCGTCGTCGGTGATCCGCGCCTGCTTCCGTATGGTCAAGCCCGGCGGCCAGGTGTTTTTCTCCACCATCAACCGCAACCCCAAGGCCTACCTGTTCGCGATCATCGGCGCCGAATACATCATGAAGCTGCTGCCGCGCGGCACCCATGACTTCAAGAAGTTCATCCGCCCTTCCGAGCTGGGCGCCTGGAGCCGCCAGGCCGGGCTGACCGTCAAGGACATCATCGGCCTGACCTACAACCCACTGACCAAGCACTACAAGCTGGCCAACGACGTGGACGTCAACTACATGATCCAGACCCTGCGCGAGGAATAAGCCTGTGAAGTTGAAAGCGGTTCTTTTCGACATGGACGGTACGCTGCTCGATACCGCGCCGGACTTTATCGCCATCTGCCAGGCCATGCGCACCGAGCGCGGGCTGGCGCCGATCAACGACCAGCATATCCGCGATGAAATCTCCGGCGGCGCCCGGGCCATGGTGGCCGTGACGTTTGCCATGGACCCCGAGTCCCCAGGCTTTGAAGCACTGCGCCTGGAGTTCCTCGAACGCTACGTCAAGGGCTGCGCGATCCATAGCAAGCTGTTTGATGGCATGGCCGAACTGCTGGAAGACATCGAGCGCTCCAAGCTGATCTGGGGCGTGGTCACCAACAAGCCATTGCGCTTTGCCGAGCCGATCATGCAGCAACTGGGCCTTGCCCAGCGTTCGGCGCTGCTGATCTGCCCGGACCACGTAAAAAACAGCAAGCCCGACCCGGAGCCGTTGATCCTGGCCTGCAAGATGCTCGACCTGGACCCGGCCAGCGTGCTGTTTGTGGGCGATGACCTGCGGGATATCGAGTCGGGGCGTGACGCCGGCACCCGCACCGCCGCCGTCACCTACGGCTATATCCACCCCGACGACAACCCCCGCAACTGGGGCGCCGACGTCGTGGTCGATCACCCGCTGGAGCTGCGCAAGGTGCTCGACAGCGCACTCTGCAGCTGCTGACACCCGAAAATCCTATGAAACACTGAGCTCAATGTGGGAGCTGGCTTGCCAGCGATAGCGGTGAACCTACTACAGGTTTATTGGCTGACACTGCGCTATCGCGAGCAAGCCCGCCCCCACATTCAGACTGAATTTTTGTTGAGGTCGATTATGTTTGATTACTCCGCACGCCCAGAATTGCTCAAGGACCGGGTCATCCTGGTCACCGGTGCCGGTCGCGGGATTGGTGCAGCGGCGGCCAAGACCTATGCCGCCCACGGTGCCACCGTGCTGTTGCTGGGCAAGACCGAAGCCAACCTGGCCCAGGTCTACGATGCAATCGAAGCCGCCGGCCACCCACAGCCGGTGGTGATCCCGTTCAACCTGGAAACCGCCCTGCCCCATCAATACGACGAGCTGGCGGCGATGATCGAAAAAGAATTCGGCCATCTCGACGGGGTGCTGCACAACGCCTCGATCATTGGCCCGCGTACCCCGATCGAACAGCTGTCGGGCGAGAGTTTCATGCGGGTCATGCATATCAACGTCAACGCCATGTTTATGCTGACCGCCACCCTGCTGCCCCTGCTCAAGCTGTCCCAGGACGCTTCGGTGGTGTTCACCTCCAGCAGCGTCGGGCGCAAGGGCCGTGCCTACTGGGGCGCCTATGGCGTGTCGAAGTTCGCCACCGAAGGCCTGATGCAAACCCTGGCCGATGAACTCGACACCGTCGCCGCAGTGCGCGCCAACAGCATCAACCCCGGCGCCACCCGCACCAGCATGCGCGCCCAGGCCTACCCGGGGGAAAACCCGGCCAACAACCCGCTGCCTGAAGACATCATGCCGGTGTACCTGTACCTGATGGGCCCGGACAGCTCGGGGATCAATGGGCAGGCATTCGACGCGCAATAATCCTCGAACCTGACACCAGCCTAATGTGGAGCGGGCTTGTGTGGGAGCGGGCTTGTCGGGTCCCACAAGGGCCCGGCGCCAAATTTCCAGCACGTCTTTTTTTCAAGAAATGCCATCCTCTTGTTTTATAAGCAATAAAAATAACTTCCCGTAATGGCACGCTTTTCGCTCCACTTTGTTTAAGCAGGCGGTACGGCATCAAGACGTGCGGCATGGGATCAGGGGTTATAACCCCTGGCAAAGCGGACTAAACTGTTACCCAGGTTTTACGGAACTGAAGGAACAGTAAGACGCCTACCAGTGGCCGCTCCCATCGAGCCTGTAAGACAGCATTAAGTGCTTAGAGGCCATTCGTTTATGAAAACACCCACCCAGACCAACGCAATTGACTTCGACAGTGCCAAATTGCAACGCCTGGGCTTTGGCCAGCCCGCCCTTGTCGCACGGCGCCCCACCAGCCTCGCGCAACTGCGCCAGCAACTGAGCCTGCAATTGCAGACCAGCCTCGAAGCCGAGCGGATCCTGGGCCTGTTCTTTCGCGAAGTGCAGCGCCTGGTCCCCCTGGATGCCCTGCAATATCGCCATGAAGCCAGCGACCTGCGCCTGGACTATGGCCAGCGCGGCCATCATTGCGTGAGCTATCACCTCAGCCACCAGGGCGAACACCTGGGGGAACTGGCGTTTCGCCGCAACCAGCGCTTCAGCGAAGAGGAACAGGGCCACCTGGAGTCACTGCTGGCCAGCCTGCTCTACCCCATGCGCAATGCCCTGCTGTATCGCGCCGCGACCCGCAGTGCCCTGCGCGATCCACTGACCGAGACCGGCAACCGGATCGCCATGGACCAGACCCTGGGCCGGGAGATCGAAATGGCCAAGCGGCACTTGCATCCGCTGTCCTTGCTGATGCTCGACATCGATCACTTCAAGCGCATCAATGACAGCCACGGCCACGCCACCGGCGACAAGGTGCTCAAGGCCGTCGCGGCCTCGATCAAGGGCCAGTTGCGCAATGTAGACATGGTGTTTCGGTTTGGCGGCGAAGAGTTTCTGATCCTGCTGTCCAACACCGGCCGGGATGCCGCGGCCCTGGTTGGCGAACGCCTGCGCCAGGCAGCGCAGGCCCAGGACTACTGGGCGGACACCACGCGGATCGAATTGACGGTGAGCCTGGGTTGCGCGACCTTGCTGGCGGGCGAGTCGGCCGAGAGCCTGCTGCGCCGGGCCGACAATGCCTTGTATGTGGCCAAGCGCGAAGGCCGCAACCGCCTGGCAATGGCGGGGTAAACGCTACCCCGCCCTGCCTGGGTCAGGCTTCGCTGGCCGCCAGTACCTGGCGCTCACGGGTCACTGGGGCTTTCTCCAATTGCATGCAGCGCTCCAGGAACAGGTACATATAGTCGTAACTCTTGCACACAGCCTGGCGCAGTTCCACTTGCAACGCCTTGCTCGGGTTCATCCCCGCCAGGGTGCAGATGATCTCCAGCGCTTCCCACGGGTGGGCGTCGTCGTACTGGGCATGCATCTTCAGCCACTTCATGGCGCGCTTGCGATCCTCTTCAGGGAAAGCCGCGGCATACACGCCCGTCGAACATACCAGTGCAGACCACTCCCCAGTGGCCCCCTCGATCGCATAGTTGGTGGCGGCAATGGCCACGATCAACGAATCGGCCGAACTGGTGTGCCAGCACCAATGACTCAGTGCGTGCAACTCGGGCGGTACGTTCTGCGCCTGCAGTTCTTCCAGGCCTACGCCATGGGCGCGTGCCCAATGCATCCAATAATCGGCATGATTGAGTTCCACGCGAATATTGCGCATCAACCAACGTCGCGCCATATCCTCGCCAGGGTGGCGGGCGAACTTGGTCTTGGTCAGGTTTTGTGCCATGTACAACGCAAACTGTTCCACCACTGGCCAGCCACCGATCAGGTAGTGGCGCATGGTCTTGGCACTGAGCTTGTTATCGCGCATGCGCTGGTACAGTTCGTGTTCGACAACCCGGCGCTTGCTCTCGCTACAATCCTGGATCAATTGCTGAGCCCAGGTGGGGTAGCTTGAGGCTTCCATAAGCGGGCCGGTTCTGCTGAATGTGTCGATCACTGTCGGGATCCTTTTGATGTGTGATGTGTACAGACCAGTAGATGTTTCAGCGGAATGTGCCGGGCGCCCTGAATAACAGGGGCTGCGGGCGCGCAGGTCGACACTGCAGACTATCGAAGGTAAACAATTGCGGGCGTTCAATCAGGTAGCCCTGAGCATAGTCCACGCCGATCTCGAGCAAGGCCTGCTCGATGTGCGGCGTTTCGACAAACTCGGCAATCGTGCGCTTACCCATGACATGGCCGATGTGATTGATCACTTCGACCATGGCACGGTTAATCGGGTCGTCCAGCATATCCTTTACGAAACTTCCATCGATCTTCAGGAAGTCTACAGGTAAATGTTTGAGGTAGGCGAATGAGGACATTCCGGCACAAAAGTCATCCAGCGAGAAGTAACAACCTAACGCCTTGAGTTCATTGATAAAACGAATTGCACTACCCAAATTCGAGATAGCGCTGGTTTCTGTGATTTCAAAACAGATCATGCCCGGAGGAATGCCATAGGCGGTGAACCGCTCCCGCAGGAAGCGCAGGAAGTCGTCATCGCCGATGGTAATGCCCGACAGGTTAATCGCACACATCGCCATGGGCCTGCCCGGTCGCTCGATCATGCAGCGGGCAATGAGCTTGAACACGTTCTCCACCACCCAGCGGTCCAGGGAGGTCATCAACCCGTAGCGTTCGGCGGCCGGGATAAAGCTGTCGGGCAAGATGATCCGCCCCGCCTCATCGTGCAGGCGCAGCAGGATTTCGATATGCCCGGTCCCCGCCGCGGTGTGGCCCAAGGGCGCGATTTCCTGGGAGTACAGGCAAAAGCGGTCCTCCTCCAGGGCCATGTGCAGGCGCTGGATCCAGGCCATCTCGCCAAAGCGCAAGGACAGCTCGGTGTCATCGGCGTGATAGACCTGCACCCGATTGCGGCCTTTTTCCTTGGCCATGTAGCAGGCCATGTCCGCGGCGCGCAGGGACGTCTCCAGGGTGGTCGGGGTGTGCGAGATATGCACCAGGCCGATACTGACCGTGGTGACAAACGGTCGGCCTTTCCAGACGAAGTGCAGGTTTTGTACGGTATTGCGTAGGCTTTCGGCGATTTTTTCCGCCGCCGGCGCCGGGCAGTTCTCCAGCAGAATGCCGAACTCATCACCGCCCAGGCGGGCCAGGGTATCGCCTTCGCGCAGGTCCGATTGCAGCAAGGCGCAGATATGCCGTAGCAACTCATCGCCCGCCGCGTGGCCACAGGTGTCGTTGACCAGCTTGAACTGGTCCAGGTCGAGGAACATCAAGGCATGGCGCCCCGACTGCTGGCGCCCGATGCCATGCAGCACCTGTTCCAGGCGGTATTCAAATTCACGCCGGTTGGCCAGGCCGGTCAAGGCATCATGAGTCGCCTGCCAGGACAGGTTGGCAATGTATTGGCGCTCCTGGGTCATGTCATGCAACACCAGCACCGCACCGCTGACTTTGCCGGCACTGCGGATCGGCGCGCCCACCAGGGTCACGGAGACGGTGCTGCCATCCAGGCGCTGGATCAGCTTGGAGTGCTCGCTGCCACCGCTGAGCTGGCCACCCAGAATGTGCTCGATCAGGGTAAACCCATCGACCTGGGCGTTTTCATCCAGCAGGTTGAACAACGCGGCCAACGGCAGGCCCTGGGCCTGGGCGGCGTTCCAGTGGGTCAGGGATTCCGCCGCCGGGTTCATATAGGCGATAGCCCCGTCGACATCGGTGGTGATCACCCCGTCGCCGATGGACTCCAGGGTGATCTGCGCCCGCTCCCGCTCCAGTTGCAAGGCATCGGCAAACGCATGGCGCTGGGTCAATAGCTTGCGGGTGCGTAACAAAGCCAAGGCGATCAGGCCCAGGGCGGTGGCCAGGTTGGTGATCAGCAACAGGCGCAGAATCATCCGCGAGCCTTCGCCCAGGGCGTCGCTGAAGGCCTTGGCCGCCGGCGTCACGCCATCGTTGATGGCGATGATGCGTTCTTTCCAGGCCTGGATGTCGCGACCGCTGACCCGGTTGGCGAGGATTGTCCGGTGCATCTCCTGCGCCAGGTCATCGAGCTGTACCAGGTAGCCATCGCCCACGGTCCACAGCTCGATGGCTTTTTCCAGGTAGCTGAAATGGCGAAAGTTGAGGTATAGCCAGATCAGGCTCGACACATCATCGGGATGGTTGCCGCCCTTGAGAATCCCCAGGCGCGCAGCCGCCAGGTCAGGATTGGGGCGATCCAGGGCAACACGCAACTCGTGCCCGCCCTGGGGCACGGCAATGGCGTTCTGGTATTTGAGAAAAGTCGCCTGGTCGCGATTATCGGCGTACAGGGTCAGGTAGTAGATGGCATCTTTCTGCCCCTTGGACCACAGGCTCTCGCCCGCCACATAACCGCGCACGGCCGACAGCACGTAGAGGCTGACGCAGCCCAGCAAGGCCTGGAACAGCACAACGGCAATAAAGGGCCAGACGATGCCCAACAACTTGGGTGTTCCGAGAGTTCGCTTCTGCTTCATGAGATCCCTTGCATCAGCACAGGCGAGTAAAAACTGCTCCTGACAGCACAGCCAAGGCCGAACGCGCGCGCTCCAGGATCGGAGACGGGAGCATTTCAGCGAACTTGTTGCAAGTGTCCATAAAGCTTGGCGTATAAACCGCCATCGGCTATCAGTTGCTGGTGGTCGCCGTCTTCGGCAATGTGCCCGCCGTCAAACACCAATACCCTATCAGCCTGCTTCACCGCCGACAAACGGTGAGCAACGATCAGTGTAGTACGCCCACTGAGAAACCGCGCCAGCGCCTGGTGCAGGTTGTATTCGGTGGCCGCATCCAGGGCCGAGGTGGCTTCGTCGAGGATCACCACCTTGGGCTCGGCCAGCACCATGCGAGCAATCGCCAGGCGTTGGCGCTGGCCACCGGACAAACGTACGCCCGAACGCCCAACAATACTGTCCAGGCCCTGGGGCAGCCCCTTGACCGTAGCATCCAGCTGGGCAATTTCAAGGGCCTGCCAACAGGCCTGGTCGCTGCGCTCGCGGCCCATGGTCAGGTTGGCGCGCACGGTGTCGTTAAACAGTGCCGGATGCTGCAGCACCACCGCGACATGCTCGCGGATGGTTTCCAGGCCAATCGCCTGCTGGGTCGCGCCGCCGAAGCGAATCGTCCCCGCCTGTGGGGTGTAGAGCCCCAGCAGCAGTTGCACCAGGGTACTTTTGCCGCCGCCACTGGCGCCGACAATCGCCACTTTTTCGCCAGGGGCGATGGCCAGGTTCAACTGGTTGAGCACCAGGTCTTCGCCATAGCCAAAGTCCAGGCCCCGCACCTCGATGCCGACGGTTTCGCGCCCGGTAAACGGGTCCTCGCCCCCGGCATATTGCGGCTCGTCGGCGCGGGCCAGCAGTTCGTTGATCCGCGTCAGCGCGCCACCGGCGGCGTAGTAGGCGTATTGCAGGTTGAGCAACTGCTCCACCGGGCCGATCATAAACCACAGGTAGCTGAACACCGCGAGCATCTGGCCGATGGACAGGTCGGAAAACAACACGGTGAGCATCGCCGCCGCACGGAAGATATCAATCCCGAACTGGAACAACAGGCCACTGGCGCGGCTGGAGGCGTCGCTTTTCCACTGGGAGTTGATGGCAAAGTCGCGCACTTCCTGGGCGCGCTGCCCCAGGCGCCCGAGGAAAAAGCCCTGGCGATTGCCGGCGCGCACCTCCTGGATAGCGTCCAGGGTTTCCGTCAGGGCCTGGGTAAACCGCGAGGTGCTGTCGTTTTCCAGCTTCTTCAGGTGCTTGACCCGCTTGCCCAACTGCACCGTGGCGTAGATCACCAACGGGTTGAACAACAGGATCAACAGGGCCAGCTTCCAGTGCATCCACATCAGGATCCCGGAAGTGCCGACCAGGGTCAGGGTGGCCACCAGGAACCGGCTCAAGGTTTCCCCGACAAACTTGTCCACCGTGTCCAGGTCGGTAACCAGGTGCGTGGTCACCGTGCCGCCGCCCAGGCTTTCGTATTCACTCAGGGAAATGCGCTTGAGCCGTTCGATCAGGCGCACGCGGATGCGGTAGACAATGTCCTTGGCCAGCCCGGCAAACAGGCGCGCCTGCACCACGTTGAACACCAGGGCCGCGCAACGCAGCACCAGGGTGACCAGCAGCATCAGGCCGATATAGCCGGCGGCCTGCTGCCAGGGCGCCGGCAACGCATGGTTCATCACCTGCAACGCGGCATCACCATTGCCCAGCAGCACTTCGTCCACCAGCAGGGGCAGGAGCAAGGGAATCGGCACACTGCACAGGGTTGCCAGTACAGCGACCCCATTGGCGATCCACAACGCTTTTTTATGGCGCAGGGCCAGGCGGCAGATTTCTGCCCAGGTCAGCCGATCAATGCGTGCGGGGAGCTCGGGAGGCTGAGGCTGATCATGCACAGGCAGCTCGCTCCAGCCAGCGACCGAGCAACGGCGACAGCTCGGACAGCGGCTGGTAGCCGTTGGTCAACAACGCCAGCTGACCATTGCGCTCGGCCAGCAACGTGGGGAACCCGGCGATGCCCAGGTCCTGGACCCAGGTGAAATCGGCGGCCGTGGCGGCATGTTGCTCGGCGCGGTCAAAGGCCTCGGCAAACTCGATGCGCGGCACCCCGGCGGTCTCGGCCAGTTCCACCAGCACACTGGCGCGGGTCACATCGCGCCCTTCGACATAAAAGGCCTGCTGGATCAGCCCGAGCAAGGCCCAGGCGCAATCCGGCGCCAGGCCGCGCGCGGTAACCAGGGCCCGGCAGGCCGGCTCCGTGTCATACACAAAACCGTCAGGCAAGGCACCTTCCAGGCGGAACGGCTGACCAGTGGCTTCGGTCACCGCCTGCCAGTGTTCCAGGATATAGCGCCGGGTGGTCGGCTCCAGCGCCGCGCCGCTGCCGGTGCGCAAACCGCCGACCACCAGGTGCAGTTCCACACCTGCTGCCCGGGCCTGCTCAACCAGGGCCTTGGCCACCGGGGCAAACCCCCAGCACCAGGAACACATCGGGTCCATTACATAGAGCAGGCGCGCGGACATGGTTCAAGCCTCGGTGGATGATTGCTTGTAGTTGTAGCCAATCGGGTGCGGCATATTGCGGGCCTTGGCCAGCTCGATCTGCTTCTGGCGATCGATCGCACTGCGACGGGTCTTCTCGGACAGCTTATCCCAGCAGTGCGGGCAACTGATGCCGGCCACGTAATGCTCGGATGCGCGGTCCTCTACGCTAACCGGTGTACGGCAGGCATGACATTGATCGTAGTCACCTTCGCTCAAGTCGTGGCGCACGGTCACGCGGTTATCGAAGACAAAGCAGTCGCCCTGCCATTTGGTCTCGGCCTGGGGCACCTCTTCGAGGTATTTGAGGATGCCGCCCTTGAGGTGATACACCTCATCAAAGCCTTCGCTGAGCATATAGCTCGAGGCTTTTTCACAACGAATACCGCCGGTGCAGAACATGGCGACCTTCTTGTGCTTGGCCGGGTCGAAGTTGGCTTTGATATAGTCGGGAAATTCGCGAAAACTCGTGGTTTTCGGGTCGATTGCGCCTTCAAAGGTGCCGATCGACACTTCATAGTCGTTACGGGTGTCGATCAACAGCACTTCTGGATCGTTGATCAGCGCGTTCCAGTCTTGTGGATCAACATAGGTGCCGACTTGTTTGTTGGGGTCAACGCCTTCGACGCCCAGGGTCACGATCTCTTTTTTCAGCTTGACCTTGGTGCGGTAGAACGGCTGCTCGTCGCAGTACGACTCTTTGTGGTCGATATCGACCATGCGTGGGTCGTTCTTCAGCCAGGCCATCAGGCCATCAATGCCTTCACGGCTGCCGGAAACGGTGCCGTTGATGCCTTCTTCGGCGATCAGCAAGGTGCCCTTGATGCCGTTGTCGACCATGGCCTGCAACAGCGGCTCGCGCAGGGCGACGTAATCTTCGAGGGTGACGAACTTATACAGTGCCGCCACGACGATCGGGTGGGTCATGGGTGTTCTCTCCAGGTGGCTACCCTCGTAAAGGGTGAACCGGATGCAAAAAAAACGCGCCGACTGAGCGGCGCGTTGCGGATTCTAGCAAAACACAGGCCTTTTTAGGAGCCGGATCTCAGTGTTTGCTCCCGCCAGCGCAGGTCGGCGAGGCCGGGGCTGCGTCGGTTTTTGCCCATTCTTCAGGCGTGTAGGTATGCAGCGCCAGCGCATGGAACTCGCTCATCAGCTCGCCCAGGGTGGCGTAGACCTTCTGGTGGCGCTTGACGCGGTTAAGCCCGTCGAACTGCTGGCTGACCAGCACGGCCTTGAAATGCGTCTGCAATCCACGGCTGTGCATATGGCTTTCGTCCAGCACACTCAGGTGGTCCGGGCCCAGGGCGGCCAGTGCCGTCTCGATGCGCTGTTGCATGGTCATTCCTGGCTCCACTTACTTCTTGACAGGCGCGGCGGCTTTTTTCGCCGGAGCCAGTTCGTTGGTCATGTCTTCCAGCAGCTTGTTGACCACCGGCACCGCGCTTTCCAGCTTGGCCTGGGTCAGTTGGGCCGATTGCTGGGTCAGCTGCGGCATTTTCTCCAGGACTTTCTTGCCCAGTGGCGACTTGTAGAAGGCAACCAGGTCCTTGAGTTCGGATTCGCTGAAGTTACTGGTGTACAGCTTGACCATGTCCGGCTTGAGCTTGTTCCAACCAATGGCCTGGTCCAGGGCGGCGTTGGCCTTGGCCTGGTAGGTGTCGAGCACGGTTTGCTTGGCGGCAGGCGCCTTGGTCTGCTCGAAACGCTGGGCGAACATTTGCTGCACTTGCATGTACACCGGGGTGCCCAGCTTGTCGGCGTGGGCCAGGGTCAGGAAAGCTTCGGCACTGGCATTGTGGCTGGCGGTATCGGCAAGCACCTGGCCGCTGGCACAGACCAGAGCAACCGCGGTACAGATGGCACGAAGACGAGTCATCGAGTTTCCTTTCTAGCTGGCGAGGTAATACCCCAAGGGCGACCATTCTGCGCCTAAAAAACACCGGCACTCAACCCCACGCCTTGTAGGACTTGGTTTTGCGGGGGGTTGGCCGATGAAATGGCTTTTATGGAACCCAAACGCGCGCCCAGGGCCTAAACTGCGCAAACCGACCACAAGGAGAGTCCCTGCGATGAGCCGTATCGAAACCGACAGCCTGGGCGAAGTACACGTCCCGGATGACGCTTACTGGGGCGCACAGACCCAGCGTTCACTGGTCAATTTCGCCATCGGCGAGCAACGCATGCCGCTGGCGGTCCTGCACGCCCTGGCCCTGATCAAGAAAGCCGCGGCGCGGGTCAACGACCGCAATGGCGACCTGCCCGCCGATATCGCCCGGCTGATCGAACAGGCCGCCGATGAAGTCCTTGCAGGCCAGCACGATGACCAGTTCCCGCTGGTGGTCTGGCAGACCGGCAGTGGCACCCAGAGCAATATGAACGCCAATGAAGTGATCGCCGGCCGCGCCAACGAGCTGTCGGGCAAGCCCCGTGGCGGCAAGAGCCCGGTGCACCCCAACGATCATGTCAACCGCTCCCAGAGTTCCAACGACTGCTTCCCCACGGCCATGAGCATTGCCACCGTACAGGCGGTGCACGAGCAACTGTTGCCGGCGCTGCGCGAGCTATCCGGCGGGCTGGCGGAGTTGTCGGCGCGCCATATGAAGCTGGTCAAGACCGGCCGCACCCATATGATGGACGCCACGCCCATCACCTTCGGCCAGGAGGTCTCGGCGTTTATCGCGCAACTGGACTACGCCGAGCGCGCCATTCGCAGTGCCCTGCCCGCCGTCTACGAGCTGGCCCAGGGCGGTACGGCGGTCGGCACCGGCCTGAACTCGCCCCATGGCTTTGGCGAGGCGATTGCCGCGGAAATCGCCGCGTTGTCCGGGCTGCCGTTTGTCACTGCCCCCAACAAGTTCGCCGCACTGTCGGGCCATGAGCCGCTGACCACCCTGTCCGGCGCCCTGAAAACCCTGGCCGTGGCCTTGATGAAAATCGCCAACGACCTGCGCCTGCTGGGCTCGGGCCCACGGGCGGGGCTGGCCGAAGTGCGCCTGCCGGCCAATGAGCCGGGCAGTTCGATCATGCCCGGCAAGGTCAACCCGACCCAGTGCGAAGCGCTGTCGATGCTGGCCTGCCAGGTCTTGGGCAACGACGTGACCATCGGCATTGCCGCCAGCCAAGGGCATTTGCAGTTGAACGTGTACAAGCCGGTGATTATCCACAACCTGCTGGAGTCGATCCGCTTGCTGGCCGACGGCTGCCGCAACTTCCAGGAACATTGCATCGCGGGCCTGGAGCCCGACGCCGAGCAAATGGCTGCGCACCTGGAACGGGGCCTGATGCTGGTGACAGCACTGAACCCCCATATCGGCTATGACAAATCGGCAGAGATTGCCAAGAAAGCCTATGCCGAAGGGCTGACACTGCGCGAAGCCGCACTGGCGCTGGGCTACCTCACCGATGCCGAGTTCGACCAGTGGGTACGCCCGCAGAATATGCTCGAAGCCGGGCATTGACCTAAAGGTGGGCCAACCTTGCGCGCCGGGCCTTGAGCCCGGCGATCAAGGACGGGGCCAACGCCACCGACGCCGACCCCAGCACCACCAGCACCGCGCCGCCATACCCCAGGCCGTTGATCTGCTCGGCCTGCACATAGTCGGGCCATAACCAGGCCGCGATCGCCACGGCGACAAAGGTCACCAACGGCGTGATCGCCAGGGTCGCACTGACCCGCGACGCTTCCCAGTGGGCCAGGGCCTCGGCAAAGGCGCCATAGGCAACCAGCGTATTGAAACAGCACGCCAGCAACAGCCAGCCCTGCAACGGGCTCAGTTGCAGCGCCTCCATGGGATGCACCCAGGGCAGCAGCAAAAACGCGCAGCACAGGTAGATCACCATCATCACCTGCAGCGAATTCCACACCGTGAGCAATTGCTTCTGGCCCAGGGCATAGAACACCCAGATGGTGGTCGCCAGCAGAATCGTCAGCACCCCGGCGGTGTAGGTGCCCAGGGACGTCAACAACTCGGCCAGGCGCTGGTTGAAAAACAGCCCAAAGCCAATGATCAATACCAGCAGGCCCATGCCCTGCCCTCGGCTGAAACGCTCCTTGAACAGGAACACACTGGCAATCATCAGGAAGATCGGCCCCATCTGCACTACCAGTTGCGCCGTGCCGGGGCTCAACATCTTCAGCCC
This sequence comes from Pseudomonas sp. GW821-FHT01D09, assembly GCF_059422465.1. NCBI lineage: Bacteria > Pseudomonadati > Pseudomonadota > Gammaproteobacteria > Pseudomonadales > Pseudomonadaceae > Pseudomonas > Pseudomonas sp. GW821-FHT01D09. The sequence continues at coordinate 24,312 of NZ_JBWKWY010000026.1, forward strand.
GACCAGGTACAGCACGTAGTTGCCCACCAGGCCGCACACCGCCATCGCCACCAGCCAGCCACCGCGCTTGCCCAGGACTTTCGGGCTGGGCAGGCGCTTGACGGCGGCCAGGTAGACGAACAGGCAACTGCCGGACACCATCAGGCGAAACCAGGTCACGGTGATCGGGTCCATCACCTGCAGCACCTGTTTGAGCTTGATCGGCAAAATGCCCCAGAGCAGCGCGGTCAGCAGGGTCAGGGATAAGCCGTAGACCCAGCGGCCGGAAGAGATGTGCATGAGTGCCCCAAGAGCCAGAGGTAGAGGAGCCCGCATTCTAGGGGGATGTGGGTAAACCTTGGCGAAGTTTTTTATCCGGCACACCACAAATCAACTGTGGGAGCGGGCTTGTCGGGTCGCCGCATCGCCGCGAAGGCGGTGGATCAGTTAATGCAACTGTGACTGACACACCGCTATCGCGGGCAAGCCCGCTCCCACATTTGATCTGCTGTGTTTTATAGATCAGCGCACAGCCTCGAACAACCCGGTCGCCCCCATCCCGCCGCCCACGCACATGGTGACGATGCCGTAGCGCAGGTTACGCCGTTGCAACTCACGCACCAGATGCCCCACCTGCCGCGAGCCGGTCATGCCGAACGGATGGCCGATGGAAATCGAGCCGCCATTGACGTTGTAGCGGGCATTGTCGATCTCCAGGCGATTGCGCGCATACAGGCACTGGGACGCAAACGCCTCGTTGAGTTCCCACAGGTCGATGTCCGCCACTTGCAAGCCACGGGCCTTGAGCAGTTTGGGCACCGAGAACACCGGGCCGATGCCCATCTCGTCCGGCTCGCAGCCGGCGACGGTAAAGCCACGGAAAAACGCCTTGGGCTTGAGCCCCAGTTGCAGGGCTTTTTCCAGGCTCATCACCAAGGTCATCGACGCGCCATCGGACAATTGCGAGGAGTTGCCCGCCGTCACCGAGCCGTCCTCGGCAAACACCGGCTTGAGCCCGCTCAGGCTGGCCAGGGTGGTGTCCGGGCGGTTGCAGTCGTCGCGGTCGACCACGCCATCGAGAATTTGCACATCACCGCTGTTCTTGTCCTCGACCTTGTACTTGACCGCCATGGCCACGATTTCATCGTCAAACAACCCGTCGGCCTGGGCCTGGGCGGTGCGCTGCTGGCTTTGCAGGGCGTACAGGTCCTGTTCTTCGCGGCTGACGTTATAGCGGCGGGCGACAATCTCGGCGGTCTGGCCCATGGGGAAATAGATGCCCGGCACCTGCTCCTTGAGCAACGGGTTGATCAGGTGGTCGGTATTCACGCTCTTGATGGTCAGGCTGATGGACTCGACGCCACCGGCGACAATGATGTCGCTGCACCCCGAGGCAATCTGGTTGGCCGCAATGGCAATCGCCTGCAGCCCCGAGGAGCAGAAGCGGTTGAGGGTCATGCCGGCGGTGCCGGTGCCCAGGCGCGACAGCACCGCCACGTTACGGCCGATGTTGTAGCCCTGGGCGCCTTCGTTGGAGCCGGCGCCGACAATGCAATCCTCGACACTGGCCGGGTCGATGCCGCTGCGGCTCAGCAGGGCGTTGACGCAATGCGCGGCCATGTCATCGGGGCGGGTCTGGTTGAACTTGCCGCGAAAGGACTTGGCCAGGCCGGTTCGCACGCTGTCGACGATCACTACTTCACGCATGGGCTACCTCAATCTTGTCGTTGTTGGGAGACAGATCGAGGATAGATCCAGCGCCGGGTGACCGCGACAATCATTCACCTGGCGTATGCAAAAGCATGGCGCTATTTGTGCTTCTTCTTTTTATCGTGTTTGTCGGACTTGGCGAACGCCGCTTCCAGCGCCAGGTTGATGGTGCGCAACACCTTGACCCGCGCCCAGCGCTTGTCGTTGGCTTCCACCAGGGTCCAGGGCGCGATCTCGGTGCTGGTGCGATCCACCATGTCCCCCACCGCCGCCCGGTAGGCATCCCACTTGTCACGGTTGCGCCAGTCGTCTTCGGTGATCTTGAAGCGCTTGAACGGGATTTCTTCGCGGGCCTGGAAGCGCTCCAGCTGGGTCTGCTTGTCGATGGCCAGCCAGAACTTGACCACGATCACCCCGGAATCGCGTAGTTGCTCCTCGAAATCGTTGATCTCGGCGTAGGCGCGCATCCAGTCGGCCGTGGTACAGAAGCCCTCGATGCGCTCCACCAGCACGCGGCCATACCAGGAGCGGTCGAACACAGTGAACATGCCCCGTGCCGGGATCTGCCGCCAGAACCGCCACAGGTAAGGCTGGGCACGTTCGTCTTCGCTGGGCGCGGCAATCGGCACGATGCGGTACTGGCGCGGGTCCAGCGCGGCCGCCACACGGCGGATCGCCCCGCCCTTGCCCGCCGCATCGTTGCCTTCAAATACGGTGACCAGGGCGTGCTTGCGCATGCGCTTGTCGCGCAGCAGGCCCGACAACCGGGCCTGCTCGGTAATCAGCTGTTCCTCGTAGTCGTCCTTTTCCAGGCGCTGGGTCATGTCCAGGCTGTCGAGCAGGCTTATCTGGTCCACCGACGACGGCAAGGGTGCCGGCTGGATCCCGCTGGCCCTGGCCTTGGGCGCCTTCAGGGCATTTTGCAGGCCTTCGAGGAGGATCTTGCCCACGGTCAGCCCGCGGTAGTTGGCATCCACCCCTTCGATCACATGCCAGGGTGCATAGTCACGGCTGGTGCGGCGCAGCACGCGCTCACCAAAATGCACGAACTTGTCGTAGGTCGCGGACTGCTGCCAGTCCAGCGGGCTGATGCGCCAGCTGTGCAGCGGGTCGTCCTGCAAGGCCTTGAGCCGCGCCTTCATTTGCTTCTTGGAGAGGTGAAACCAGAACTTGAAGATCAGCGCCCCTTCATCGCACAGCATCTGCTCCAGGCGCTCGGCCCCGGCGATGGCCTGGTCCAGGCGCGCATCCTTGATCTGGCCATGGACCCGCGCCTGCAACATCTGGCTGTACCAGTTGCCGAAGAACACCCCCATGCGCCCCTTGCCCGGCAACTGCCGCCAGTAGCGCCAGGCCGGCGGGCGGGCCAGTTCTTCGTCGGTCTGCTGGTCAAAGGTGCGCACCTCGATCAGGCGCGGGTCCATCCATTCATTGAGCAACTTGACGGTTTCGCCCTTGCCGGCGCCCTCAATGCCATTGATCAACACGATCACCGGGAAGCGCCCCTGCTGGTGCAACTCGAACTGCGCTTCCAGCAACGCTTCACGCAAGGCCGGGACTTGCGCCTCGTAAGTGTCCTTGTCGACGGTGTGACCGATTTCGGCAGATTCAAACATGGGCGACTCCCTTCCAAGATGGACCAAGACTAGCGGATTGGGCAGCGCGGCGGGCAAGGAATTCCCAAGCCCTTGCCGTGGATCAATGGCTCAGCCCTCGGGCACATGGCATATCCCCAGGTCCTGGTGCTTCATCATCTGTTGGGTGAGGCGCTCCACCACCTCGCTGACAGCCTGCCGGCGAGGCGCACGCAGGGCTTCCATTTGCGCGAGGTATTCACCGTCGGTGAGGTTCTGGCTGTTTTCAAAGAGCAATTGTTGCTGCACATCAAAGGGCTCCGTCGCCGCCAGGAACGTCGCGGGAAACTGTTGCTTGAGGTGGGTCTTCCAGAACGTCAACTGGGTCATGAAACGCAAGAGCGACGGGGACAACTCCGCCGTACGGACCTGGGAGTGCGCAACCTCCAGCCCCTCGTTGGTCACATTGGCAAACTCCACATACTGCGCATGCTTGGGCTGCCCCGGCAGTTCCAGGACTTTTGCCAAGCCCACCCGAAAGGCCAGGCTGACTTCCAGCGGGTCTTCGCTGGCATGTTCCCTGGCGTAGGTCAGCGCAATTTTTTCCAGCTCACTGAGACGGAACAGGCCCCGACCCAGTTTCAATAGCTCCCCGGGGCTGCCCTGTCGGTGACTGGACTGCTGGGTCGCCTTCTCGACCTCCATCAGCACTTCCATCTGACTGAAAATATCCGCCGCCCCGTCTGCACAGTTCACTGGGTGGGCCGCCAGTTGAAAGACCTGTTCGCGCAGTTCCACGCTGTCATGGGTCGATTGCAGGACCTCCCACACCCGGCGGCTCAAATCCTCGCGCACGTGACGGCTGTCGGCGGTCCCGGACAATTGGGCAAGCAACCCGAACAGCGGTGCCGATTCGCTGTCATCGCGCAGGTTGGCCCAGATCCCGCGCCTTATGGCATTGCGGTTGGCCACTTCGTCCGGCAACCAGAGCGCCCGGGCTTTCAACTCGGTGGCGCGGGGTCGATCGTCATCCACATAGCCCATGCCGATACCGACTTCCTCACGGTAGCGACTGAGGGCCGTCACCGTCGAAACGGATAACGGGTTGCCGCCCAGGTTGATCGCCTGGCTGAAACTACGGGTAGCGCGAAACAGCCATTCGGGCAAAAGCGTGATCCAGTTGTCGCGCAGGTCCACCTGGTCCAGATAGGCCAAGCGTCCCAGCCCGCTGGGCACGTCGGTTATCCGGCTGTCCTGGAGTAGCAACGTATGCAGCTCGCGCATGTTGCTGACATCCAGGTGCCCGCCCACCGGGTTGTGGCTCATGTCCAGCAGACGCAAGGTGCTCAGGTCGGCCAGTTTGCGCCGGGTGTACTCGGTCAGCGCCAGTTGGTTGCGGGGCAGCGACAAACTGTCGAGCTCGGGCATCCGCGAGAAGTACTCGGGCAGCCGGGTCAGCCGGTTGCGGTCCAGGTCCAGGCGGCGCAGGCCCTTGAAACACTTCAGGAAATAAGCCACGTCGTCGCCCAGCCGCATGTTCTTGAGTGACAAATGCCGCACATGATCGAAGCGAATCTGGGGCGGCAGGTTCGGCAGCGAGCCCACACGCATCCCGTCCAGGGTCAGGCCGGCCACGGACACCTGATACTCGTCGAGGACAAAGCTCTGGCGCCGCCAGCAGGCCTCGATGCGCTCGGCCACGAGCTGGCGGCTGCGATGGATATCCCTGAAGCCCGGTTGGTGCTGCAGTTCACCGGTGTTGCTCTTCCAATGTTTGAGAATGGCCCGCAGGTGCTCAAGGTCTGTGGTCATACGTTCGACGGCCTTGGCCCGGGACAGCTCATCGGCACCGCAAGCCATCAACAGCTCAGCGGCTTGGGCGTCAGTGAACAGCGGATAGAGCTTTTTCACCTTGTGCACCAGCGGCCCCGAATGGGCCGGCGAGCCTGTGGGCGAGTCCGCCAGCCGACAAGGGGTTTGCATAGCCAGCGGTTCACGAACCTTATCGGTCAATGCCTGCGCGGCCACCTCACGCTCACTTTGCGCCCGGGCGGCCAGCACACGCCGCAATCGCCAGCCATGTTCGCCCTCGGCGGCAGGCCAACCCAGGGCCTGGCGCTGCGCCTCTTGCAGCGTGTCTGCCAGCGCCTCGAACAGCCCATCCGGGCCTGTGCGGGCAGGTCCCAGGCTCACACCGTTGCCATCGAACGCTGTAAAACCGGCCGCCGACCTGACGACCACCCGCCGCACGCCGGCCCCCTCGATCGCCCCCAGCGCCACTAAGGCGCCCTGCGGCGAATCCTCGCGCAACTCCAACCGCAGCGCGTTATCCCAGCCCTCGCCCCGCGGCAACATCCGAACGGCAACGCACTGCGTGTCGGGGCCGGCCAACTCCGGCAGCTCGAAACCGGCCAGGGCACGATCCAGGCGTTGCCGTGCGAGGGCCTGGCGTACCGACTCGGCCAGCGCCATGGGTACACGCTGATGCTCGCGCAGCGCCTGCCACTCCACCGAAGAAGCCTGCGCCAGCAATTCGCGCATCACCGTGCATGGCAAGTGTGGATAGGTCTTGCGCAGCACCTCCCACTCGGGCGGCACCGGTGCGTCATACGCCTGATACAACCGCTCGAACAGGGGCTTGCGGTCAGCCTTGAGGGAGGCGAGCAGCCGACGCGCCAACACCGCGTGCTCTTCAGTGGCGGCCACCGCCGCCCCCAGTAGGCCGATCTTTTGTTGCTGGTCGAGCCGGGACAGCAGCACATCAAACACTTGCCCCTCATTCACCGCCTGTTCAGTGAGGGTCAAGCGCTGATGACCATCGCCCACGGGCCCACTGGCGGGATAACGCGCCTTGAACTCGCCCCGGGAGCCCTGCACCTCGAAGCAGTACCCCTCGGGCCAGCCCGGCAACAGGGGCAAGGCCTGCATCTGCACGGTGGCGCTGTCGGCGTTGAGGTACACCCCCCGCTCCAGCAGCCAGATCAGGTCGCGAATGGACTGCTCCAGGCGAAAGCGCTCATACAGATCGCGAAACCGCGCGGGAAAGGGCAGGCATTCCTGGGCCAGGTGGTATCCCCAACGATAAGGCTGGTCCAGGATGTCGCGGACCAGTCGCAACTTGCGCGACTCCAGCGCGGGGTAACGACTGGTGGGTTCCAGGCGCGAAAAGAGGTAGTCCTGGTCGTCCCATTCGTGCGGCTTTTCAAATGCAAAACGCCAGGCCCCCTCGCCGTTGTGCAGCACTGCCGGGCGATAGGCCGTCTGCCGCGTCGCGTGATTGGCCCGCCACTGCCCCAGTTTCGCGTCAAAGGCTACCTGATGCACAAAGCCCCCCACTTTTATGTAGGAATGACCGCCCACGGTATAGACACCCTGGGCATCCATCACCCCGTTATCGAGCAGGCCCTGGTCATGGGTATACGGGCGCACATCCGGGCGCCATAACCGTGGGCTGCCATCACTCGAACGGACAGCCTCCAGTGCCTGGAAGTAGTTATTCAAGCCCTGGCGGGTACGCTTCAATACCTTGCCGACCACCTTGGCCCCCGTGGCAAACAACACCATCGAGGTGATGTTTTCCGCCACCAACCCCAACTGCTTCAGCGCCTCGTCCCTGTCACCCCGGCGCCAGTCCTCAATGCCCTCATACACCTCGCCGAGCAGCTGCCCGATGGCCACCCCCGTCATCAACAGGCCCAAGGCCGGGACGACAAACGCGGCCAGGTTGAGCAGCGTCAACCCGGCCTCCAGGTACGCTTGCCAGCGCTGCTGGCGGACCTCCTCGTCCACATCCACCACCGGGACCGCCAGCGTGCGTGCGTCAATTTGCAGCTTGCCCACGTAGGTGCTGAAAAAATGCTGGGCCAGGCTGACCGTGATGGGCCTGGCCTCCAGCACCCCCAGGGTGCGGTGCTGCTCAAACCGGGTGAAGAACCCGACCCGGTCCACCACGCCCAGGTACCCGGTAAAGAAGGTGCGGTAGCTGGCCACCTCCAGCTTCAAGTCCAGGTAGACCTTGAAGTCATTGAGCGAGGGGTACTCAAAGAACGGCCGCAACGGCTCATTGGGCATATACACCACACACGGCTCCTGCGGGTATTGCGCAATCGGCCGGCCCGAGAACACCACCACGCTCCACAGGCAACAATCGAGGGCATTCAGGCCTTGCCAGAGCACCGGGCGCCCCTGAAACAACAGGTCTTTGGCCTGCGCCGGGTCGATGTTGCGGTCAAGCAACGCGCACACCAGGCTGTAGGCATTCGGGCTGATATCGCCGCGCATCAGGGCGATGTGGGCATCGATTTTCACATCCAGGGTTTTCATCCGACCGATATCGATCGCCACGCCGTTGACGCCGACCTGATCGTCGCTGTCGCCGGCCTCCAGGGCGAACACTTCAAGGATATGCTGCTGATACAAGCGCCCCAGGTCCAGGGCCCGGCAGCCTCGGGCGAACTCATGCGGGGCAATGTCGATAACGGCCTGGGCGGCAGACCCCGACTGCAGCCGGGACTCGCCGGAATAACGCTCGGCCCGCTCTTCATCCGCCGAAAAGTTCTGCAGCGCCATATGCAACAAACTCTGCTGTTGCAGCGTGACCGTGCGCACATACGCCAGGGGCAGCACATCTTTCTCATAGGCGTAGGTCGCACGGACAAACAGGTCCTTTTTCGGGTCCACCGTCACCTGCCACTGCGCCTGGCAGTAAGCCTTCAACTGCTGGCTGCCAAACTCATCCAGTGAGCGCAGCGGCTTCAATCGCACCTCAACCGCTGCGCGCGCCTCTTCGACCCGCGAGGCATCGTTTTCCAGCGCTTCCAGCACCCCCGGCGGGGCATTGATCATCCAGCCCGGCAAGCGCTTTTGCAGGACCTCGGCCTTGGCCAGGTCCCCCGTCATGTCCAGCAAGGCCGCTTGCAACTGTTGCTGCGTCAACTGAGTGAGTGTGTGGGTCAATCCATTCTGTACCTGCATCAGCAATATCCCTTAATGCCTAGGGTTGAACGCTTAACGATACCTCGTGCCAAGGCGCCGGATTAACGCCGATTGTTGATGGGTCCAGGGGCGATTGCCGGGGAATTTTCCATGGATGAAATAGCCGGCTAACACCCCGGTTCTACCCTGCCCGCCGGGATCGACTAGAATGGCCGCCTTGTCTCTGCCGAGTTGCCCATGAACCCCGTACAGCCCAATGCCCAGCTCGACTGGGACGACCAGGGACGCCCACGCTCGCGGGTGTTCGATGACGTGTATTTTTCCGACCAGTCGGGCCTGGAAGAAACCCGCTACGTGTTCCTCGAACAGAACCGCCTGCCAGAACGCTTTGCCGCGCTGCCGGTGGGCGGGCGGCTGGTGATCGGGGAAACGGGGTTTGGCACCGGCTTGAATTTCCTGTGTGCCTGGCAGCTGTTTGAACAGCACGCCGTGCCGGGGGCGCGCCTGCATTTTGTCAGTGTGGAAAAGTACCCCCTGAGCCATGCCGACCTGCAACGCGCCCTCGCCCTCTGGCCGCAGCTCCAGCCGTTGGCCGAGCCATTGCTGGCGCAGTACGTCGCCATTCACCAGGGCTTCCAGCGCCTGATCCTGGCTGACGGGCGTGTGACGCTGACGCTGCTGATCGGCGATGCCCTGGAGCAACTGCCGCAGTTGGATGCACAGATCGACGCCTGGTTTCTCGACGGTTTTGCCCCGGCGAAAAACCCCGACATGTGGACCGCCGAACTGTTCGCCGAACTGGCGCGGCTGGCGGCCCCGGGCTCGACCATCAGCACCTTTACCAGCACCGGCTGGGTGCGGCGCCTGCTCAATGCTGCCGGGTTCAAGATGAAGCGCACCCCGGGCATCGGCCACAAATGGGAAATCCTGCGCGGGGAGTTTCTCGGCTGGCCGGCCGACGCACCGCTACCGGCCCCCACCAAGCCCTGGTTCGCCAGGCCAACGGCCCTCAAGGGGGAGCGTCGGGCCCTGGTGATCGGCGGCGGTATGGCCGGGTGCACCAGCGCTGCCAGCCTGGCCGCGCGAGGTTGGCAGGTCAGCCTGCTGGAGCGCCATGCCGGCCTGGCCCAGGAAGCCTCGGGCAATCCGCAAGGGGTGCTGTACCTCAAGCTGTCGGCCCATGGCACCGCGCTGTCGCAAATGATTGTCAGCGGGTTCGGCCATACCCGGCGCCTGCTGGAGCACTTGCAACGGGGGGTGGAGTGGGACGGCTGTGGCGTCCTGCAACTGGCCTTCAATGCCCGGGAGGCCGAGCGCCAGGCGCAACTGGCCGAGGCGTTTGCCCCGGGCTTGCTGCACCGGCTGGACAGGGACCAGGCCCAGGCCCGGGCCGGGGTTGGCCTGGAGCACGGCGGGCTGTTTTTCCCCGAGGGCGGCTGGGTGCATCCACCCGCTTTCTGCCAATGGCAGGCACGCCAGCCCGGCATCACGGTGCAGGTTCATCATGAGGTGCTGGAGCTGCGCAAAGTCGACGAGCAATGGCAGGCCTGGGACGGTGACCGGTTGCTGGCCAGCGCTGCCGTGGTGGTGCTGGCCGGCGCGGCTGACGTCAAGCGTTTTGCTGCCAGCGCCGAGTTGCCGTTAAAGCGTATTCGCGGGCAGATCACCCGCTTGCCGCAGACCGCCGACAGCCAGGCCTTGGCCACGGTGGTGTGCGCCGAAGGCTATGTCGCGCCGGCCCGCCTGGGGGAGCACACCCTGGGCGCCAGTTTTGACTTCACCTGTGAAGACCTCACCCCCACCGCCGCCGAGCATGCCGGGAATCTGGCGCTGCTACAGGAGATCTCCCCGGACCTGGCCCAACGCCTGCGCGCCGACAGCCTTGCTCCACAGACCCTGCAAGGCCGCGCGGCCTTTCGCTGCACCAGCCCGGACTATTTGCCGATTGTCGGGCCATTGGCCGACACCCTGGCATTCGCCCAGGCCTATGGGGCGCTGCGCAAGGACGCCCGCCACACACCCGACACCGCCTGCCCGTGGCTCGATGGCCTGTATATCAATAGCGGCCATGGCTCACGGGGCCTGATCACCGCGCCGTTGTCCGCCGAACTGCTGGCCGCGTGGCTGGACAACGAACCGCTGCCCCTGCCCCGCAGCGTGGCCGAGGCCTGTCACCCAAACCGCTTCGCCGTACGGGCGTTGATCCGCAGCAACGCGGCCAAGAAACCTCAGTGAGCGGGCCGTCAACCCGCCGTGGGCAGCTCGCAGGTGCCCAGCTCATCGAGCCTCAACGCCTCCTTGGTCAGGCGTTCAAGCTCGGTGTGCTCCGCCTTTTCCTGCTCATCCTGGATCTGCCCCATCTGGCTGCGATAATCGGCGTCGCCCAGGGTCTCTCTCTGCGCCCATACGGCCTCTATGCGCTCGCCAAAAGGCTGGTTCAAGGTATCGAACGAACCGCCATGGGTCCGTCGCAGATAGCTGCGCCAAAACGGCAGTTTCACCATATAGCTCAGCAGTAGCGGGGAAAGCTCAGCCGCCCTCAATTGCACTTCAGCCATCTCCAGCATGTGCTCGGTCACCCCGCCCAGGCTGGCATAGCGCATATGCCGCGGTTGCCCGGGCAAATGGAAGCGCTCCACCAACCCCGTGCGATAAGCCAGGCTGACCTCCAGTGGGTCGAGCATCGGATGCTCGGCGCTGTGCCGGCGGGCCATCTGTTCCAGACGGTCCAGGCGAAACAATCCACGGGCCAGTCTCAAGAGTGGCTTGGCCGTGACCTGCCCACCCTCCACCCGCTGCGAAGCCTCGTGAATTTCCACCAGCACTTCCAGGTTACTGAAACTCTCGGCGGCGGCATCGTCACAGTTCAAAGGCGTGGCCGCCCGTTCAAAGATCTCTTCGCGCAGCCGGGTATCCGCTGCCGCCGCGTCCAGTACCCGCCAGACCCGACGGCCCATGTCCTCCTGCACGTGAGTGGTATCGGCAGCTCCGCCCAGGCCGGCCAGGAGCTTGAACAGCGCATCGGAACCGGGTTCATCCTTGAGCCCCACCCAGGTCTCGATCCTCTCGGGGTAGCGGGCCACTCGCCCATCTCCCAGCCATAGATCCCGGGCCGCCTGTTCATTGAGCCTGGCGATGTCGTCTTCCACAAAGCCCATGCCCACGCCAATGGCGTCCCGGTAGTTGTTCAACCGCAGGCGGCTGGGGGCATCCAGTGGGTTGTGCCGCAAGTTGATGATTTCGGTGTTGCGCCGTGGCGCGGCGAACAACCAGGCGGGCAAGGTGGCGATGTCATTTTCCCGCAGGTCCAGTTGCTCCAGGTAGGGGATGCGCATAAAACCGCTCGGCAGGCTTTTAAGCCGGCAGTTACGCAAGACCAGGCTACGCAGTTCAAACATCTTGCCCACCACCGGCGGGTCGACCAGGGGGTTGTTGCTCAGGTCCAGGGTGATCAGGTTTTTCAGGTCGCCGAGTTTGGTCCGGGTGTATTCGGTCAGTTGCAGTTGGTTATTGGCCAGGTACAACCGGTGTAACTGCTTCATCTGCTGCAGCACTTCCGGCAGCCGCGTCACCCGGTTATCCGTCAGTTCCAGGGTCTTGAGCCCCTTGAAGTGCTTGAGGAAGTAGCCAACATCATCGTTGAGCCCCATGTTACGCAATGACAACTGCTGGATATGCCCGAACTGGACTCCCGGCGGGAGGGTCGGCAATGCCCCGAGGGCCATACCGTCAAGGGAAAGGCTCGGCACTTTCTGCTGGGACTCGTCCGGCAGCAGCGAGGCATATTGCCAACTGCGCTCAATGGCCTGGACGGCCTGGTGGCGTGCCAGGCGGTGATCCTGCACGGTAACCTCCGACGGCGCCTGCGCCACCTTCTCCCTGGCCCACACCTTCAGCGCCCGATGCAGGGCTTCATACTGCTGCTCAAGCACCCGGATGGCTTTGGCACGCGACAATTGATCGCTCCCCAGGTCCTGCAAAAAGATCGCGATGCGCTGGTCATCAAACAGGGGGTAGAGTTTGCGCACCTTGCGCACCAGGCCTGCCGGCTGGGATGGCGAATCCACGGGCATGCCTTGCACGCACGCCACGCCAGGCTCCTCGGGCACCGGCCGTTCCGGCCATAGATAGCGGGCAATCCGGCGGCGCTCATCCTGGGCCTTGCCAATCAAGGCATTGCGCAACTGGCTGGCCCTGTCGCTCCCGGGCAGGCGCAACGCGTCGAGCTGGGCGCCAGACAAACAGTCGAGCAGTGCCTCATAGAACCCTTGCGGCCCATCGGCCATCGCCCCCAGTGGCTCGCCCTGCCCATCGTAGGCGCGAAACCCCTGGGCCGACTGCACCACCGTGCGGGTCGTGGCAGCCTTTGCCTTGCCCACGTGGGCGAGGACGCTGCCTCTCAAGCTCTCACGGCGCACCTGCAACAACAGGTCTTCGGGCCAGCCCGGAACCCGCCGCAGCAATCCAGTCGCCACGCGCCGAGTGGCTTCGGTGGCCAGCTCCGGCAAGTACAGACCGCTCAGGGCCTCGTCTTCATCCAACCGTTGCAGGGCCTCGCGCGCCCATTGAGCGATCCGCAAAGGCACCCGCCCGCTATGGCGCAAACGCAAACGCTCGGCGGTGGAGGCTTGGCTCATGACTTCCCAGGCAACCCCCAGGGGCAATTGTGGATAGCGATGCTTGAGCACGCCGTGATCGCTCTGGTCGGTGAAGTCGGCATCCGCACGCAGCCGTTCATACACCGCCTGGTGAGTGTTCTTGAGTGAGGCCAAAAGGCGCCGCGCCAGCACCGCTTGCGCCTCCTCGGCCGCAAAGGTGCCCCCCAGCAGGCGCGCGGTCTCCTGCGGGTCGAGGGCAGTCAGCAGGGTGGACATGACCTGCCCGTCCCTCATCTGGCGCGTGGTGATGTGGATGCTCAAGTCTTCGTAGTCAAAGGGGGCAGTGTCGGGATGACGCTCAAGCAAATAGCCCTCTTCGTCCAGCAGTTCAAAAAAACGCCCCTTGGGCCAGCCTTCCATCAGCGGCAGGGCCAACATCTGCACATACGCGGTCAACACGTTGAGCGGTGCCTGGTGCGTCATTTGCCAGATCAGATCGCGAACCCCCTGGTTCTGCTTGAAACACAGGGCACGTTCGCGCAACCGCTCCGGCAGTGGCAGGTTTTGCCTGGCCAATTGCTGCAGGCGGGGCAAGGTCGTGTCGGTGATGGCGGCGATATCCCGCAGATGCCCGGCCGGGAAGGCGTTGAGGCTGGGGTCCAGCCGGCCCAGCACATAGTCAGGGTTCTGCCACTCTTGCGGGCGCTCGAACAAGAACTGCCAGCCACCCTGATAGTTGTGGGTCACGGGCGGTCGATACGCGGCATCACGCTGCGGATGCCGGGCCCGCCAGCGGCCGGTGGACGCATCAAAGACTATCGAATAGATCGAACCGTCGATCTTGACATAGGACTGGCCATTGGCCTGGTAGACGCCACGGGGACTGGCAACGATCCCCTCGAGCGAGACGCTGTGGCGATACGGCTCGCTACGGCTACGCCATAGGCGCGTGGTTTTGTCCGGCATGCGCACGGCTTCCAGGCGGCCATAAAAACCCGAGGCCGGCGGCGTGCTTCTCCACAGCCGGCCCACCACTTTGGTACCCGCCGCGAACAACGCCATGGCGGCGAGGCTTTCGGCGATGTTCGCCAGGTGCCTTAGGGCCCCCAGCCGGTCCTGGTGTGTCCAGTCATCCACCCCGTCGAACACTTCCCCAAGAAGCTGCCCCACCGCCACGCCCATCATCAGTTGCCCCAGTACCGGCACCACTAACGCGGCGACGTTGAGCACCGTCAAGCCAGCGTCCAGGTAGTCCTGGATGCGTTGCTGGCGTGCCTCGTCATCGGCCTGGGCGTTGGGAACCGCCAACACACGGGCATCGAGCTGGATTTTCCCGACACAGGCATTAAAAAAGAACGTCGAGAAGTTGCCCGTCACCGCTAGCGACTCCACGCGCACCAGAAGATTGTATTTCTCAAAACGCTCGAAAAAACCGAAACGCTCGGACTCATCCAGGTAGCCCATGAAGAAGGTTCGATACGTACTCACATGGAGCTTGAGGCCAAGGTAGAGCTTGAAATGCTCCTGTGACTCATAGCGATACCACGGGCGTACGGGCTCATTGGGCATGTACACCACGATCGGGCCGCTGGCGAATCCCTCGGCGGAGGCGCTGGAAAACACCAGCACGCCCCACAGGCAAGCCCCATCGATCTTCAGGCCTTGCCAGGTCAGCGGTTGGCCGTTGAACCACAATGGCTGGGGGTCGCTGGCGGGCATATCCGCCCGGACCAGGCCGAGCAACAACGTATAGGTCGGTTGATCGATATCGCCCTTGGCATGGGCCATATGCAAGTCCAGCAGCATATCCAGGCACCGGGTATGGCCGACCTCCTTCACCACAGGGCTATAGCCGTGCTCCAGGTCCGCCAGTTTGAACACTTCGCGCACATGGGCTTGATAGGCCGCCCCCAGGTTCAGCTCGCGGCAGTAGCCGATAAAGGCCTGGGCGCTGATATCCCGGGCAATCCTGCGCTGGGCGCCCACCCGCACCACGGCATTGATCGGTATGCCTGCCGGCTCGGCCCCCGACTGGGAAAAGTTCTGCATGGCCGCCTGCAGCAGGCTGTGCTTCTCCAGGACCACCGTTTCGATCAGCATGCCGCCAAGGTCCGGGTTGACACCGCTGAAACTGCGCCTGGGGAGCTCCAGCGAGTCGTGCTCAATATCCAGGTGGGCATAGCCCTGGGCGACCAGAAAGGCCTTGAGCCGTTCGCGACAAAACCGGTCGAGGGGGATCAAACGGCTCAACAGCCGTTGCAGGGTTTCCCGGGGGGCCTCGCTGTCGGCATACGCCTGCTCAATGGCCTGGAGCACCTGGGAGTCAGCTTTGATCAACCAGGCCGGCAGGGTGTCATGCAACACCTGCGCCTTGTCCAGATCGCCGGTGATACTCAGCAGCCCCTTCATCACATCATCCTGAGCCACAGGCGCGAGTACCTGGCTCAAATCAGCGGTTTGCGTCATTCGCAACGTTCCTTAATCGCGTTGAACAATGCCGCCACACACTAAACCCACCCGCCCTTCAGAAGGGTTCAAATAGCTGCAGGTTTGCCCAGGGCAATGCCCCACTCTTTGCATATGATCTTGAGCTAATTACCGCCCTTTTCCCCCGCGCCGCACCGGCCGCAGGGTCTGTCGCGAAGGGGGGCGGCTGTTTGCCATATAACGTATTGATCTAAAACTCCCTGCGCAGCCCTGGGGTCAGTCCCTGGGTACCCGCCGTTTTGGCGCGTGCCTTTTTACCCCTCCCCAACGGAAAAACCGGTAAGGAATTTATGTGCGGATTAGCTGGAGAATTGCGTTTCAATCATCAACCTGCCGACCTGGCAGCGGTGGAACGAATCACCCATCACCTGGCGCCACGCGGACCTGACGCGTGGGGCTTCCACGCCCAGGGGCCAATTGCCCTGGGCCATCGACGCCTGAAAATCATGGACCTGTCGGACGGCTCGGCCCAACCGATGGTCGACGCCCAACTGGGCCTGTCCCTGGCCTTCAACGGCGCGATCTACAACTTCCCGGAACTGCGCAGCGAGCTTGAAGCCCTGGGCTACGCCTTCTATTCGGACGGCGACACCGAGGTGCTGCTCAAGGGCTATCACGCCTGGGGCGAAGCCTTGCTGCCCAAGCTCAACGGCATGTTTGCCCTGGCCATCTGGGAGCGCGACAGCCAGCGCCTGTTCATCGCCCGCGACCGCCTGGGCGTCAAGCCGTTGTACCTGTCGCGCACCGGCCAGCGCCTGCGCTTTGCCTCAGCGTTGCCGGCGCTGCTCAAGGGCGGCGATATCAGCCCGCGGCTCGACCCGGTGGCGCTCAATCACTACCTGAATTTCCACGCCGTGGTGCCGGCCCCGCGCACCCTGCTGTCGGGCATCGAAAAACTGCCGCCGGCCACCTGGATGCGTATCGACGCCGATGGCAACACCGAGCAGAAAACCTGGTGGACCCTGCCCTACGGCCCTCATGACGATGAAAAACACCTGACCCTGCAAGACTGGACCGACCGCGTGCTCGACAGCACCCGCCAGGCCGTGGCCATTCGCCAACGCGCGGCGGTGGAGGTGGGCGTGCTGCTGTCCGGCGGTGTGGATTCGAGCCTGCTGGTGGGCTTGTTGCGTGAAGTCGGCGTGCAGGATCTGGCGACCTTCTCCATCGGCTTTGAAGATGCCGGCGGCGAGCGTGGCGATGAGTTCCAGTACTCCGACCTGATCGCCCGGCATTACGGCACCCAGCACCATCAACTGCGCATCGCTGAAAGCGAGATCATCGAGCAACTGCCGGCCGCCTTCCGCGCCATGAGCGAGCCGATGGTCAGCCATGACTGCATTGCCTTCTACCTGCTATCGCGGGAAGTGGCCAAGCATTGCAAGGTGGTGCAAAGCGGCCAGGGCGCCGATGAGCTGTTCGCCGGTTACCACTGGTATGCGCAGGTGGACGGCGCCAGCGACCCTTACGCGGCTTACCGCGAGGCCTTTTTCGACCGCAGCTACGACGATTATGCGGCGACCGTCACCCCGCAATGGCTGACCGCCCATGACGCGGCCGGCGACTTTGTGCGCGAACATTTCGCCCAACCTGGCGCCGAGGCCGCAGTGGATAAGGCCCTGCGCCTGGACAGCACGGTGATGCTGGTGGACGACCCGGTCAAGCGTGTGGATAACATGACCATGGCCTGGGGCCTGGAGGCGCGTACGCCATTCCTCGACTACCGCCTGGTGGAGTTGTCGGCGCGGGTGCCGGGCCAATTCAAGCTGCCGGACGGCGGTAAGCAGGTGCTCAAGGAGGCCGCGCGCCGGGTGATCCCCAGCGCGGTGATCGACCGCAAGAAAGGCTACTTCCCGGTGCCCGGGCTCAAGCACTTGCAGGGCGATACCCTGAACTGGGTGCGCGACCTGCTGCTGGACCCAAGCCAAAATCGGGGCCTGTTCAACCCGGCGATGCTCGACCGCCTGCTCACTGACCCCCAGGGGCAACTGACGCCGCTGCGCGGCTCCAAACTGTGGCAACTGGCAGCGTTGAACCTATGGCTCAGCGAACAAGGAATCTGATTGATGAAACCTCACGCCACGACCTACAGCCAACGCCTGCTGCGCGGCCAGGCGCCGTCCTACGAGCGCCTGCAAGCGCGCCTGGCCGAAGACGGCAGCGAACCCAGCACGCAACCGATTGCCGTGCATTGTGGGTGGGGCCGGCTGTTGATTGGCCATACCTTCCCCGACCCGGCGAGCCTGGCCCTGGAGTTGCTCAACGAGCAGCCCGCAGAGCGCGACATCGCACTGTATGTGGCCGCGCCCCAGCAGATCCTCGGGATTGATCCACAACAGTTGTTCCTCGACCCCTCCGACACCTTGCGCCTGTGGTTCACCGACTACCGCCCGGCGACCCGGGTATTTCGCGGCTTTCGCATTCGCCGGGTGCAGAACGCAGCCGACTGGCAGGCGGTCAATCGCCTGTACCAGGGGCGCGGCATGTTGCCGGTGGATGCCAGCCTGTTGACCCCGCGCCACCAGGGCGGCCCGGTGTACTGGCTGGCCGAGGATGAAGACAGCGGCGCGGTGATCGGCAGCGTCATGGGCCTCAATCACCAGAAGGCCTTCCATGACCCGGAACACGGCAGCAGCCTCTGGTGCCTGGCCGTAGACCCGCAATGCTCGCGGCCGGGCGTCGGCGAAGTGCTGGTGCGCCACCTGATCGAGCACTTTATGAGCCGTGGCCTGAGTTACCTGGACCTGTCGGTATTGCATGACAATTGCCAAGCGAAAAGCCTCTACGCCAAGCTCGGCTTCCGTCCCCTCACCACCTTTGCCATCAAGCGCAAGAACGGCATCAACCAGCCGCTGTTCCTTGGGCCGGGGCCGCAGGCGGGGTTTAATCCCTATGCGCGGATCATTGTCGAAGAAGCGCACCGGCGCGGGATTGATGTGCAGGTGGACGATGCCGCCGCCGGGTTGTTCACCCTCAGCCATGGGGGGCGCCGGGTGCGTTGTCGCGAGTCGTTGAGCGACCTGACCAGCGCCATCAGCATGACCCTGTGCCAGGATAAAAGCCTGACCCACAAGGTCTTGAGCGCCGCCGGTTTGAAATTGCCGTCGCAACAATTGGCGGCCAGCGCCGACGACAACCTGGCGTTTCTCGACGAGCACCAGCGCATTGTGGTCAAGCCGCTGGACGGCGAGCAAGGTCAAGGCGTGGCCGTGGACCTGCGCACCCTCGAAGAGGTGCAAGGCGCTATTGAAGCGGCGCGTCGGTTCGACGCACGGGTGTTGCTGGAGAGCTTCCACGAGGGCCTGGACCTGCGCATCCTGGTGATCGGCTTTGACGTGGTGGCCGCCGCGATCCGGCGCCCGGCGCAGGTGATCGGTGATGGCAAACACAGCGTCGGCGCCTTGATCGAGGCGCAAAGCCGCCGACGCCAGGCGGCCACCGATGGCGAAAGCCGGATCCCCCTGGACGACGAAACCCTGCGCACCTTAAAGGCAGCGAGTTACGACTACGACAGCATCCTGCCTGCGGGCGAAGTGCTGGCGGTGCGGCGTACCGCCAACCTGCACACCGGGGGTTGCCTGGAGGATGTCACGGCGATCCTGCACCCAACGCTGGTGGATGCAGCGGTGCGGGCGGCACGGGCCCTGGACATTCCCATGGTGGGCCTGGACCTGATGGTGCCGGCCGCCGACCAACCGGAGTACGTATTTATCGAAGCCAATGAGCGCGCAGGATTGGCCAACCATGAACCGCAGCCCACGGCGGAACGCTTTGTGGATTTGTTGTTTCCCCACAGCCAAACCACGGCTTGAGACATGAGCTGTCTGGACGGGCCTCATCGCGGGCAAGCCCGCTCCCACATGTTGATGTGTGAACACATTTAAAGGTGGGAGCTGGCTTGCCTGCGATGAGGCCGGCCCGGCCAACAAATACCCCAGCCCCTCAATGATCGTTCCCACGCTCCGCGTGGGAATGCAGCCAGTGACGCTTCGCGTCACCAGAGCGGACGCGGAGCGTCCCTTGAGGCATTCCCACGCGAAGCGTGGGAACGATCATGCGGCCCTCAACTCATCAGGAGTTTCCATGACCCAACCCCTCCCCGAACCGGATCTCAACTACCTGCAGAAAGTACTGCTGGAAATGCTCGCCATCCCCAGCCCCACCGGGTTTACCGACACCATCGTGCGCTACGTCGCCGAGCGCCTGGAAGAACTGGGCATCCCCTTTGAGATGACCCGGCGCGGCACGATCCGCGCCACCCTCAAGGGCCAGCAAAACAGCCCGGACCGCGCGGTTTGCGCGCACCTGGACACCATCGGCGCCGCCGTGCGGGCGATCAAGGACAATGGCCGCCTGAGCCTGGCCCCGGTGGGCTGCTGGTCCAGCCGTTTTGCCGAGGGCAGCCGCGTGAGCCTGTTCACCGACCATGGCGTGATCCGTGGCAGCGTCCTGCCACTGATGGCCTCCGGGCACGCGTTCAACACCGCCGTGGATGAACTGCCAATCAGTTGGGACCATATCGAACTGCGCCTGGATGCCTACTGCGCCACCCGCGCCGATTGCGATTCCCTGGGGATCAGCGTCGGTGACTTCGTGGCCTTCGACCCGCTACCGGAATTCACCGAAAGCGGCCATATCAGTGCCCGCCACCTGGATGACAAGGCCGGGGTCGCCGCCCTGCTGGCGGCGCTCAAGGCCATCGTCGACAGTGGCGAACCCCTACTGATCGACTGTCACCCGCTGTTCACCATCACCGAAGAAACCGGCAGTGGCGCAGCCGCAGCACTGCCCTGGGATGTCAGCGAATTCGTCGGCATCGACATTGCCCCGGTCGCTCCCGGCCAGCACTCCAGCGAACATGCCGTCAGCGTGGCGATGCAGGATTCCGGCGGCCCCTACGACTATCACCTGTCGCGGCACTTGCTGCGCCTGGCGGCGGATCACGACCTGCCGGTACGGCGTGACCTGTTTCGCTATTACTTCAGCGATGCCCATTCGGCCGTCACCGCCGGCCACGATATCCGCACCGCGCTGCTGGCCTTCGGTTGCGATGCGACCCACGGTTACGAGCGCACCCATATCGACAGCCTCGCGGCCTTGAGCCGCCTGCTGGGCGCCTACATCCTCAGCCCGCCGGTGTTTGCCAGCGATGCGCAACCGGCCCAGGGCTCCCTGGACCGCTTCAGCCATCAACTGGAGCACGACACGCAAATGGAGAGCGATACCCGTGTGCCTTCGGTGGACAGCCTGGTGGGGCACAAACCCTGAGGCTGGCAACTATGATCCCGGCACAGTAGGATCGCCGGGATCCACCATTTGAGGCTTGTATGCTGATTCCCTACGATGCACTTGAAGTCGACACCCTGACCCGCCTCATCGAGGACTTCGTGACCCGCGACGGCACCGACAATGGCGACGACACCCCCCTGGAAACCCGCGTACTGCGTGTGCGCCAGGCGTTGACCAAGGGCCAGGCGCTGATCGTTTTCGACCCCGAGAGTGAACAGTGCCAACTGATGCTCAAGCACGATGTGCCCAAGCACCTGTTCGACTAAGGGTTGGCCACGGGCACCGACTGGCCCTGCCGGTTGCGGTTTTTTTCGTAGATCTCCGCCCGGTGCACATTGACCTCTGCCGGGGCTTGCACGCCGAGTTTCACCTGGAGGTTGTTGACCTCCAGGATCCGCAGGGTGATGTGATCGCCGATGGAAATGATTTCGTCTACTGCGCGGCTAAGTACCAGCATGGTGTTTGTCCTTTGGAAGTGACTGGACATCGACCTTGCTCCCGAGCCTACGATCCATCAATAAGCCGCCAGACAAACAGATAAGCCCTACAGGTAAGGGTTAGTTTTACTGACAGACGAATATCAAATAGAGCAGTAGGACCGATCAGCTTTAAACATATCGTTTATCTCTCAACCTTTGACCGACTGGGCCTTGGCGCGCATTTTTTCCGACATGCTGGTCATCTCGTCATACAGCAACTGCGGGTTTTTCTGCTTCAGGGCCCAGGCCATTCGCCCCTGTTCGTGAGGCAGAATCATGAACTCACCGACGGCCACACGCTGGTAGATGTACTCGGCAATGTCTGCCGCACTGATCGGCGAGCTTTCCAACAGCTTGCCGACCTGGGCCTTCATCGCCGGGGTCGGGCCGCGGAACGAGTCCAGCAGGTTGGTCTGGAAAAACGACGGGCACACCACATGCACCCCGATCTCCTGCTGCTTGAGTTCCACCAGCAGGCTTTCCGAGAGCGCCACCACACCCGCCTTGGCCACGTTGTAGTTGCTCATGGCCGGGCCTTGCATCAGGGCCGCCATGGAAGCGATGTTGATGATGCGGCCCTGGCTTTTTTCCAGCAGCGGCAGGAAGGCCTTGCAGCCCTTGACCACGCCCATCAGGTTGATTGCGATCTGCCAGTCCCAGTCTTCCAGGGACAGTTCGCCAAAGAACCCACCCGAGGCGACCCCGGCGTTGTTGACGATCACATCGATGCCGCCCAGCTTGACCTCGCAGGCCTGGGCCAAGGCCGTGAGCTGGCTGTAGTCGCGCACGTCACAGCGCTGGATAAACCCGTCGCCACCGGCCTGGCGCACCTGGGCGAGGGTTTCCTGCAAGCCCGGTTCGCTGACGTCCGACAAGGCCAGTTGCCAGCCTTCACGGGCCCAGCGCAGCGCGATTTCGCGACCCAGGCCGGATCCGGCGCCAGTGATCATCATGCAATTTTGCATAGGAAGTAGCCTTGTGGTTCAGGGAAGAAGTACGCGCCAGTGTAGCGAAGGTCATTCACCGGCCCATGCACCATCAAGTTGCTGAATGCCCGGGGCAAACCAAAAGCCCGGTCGGATCTCGGCGCGTGGGGCAAGTTCAATTTTTTTAAACTAAGTGCGAGGCCGTACAACAATTAAAAAGGAAATAAGCCAGCAACCAAATTACATTAAAAAAACAGGGAATTTTCTGCAAAACGCAGGAGTCGGATTGATTAAGGCGGCCGTTTTAGATGACCGGTTTAATCATCAAGTCTTTTACAAGACGCATAAGGAAATCCCACTATGAGCCTCATTCTCATCATTGTCCTGATCCTCCTGCTGGTCGGCGGCCTGCCAGTGTTCCCGCATTCGCGCAACTGGGGTTATGGGCCATCGGGTATTCTCGGCACGGTGCTGGTGGTGCTGTTGATTCTGTTGTTGCTGGGCAAGATATAAAGTTATCGTTCCTACAAAAAGCAGGAAAAAAGATGCAAAAAAAAGAGGCCTTGAAAAGGCCTCTTTTTTATTGCCTGGCGATTAGTCCGGCTTGCCGTCTACCACGCCTGCGGTGTTATCCAGCAGGCTCTTGGTGGCGGTTTGCAGGAACGACTCAAGTTTCTGCTTGAGTTGTGCCTCATCCGTCGACTCCGGGATCACCTTGCCGCTAGGATTGGCGCCCAGTTCGTATTGCCACAGTTTGGGTGGCATTTCCTTGGGCAGTACCAGCACGCGGTCAGCGGTGAGCAAGGCCACGGTCTGGTCGCTGCCCGAGGGCTTGATCACGCCAAAGCCCTTGTCGCCTTCCGGCAAGTTGAGCAGGTCGCGGCCCCAGCACTGGTGGCGGGTTTCACCGCCCAGGCGGCCCATGATGGTCGGCACGATATCGATCTGCGTGCCCACGGTGTGGTCACGCACGCCAAACTTGTCCTGCACGCCCGGAGCGATAAGCAGCAGCGGCACGTTGAAGCGGCCCAGGTCCATTTCGGTGATCTGTTGCTCGTTGCCAAAGCCATGGTCGCCGACGACCACAAACAGGGTGTCCTTGAAGTACGGCTCCTTGCGGGCCTTCTCGAAGAACTGGCCCAGGGCCCAGTCGGAGTAGCGCATGGCCGTCAAATGCTCGTTGAGGCGACCACGGTCAGTGACCGGCTCGACCGGCAACGGCGTCGGCAAGGCGTACGGCGTGTGGTTGGACAGGGTCTGCAACAGGGCGTAGAACGGCTTGCCGCCTTCGCGGGCCTTCAGCTCCTGCAGGCCACGGTTGAACATGTCCTGGTCGGACACGCCCCAGGTCGGATCGGAGAACACCGGGTCAACGAAGTCATTGCGGCCAATGAAGTTGGTCATACCCTGGTTGCTGAAGAAGCCCGACTGGTTGTCCCAGGCGAAGTCGCCGTTATAGACATACACGTCGTCGAAATCACGGGCACTGAGCAATTGCGGCAAGCCCGACAGCTTGTGGCTGCCTTCCGGGGTCTGCATCAGGTATTCAAAGCCTGGCAGGTTCGGGAAGCAGGCCATGGTGGCGAACATGCCCTGATGGGTATGGGTGCCGTTGGAGAAGAAACGGTCGAACAGCAGGCCTTCCTTGGTCAGCTCGTCGAAGTACGGCGTGATCTTGCCGCCACTGCCCAGGGCGCCCACCGAGTGACCGGCGAAGCTTTCCATCAGGATCACCACGACGTTCTTGATCGCCAGGGTCTTCTCGGCCGGTGGCGTGAAGTCACGGCGCACGGCGGCGGTGTCGGCATCCACCAGTTTTTCGTCCGGCATCACCAACATGTCACGCACGGTCTGGGTGGCCAGCGGCTGCTCCAGGGTGGCTTTCCAGACGTTCTCGCGGTGCTCGGAGAACCGCGCCTTGGCCGCCCCGACCAGCGACAACGTACCGTTGAGGCCCAGGTGGTTGGCAAAGTTCGAGTCGGTGGTGTACACGTCACCCCAGCGCAGCGGCGGGCCCTGGCGCAGGGTGCCACGCGCGGCGACCACGGCGATCAGCAGGCACACCACGAACACCGCGATGCGGCTGTACCACGGCGCGACCTGGCGGGTGCCCACCGTGCCACCGCTGAACGGGCCACGGGGGCGTGTTGCACGGTCGGCGCCCTTGAAGGCGATGCTCAGGATAAACGTGCCGACGGCCCAGCCCAGCAGGTAGCGCACCACCGGGAAACCGTACCAGAGCATGCTCATCACGGTTTTCGGGTCTTCCTTGACGTACTGGAAGACCAGGCCGTTGAGGCGCTGGTGGAACTCACGGTAGAAGTCCATTTCCATCAGGCCCAGGAACAGCGCGATGCTGGAGACCACGGTCAGCCACAGCCGGAAGAACCCACGGGCGGCCATGGCGCGCACGCTGAACAGGGCCAGGATCAGCGGGATGCTCAGGTACACCACCAGGCGCAAGTCCATGCGCAGGCCATTGGCGAACGCTTCAAGGAAGGTCGAGGCCGGGGTGTCGAGCATCATGTCGCTGTTGTACACCAACAGTCCCAGGCGCAGCAGAGAGAGCATCACCATCATGACCAGCGCGCATAGCAGCGTGTAGGCCAGGTGGGACTTGACGGTCGGTTGCAGCAGGCGATTAGAAGCTCGCTGCTGATTCAGGGCGTCCGGGTTTGCCATGTTGTTTGAGGACCCATTGGAAGTTTAAGTGGCGAAATAATGCAGCGGCGTCCTGCCCCAACCAATAAAGGCACAGGGTCCAGGGTATTACGCGGTGGGCAGATGGTGCCCGATCAACGCCGGCAACGCTATTGATTACTCATTGCGCAGGGCTCCTGGCGGCGCAGACGGGCCGTGGCAGGAAAATAAAGCGGGGAGAATTGTCTTGGATGAAGTGTGAAAATTTTGTGCAGCGAATATCTCGACACACAAATCTACAGGACACAGCGTAATTAAATGTGGGAGCGGGCTCCCACATTATTTGAGTGTGCCCCATGAGGGTCAGATCCGCACATTCCCCCGTGGCCCGGCAATGGCCCAGATAATCAGGCCCAGCACTGGAAGGAACAGGATCAACAGGATCCACAACACTTTGGCCCCGGTGCTGGCGCCGCTTTTGAACACGTTGATAATCGCCCAGATATCCAGCGCCAGGATGATCAGCCCGATCAGGCCATTAAATGTGGAACCCATGGTGTCGCTCCTAAGTGAGGGTTTGCCTGTTTAGGATAGCCAGCCCTGACCAGGGTTCCGTTTTATTTCACACGTGCAGCGCAATACGCAGGGCTTCCAGGGACGGCTCGCCCTTGATCCCGGTTTCGGCACACAATTCCAGCACCCGTGGCACGTCGTTGCCATACACCAACACCGCCTGGATCTCGTCATCGAGCAACTGGCTGAAGTTCATCAGGGTGTAGCCGCCGTTTTCCGGGTTCATGGCGCCGAGCTGGATCTGGATACGATTGAGCGCCGTCAGCGCCTCGGTCTTGGCCAGTTGCTTGGGCTTGAGGTTGAACTCGACGCCCGGACCAAAGGACGCGACGATCTGGGCGAACAGGTCCTGGTAGGTATCGGCCTGGAACAGCACGGTTTCCGGCAGGCTGCCAACCACTATCCACTCGCCCAGGGGGATGGGGAAGCTGTCGTCGTAGTTGATATCGGGGTTGGCCGCCAGGAACCCATCGGCATCGGCGTAGGCCTGGGTGGCCTCGTCGGCGATCTGCACGATCTCGGCGTCGCCCAGGCAACCGGAACTGATTTTAGTGATGAGTTCGACGAGCGCGGTGTTCATGGGCAATCCTGTAGCGAGGCTGATTTTGAGGGCGCAAAGCCTACACCAGTTTTAGCAGCTGCGCCGTCGTATCCGCAGCGCCCATGGTCTGGGCCGCCACCAGGGCCGTCACACCCTGGGCATCCGTGGCCTTGGGGTTGGCCCCCACGCTGATCAGGTACTCGACCATCTCGGTGCGGTTGAACATCGCGGCCATCATCAGCGCCGTGCGGCCATCGGCTGAGGCGCCGTCAACCGGGGTGCCCCCTTCAATCAACGCCTTGACCACCTCAAGGCTGCCCTTGAACGCCGCGCCGGCCATCGGCAATTGGTGCTTGTCGTTGGCCATCTGTGGGTCTGCCTTGAACTCCAGCAGCACTTTCACCGCCTCGGCGTGCCCGTGATAGGCGGCCAGCATCAACAAGGTATCGCCGTTGTGATTACGCAGATTGACCGGCAAGCCCTTGGCCAGCAACGCGGCCAGCATGGCGGCATCGCCTCGGCGGGCGACGTCGAAGACCTGCTCGGCAAATTCGGCGGCTTCTTCTTCGGTCATTTTTTTGGCTTGATCTGACATCTGCGGCTCCCTGTGGGTGTGGCGTAAGGCCGTTAGTTTCCCGAGCGGCGCTACGCCTGTCACCCCTTTTTTGCCGAACGCCACGATAGTCAGGCGCTATCACAGACCCTCAGTAGCGATACTTTCCACCCTGGATATCCGCCAGCACCTGCCCGGTCACCGGCACATAGGCGTCAGTGCCCGGCAACCAGGCATACAGGGGATCATCACCGACCCGGGCCGGGTCGAACGCCTCTTCCTTGAGCCGCATCTTCTGGTACTTGAAAGTGCCGGTGGTTTCCATCTTCACCTTGATCCGCAGGAACAACGGCACTGCATAGGCGGGCATCTGGCTCTGGGCGAACTGCAGCAATGCCTGCATATCCAGGCTGGCCAGGGATTCGGACGGAGTAATCGCCGCCATCCCGGCCCGGCCATTGGTGTTGGCGATTTCCACGCCGTAGGCCACCGCCTCGGTGATCTGCGGGTGCTGCATAAAGATGTTTTCCACTTCGGTGGTGGAGACGTTCTCGCCCTTCCAACGATAGGTGTCGCCCAGGCGATCGACGAACTGCGCATGGCCAAAGCCGATACTGCGCAACAGATCGCCGGTATTGAAATAACGATCGCCCTTTTCAAACACGTCGCTCAAGACCACCTTGCGGTTCTTTTCCGGGTCGGTGTAGCCATCGAACGGTGCCTTGTCGTCGATCCTGGCCAGCAGCAGGCCCTGGCCGCCCTTCGCCACCTCACGCATAAAACCATTGCTGCCACGGATCGGCTCACAGGTGTCGTGGGCGTAGTCGACCAGCGCCCAGTGCATCAGGGAAAAGCCGATGGTGTTGTCGAAATTCAGCACGTTGGTGAAGCCGATATTACCGTCGCTGGCGGCGTACAGCTCGCAGATATGCTCGACGCCAAAACGCTCCTTGAACGGGCCCCACACCCCGGGACGCAAGCCGTTGCCGATCATCTTCACCACCCGGTTGTCGCGGTCGCGCGGGCTGGGGGGCTGGTCGATCAGGTAGCGGCACAGCTCGCCGACGTAACCCAGGGTGGTCGCGTTGAACTTGCGCACATCGTCCCAGAACTGGCTGGCGCTGAACTTGCGGCGGATGGCAAACCCCGACGCGCCGGCAATCGCCGAGCCCCAGCACACACACAACCCGGTGGCGTGGTACAGCGGCAGCGTGCAATAGACGACGTCGTCCGGGCCCATGTCCAGAGCGATGGTGCCAAAGCTGGCCGAGGACTTCATCCAGCGCCCATGCTTGAAGATGCCGGCCTTGGGCAAACCGGTGGTGCCGGAGGTGTAGATATAGAAACACGGGTCGTTGAAGTAGATCTGCTGGCTGCTGGCCGGGTTGTCCGTCGAACTCTGCGCGCTGGCGGCCATCAGGTCGATATAGCCCCGGGGCACCGGAGTCACCTGTTGATCGGCGACATACCAGGTGCGCAGCGGCTCAATCGCCACCTGCTCACGCACCGCGTCGTAGGCCTCGACCAGTTCGGCGCCGACCACAATCGCCACCGGGTTGACCAGGGTCAGGCTATGCACCAGCACCGCCTGGGTCTGCGCGGTGTTGAGCATGGCGCAGATGCCGCCGACCTTGGCCACCGCCAGTACCGCCAGCAACAGCTCGGGACGGTTTTCAATAAACAGTGCGACCACATCGCCCTTGCCAATACCTTGGGCCTGCAGATGATGGGCGATGCGGTTGGCGTGCTGGTTGGCCTGGCGGTAACTGAGCACCTGGTCGCCGTACAGCAGCGCGGCGCCCTCGGGGTTGCGTTGGGTGGCCTGCTCGAAGGTCCAGCCCAGCCCGCACGGCTGGTCGGGGTCAGTGATATTGGCAACGCGGATACCGCGCACCAGGCGTGGCAGAGCCCTGACAATGGTCGGCACCTTACGCAACATCATGCCGAGGGTAATCATCTCGCTGTTCGGATTGCTCATGCACAAAAGTCCTTTTTCTTATTATTCGTATGATCCGTGGGCCTTCGTACGGTGTAGGACCGTTCCTGAATGCCTTGCAGGAAAATACGCCAGCCATTCCTTGGCTGTACACGCAGGATTTGCAATGTTTTGTATCCCGCCGTCAGTACCGTTGGTCAGCGCCCGATAGCGCAAAATGCAGGATGCACGATGGCCATTCATGCATATTGCACGAAACCGAAAAATTCTATTTTTTATAAGTTATTGATTTATAAATGATTTATACAAATCACAATACTGGCACAATCACTGCACCTATCACTCCATGCCGCACAACACGAGCCAATGGAGCCAATAGACATGAGCCTGATCCAAGACAAGTTTGCTTCTGTATTCTCCAACTACGACGTCACCACCCAACCGCGCCCTGACGGTGGGATCCTGCTGACCCTGCGCAACACCGAGGGCAAGCAGATCAAGCGCTCGATTTCGTACCAGCAACTGCACACTGCCGACCAACTGACCTGGGTCATCAGCGCCATCCGCCGCGACCTGGCAGAACAAGCCAGTGACTTGCCGCAGATCTCGATGCTGCAAAGCCAGAACCGTTTTGCCCTGCCGACCTACCACTCGGCATAAGTAGCGCTGTGTTTTCCAGGGTCGTGACGCCGTTGTGCCTCACGGCCCTTTTTTAATTGCACAACCCACGCTTGATCGCCTCGCTGACGGCCTGGACCCGGTTATTGACGTGCAACTTGCAATAGATATTGCGCAAATGAAACTTCACCGTGGCCTGTGAGACACATCGGATCCGGCTGATTTCCCACACGGTCTTGCCCTCCGTGGCCCAGCGCAGTATTTCCAACTCCTTGGCCGTCAGCGGCTTATCCTGCAACGCCAGCTGTTCACAGGCCGCGTTTGCCGCAGGCTCCACGGATGGGGTCGGCTCCTCTGGGCTGCTCATGCATACCTCTCCCTCTCTTATTGATTTGCACCGCCAATATTCGGACTCCTCCTATTGACAGACGAACTTACACAGTGAGGGGAGAGTTACACAAAGCCTGGAATTAACACATCAGCCCATAGACAAATAGCTATAACTTACAAACCATACAGTCCATTCCCACAAACTTATCCAACTTGAGCATATTGAATAAGTTTGCAGATAGTGAATTACCGTCAATCATCCAGCCCGGGGAAACCCTGGGCAAGGTCACTGCCGGTGCGTTGCGCCACGGCCCCGGACACCGTCTGGAACAGGCTGATCGCGACCACCCGCGGTTCTTCCCCCAGGTCAAGCCAGCGCGGCATGCCGGCCGGGATGCGCAACAGGTCATGTTTTTCGCAGAGCAGCGTGTAGACGTAATCGTCGATGTGCAAGCCGAGCAGCCCACGCCCGGCGGCGAACAGGCGGATTTCGTCGGCCTCATGGCGATACTCATCGCGCAGGCTTGCAGCAAGGGCCTCCTGTTGCGGATGTTCGCGGCTCACGCTCAACACTTCCACCTGCGCGTAGCCGTGTGCCGTCATCCAGCTGTCGATGTGCTCCTGGTACGCCGCCGTCACCTCGGCCGCACTGGCGCCGGCTTCGACACGGGTGTTGGCCGACCAGCGCTCGAAGCCCACGCCCTGCTCGGCCAGGGTCGAGGCAATATCGTCAGCGTGGGTCAGGACCTTGTTCGGGGTGTCCGGGGTAGAAACGTGATAAACGCAAAGAATGCTCATAAATAGGGTCCTCGGGCGGTAAGAGTCTGCAGATGATGGGCCGGGCTCATGGCCGTTCCTCGGGCAAGCGCAGCGCCATGATCCACGCGGCGGCCAGGGCTGCGAGGCTGGCAATGCTGAAGGTCAGGGTCGGCCCCAACTGGTTCCAGCTGTACCCGGAATACAAGGCGCCCAGCGCGCCGCCGGTGCCGGCCAGCGCGGCATAAAGGGCCTGGCCCTGGCCTTGCTGGCGCGCCCCGAAGCTGCGTTGCACAAATTGGATGGCCGCCGCATGAAAGCTGCCAAAGGTCGCCGCATGCAGCAATTGGGCAAATAGCAGCACCCACAGGAACTCGGCGAACGAGCCCAGCAACAGCCAGCGCAACGCCGCCAGCAGGAAGCTTGCCACCAGCACCCGGCGCACCGAGAATCGCGAGAGAATCCGGCGCATGGCCATGAACATCAGCACTTCCGCCACCACGCCCAGGGCCCATAGCAGGCCGATCACGCCGCGGCTGTAGCCGAGGTTTTCCAGGTGCAAGGTGAGGAAGGTGTAGTAAGGGCCGTGGCTCATCTGCATCAAGGCAACACAGGCATAAAACGCCAGCACGCCGGGGCTGCGCAGTTGTCGCAGGAAGCCGTCGCCGGCGCCGCGCCCGCCTGTGGCAGCCGGCTGGGCATTGGGCACCCAGAGGCTGGCACCGACGATGCCGGCCATGATCAACACAATCGCCAGCGGGTAGATATCCAGGCTCAGGGCCTCGAACAGCCGTCCCAGGGCGACCACGGCCAGGATGAAACCGATGGAGCCCCACAGGCGGACCTGGCTGTAGCGCGAAGTCTGGCCTTGCAGGTGCGCCAGGGTGATGACCTCGAACTGTGGCAGCACCGCATGCCAGAAGAACGCATGCAGGGCCATCACCAGCGCCAGCCAGGCATAGCTCTGGCTGACAAAGATCAGCGAGAAACTGAGCAGCGTGCACACCGCGCCAAAGCGCACAATGGCCAGGCGCCGCCCGGTGTAGTCCCCCAGCCAGCCCCAGATATTGGGGGCCACGCAACGCATCAGCATCGGGATTGCCACCAACTCGCCAATGCGCGCGCTGGAGAACCCCAGGTGGTGGAAGTACAGCGCCAGGAACGGCGCCGTCGCCCCCAGCAGGGCGAAATAGAACAGATAAAAGCTGGAAAGTCGCCAGTACGGGAGCGCTGTCACGGTCAGACCGTCACAGCTGGCCCAGCACCGGGGTACTCACGCGCACATCGGCATTCTGCCCACGATGGCGCAGCAGGTGGTCCATCAGCACAATGGCCATCATGGCCTCGGCAATCGGCGTGGCGCGGATGCCGACGCACGGGTCATGGCGGCCCTTGGTGATCACGTCCACCGGGTTGCCATGCACATCGATCGAACGCCCCGGCGTGGTGATGCTCGACGTCGGCTTGAGCGCCAGGTGCGCCACAATCGGCTGGCCAGACGAGATACCGCCGAGAATGCCGCCCGCATTGTTGCTGACAAAACCTTCGGGGGTCAGCTCATCGCGGTGCTCGGTGCCGCGCTGGGCCACGCAGGCGAAGCCGGCGCCGATTTCCACGCCCTTGACCGCGTTGATGCTCATCAGCGCGTGGGCCAGTTCGGCGTCCAGGCGGTCGAAGATCGGCTCGCCCAGGCCCGGCATCACCCCTTCGGCGACCACGGTGATTTTCGCGCCCACCGAATCCTGGTCGCGGCGCAACTGGTCCATATAGGCTTCCAGTTCCGGCACCTTGTCCGGGTCGGGGCTGAAGAAGGCGTTGTCTTGCACGCTGTCCCAGGTCTTGAACGGGATTTCGATCGGGCCCAACTGGCTCATGTAGCCACGAACCACGATGCCCTGGGTGGCCAGGTACTTCTTGGCAATGGCCCCGGCGGCCACGCGCATCGCGGTTTCCCGCGCCGAACTGCGGCCACCGCCACGGTAGTCGCGCTCGCCGTATTTATGGTGGTAGGTGTAGTCGGCGTGGGCCGGGCGGAACAGGTCCTTGATCGCCGAGTAGTCCTTGGACTTCTGGTCGGTGTTGCGGATCAACAGGCCGATGGCGCAGCCGGTGGTGCGGCCCTCGAACACGCCGGAGAGGATCTCGACTTCGTCGGGCTCCTGGCGCTGGGTGGTGTGGCGGCTGGTGCCGGGCTTGCGGCGGTCGAGGTCGCGCTGCAGGTCGTCCAGGGACAGCTCAAGGCCGGGCGGGCAGCCGTCGACAATGGCGACCAACGCCGGGCCATGGCTTTCGCCCGCGGTGGTGACAGTGAACAGCTTGCCGTAGGTATTGCCGGACATGCAGAGCGCTCCGTGAAATCAGTTGAATCAACTCAACCGTGATAACTAAGCGCGCCAGTATACGCAGGCTCACCCAGTAGTTCATCCTCGAAACCTTCCCGGTAGACGTTGGTCCAACCGGCACCTTTCTCATGATGGCGCGATGATGCTGCGAGTTTTGCTGTTCACCCTCACCCTGTTCTGTACCGTCGCCCACGCCGCCAGCCCTGTGGTGCTGCAACGGCCCATCAGCCTGGACACTGGCAGCGGCGAGCTGTTTGGCTCGTTATTGCTGCCCCAGTCTGACAAACCGGTGCCCGTGGTGCTGATCATCGCCGGCTCCGGCCCCACCGACCGCAACGGCAACAGTGCCGACGGGGCGCGCAACGACAGCCTCAAGCGCCTGGCCTGGGTGCTGGCCCGGCATAATATTGCCAGCGTGCGCTACGACAAGCGCGGCGTGGCCGCCAGCCTCCAGGCCACGCCCGACGAGCGCAACCTGACGCTGGACGCCTACGTGGCCGACGCCGTGGCCTGGGGCACGTTGCTCAAGGCCGACCCGCGATTCGGGCCCCTGGTGGTACTGGGCCACAGTGAGGGTGCCCTGGTGGCAGCCCTCGCCGCCCCCGAGCTGCGGCCCGCCGGGGTGGTTTCCCTGTCCGGCAGTGCCCGCCCGGTGGACCAGGTGATTCGCCAGCAATTGGCCGATCGCCTGCCGCCTGCCCTGCTGCTGCGCAGCCACCAGATTCTGGATCGACTCAAGGCCGGCCAAGTGGATGCCGATGTGCCAGGCCCGCTGCAGGGGATTTTCCGCCCCAGCGTGCAGCCTTACCTGATCAGCCTGTTTCGTGCCGACCCAGCAGCGGCTTTCGCCCGCCTGACGATGCCGGCCCTGATCATCCAGGGCACCACCGACCTGCAAGTGGGGGTCGCCGATGCCCAGAAACTCAAGCAGGCCAAACCCGAAGCCGAACTGGTGGTGATTCCCGGCATGAACCACGTGATGCGCATCGTGCCCAACGATGTGAAACAACAATTGAGTTCCTACAACGACCCGCAATTGCCCCTCGCCGATGCGCTGGGCCGGCGTCTGGTTGCCTTTATCGACGGACTTCGCCCCCGATAAGCGACTATTTACCCTCCAGTCCTGGATAAAGCGGCCGATAAGCACAGGGTCAACAGCAAAAAGCCTGTCGACTTGCAGAGCTTGGACAGGATCGCACCGAATGACGAACACCGAAGCAGTACCACAACCACCCGCTGAAACCCCCGCCGACACCGAAGCGGCGGCAGCGGCTGCGCTGCCGTGGGCGGAGGTTGGGGCCGAACACTTCAAGATGCTGCGCCTGGCGCCCTTGGCCACCGACCGCGCCACCGGCGCCCGCCCGCTGCGCTTTGTGCAATTTGGCTATGCCGAGCGCAACAACAAGGACCACAGCTTGCTGCGCATGGTCATCCAATTGCCCAGCCAACGGGTGCGGCGTGAACAGAATCACCTGGACGTGTGGGTCGACCACGCCACCCAGCGCGTGCATTTCGGCCCGGGCAACAGCCTGGAAATCGAACCGGCGAACCGAGGCCTGGGGCGTTTCCTGGTGGCCCAGGGCGCCGCGTGGGCGAAAAAGAAGTGGTCGCACTACCGCGTCGACGGCGTGGACCTGGCGAACAAGGACGCGCTGAACGAAGCCACGCGCCTGCGTCGCGACCACTTTTTGCGGATCCAGGGTTTTGATGTGGCCTATGCCGATGTCCAGCATCTGAAGGGGCATGTGCAGCCGGGCAAGGTCAGCGAAGTGCTGGACAGCTGGAACACCGAGAAGGTGCAGTTCGTGGAAATCCTGGAAGCTGCGCAGATGCTGCAACAGGCCGAGCAGAACCTGGTCGAGCAAGAGGTGAAACTGCGCCACGAGGAAGAAAAGGTCATCAAGTTCAAGCGCGAGGACAGCGGCTTGCGCTTCACCATCACCTGCCTGGTGGCGTTTACCGTGTTCCAGGCGGGGTTGTTGATCTGGATTGCGACGCATCGCTGACCACTTGGTTTCACTGAACAAACCATAAACAAATGTGGGAGCTGGCTTGCCTGCTCCCACATGGATCGGGTCAGACCCTGGCGGCAAACACCGCCTGATGCTCCCGGCACTGCTGCGCCGTGAGCATGAACACGCCATGCCCGCCGTTCTGGAACTCCAGCCAGGCAAAATCCACTTCCGGGTACAGCGCTTCAACGTGCACCTGGCTGTTGCCCACCTCGACAATCAGCAAGCCCTTCTCAGTCAGATGATCGCCCGCTTCGGCCAGCATCCGGCGCACCAGGTTCAAGCCGTCGTCACCGCAGGCCAGGCCCAGTTCGGGTTCGTGCTGGTATTCGTCGGGCATGTCGGCAAAGTCTTCGGCATCGACATACGGCGGGTTGGACACAATCAGGTCAAAGCGCTGGCCGGGCAAGCCGTCGAAGCCATCACCCTGCACGGTGTACACGCGCTCGTCGACGCCATGGCGCTCGATGTTCTGGTTGGCCACTTCCAGGGCTTCAAAGGACAAGTCCCCCAGCACCACTTCGGCTTCCTGGAACTCGTAGGCGCAGGCAATGCCGATGCAACCGGAGCCGGTGCACAGGTCGAGGATGCGCGCCGGCGGCTGGGCCAACCAGGGTTCAAAACGGTTTTCGATCAGCTCGCCAATGGGTGAGCGCGGGATCAGCACCCGCTCGTCGACAATAAACGACATGCCGCAGAACCAGGCTTCTTTCAACAGGTAGGCGGTGGGCACGCGCTCGTGGATCCGGCGATGCAGCAGGCGCTGTACATGGGAAATCTCTTCTTCTTCGAGGTTGCAGTCCAGGTAACTGTCGGCAATTTCCCAAGGCAGGTGCAGCGCACCGAGCACCAATTGCCGGGCTTCGTCCCAGGCATTATCGGTACCATGGCCAAAAAACAGGTCTTCCCCATGGAAACGGCTGACAGCCCAACGGATATGGTCGCGCAAGGTGCGCAGGCGGGAAGTGATCACGGGGGCAAGCTCCAGGAAAAAACGACTGGCAATTCTAACAGCCTTAAGCTGTACGGACGATGTATGAAAAACCGCTGCGGTGCGTCAGATTTAACCTTACTCAAGGTTTTTTTGTTACACAGCAGCCCCTCTTGACATGGCTGTAGGCCAACAACGGCGCACCTTACGTTAGTAGCGATTCACAGAACCGCTCAGCCAGAGGACAATGTCGCAAAAGCCCCACTCACAGGAGCCCCAGAATGTCCGTTCCAAAGACGATGTTTCAACTCAGCGGTCGCGGTTACGCACCGGCCAATTTGAGCCACGCGACCCTTGTGATCATCGATGCCCAGAAAGAATACTTGAGCGGCCCGCTTGCCCTGTCGGGCATGGAAGCCGCCGTAGAACATATCAAGCAACTGAGCGCGGCCGCACGCAAGGCCGGGCGGCCGATCGTGCATGTCCGCCACCTGGGCACCGTCGGCGGCCTGTTCGACCCCCAGGGCGAACGCGGCGAGTTCATCCCCGGCCTGGAGCCACACGATGATGAAACCATCATCGGCAAGCTGCTGCCCAGCGCGTTCCACGGCACGCTGCTGGAAAAAACCCTGCAGGACCTGGGCTCCCTGGACTTGATCGTCTGCGGCTTCATGAGCCACTCCAGCGTCAGCACCACCGTGCGCGCGGCGAAGAACCTGGGCTTTCGCTGCACCCTGGTAGAAGACGCCTGCGCCACCCGCGACCTGCCTTACAAAGGCGGCATCCTCAGCGCCGAGCATGTGCAGCAAACAGAAATGGCCATCATGGCCGACAACTTCGCCACCCTCGCCTTGACCCAAGACCTGGTCTGATCGCCCTGCCGATGAGCGGTGTGGCCCCCTCCCTGGGTCCCGCTCATCCGCTAAAACCTGTCATTTACCGCAATTACCTCCCCACCCGGAACAAGTTGTTTATCTGCCGGTCGAAGGGCCGATACCCTGGAGGAAAGGTCGGAATGAAGATATCCGATGGATTTGACGCTCGTCGCTTGCGCCCCAAGGGCCCGAGCAACTGGCGTCTGCGCCTGGGCGTGGCATTTGCCGCGTTGCTCGCGCTGTGTGGCCTACTGCTTGCGTTGGCCGGTGGTGCCGGCCTGTTGGGCCACTCGCCCGCGCTGGGCGAACTCAATGCCAGCCCGGGCGGCGGCGGCGTGCTGCTGGGCAGCGGGTTGTTGATCCTGTGGCTGGGTATCTGGCTGTGGCGCCGCTGCCGACGTCGCATGCGCCAGCCACTGGCGCTGAACATTGCCTCGCACCTGATGAAAAAACACGACTGAGGGAACACTGATAGCGTTTTGTCCCGCATCGACCGCCTCGATTTGGGTAAACTGCCCGCCCTTCGCGGAGGCTGACATGCAAGACGACGATTTTTCCCTGTTCAAGAACGAGCTGCGCGGCGTCAAGCCGATCAAGCACGACCGCGCCGACACCGGCAAACCGAAGACCGACCGCGCGCAGATCGCCAAGCTGCGCCAGGCGGCCACGGTGCGTACGGATGCCACCACGGTGGACGGTCTGTCGGACCAGTTCGTGATTGATGTCGGCCCCGAAGACGAGCTGATGTGGTCCCGCGACGGGGTCCAGGAAAGCCAGGTACGCAAGCTCAAGGCCGGGCAGATCCCCTTCGAGGGCAGCCTCGACCTGCACGGCATGACCGTGGAAAAAGCCCGGGAAACCCTCTGGGCGTTCCTGGCCGAAGCCACCCAGTTTGAAATCCGCTGCGTGCGCGTGACCCACGGCAAGGCCGTGCGCCTGGACGGCAAGCGCCCGATGATCAAGAGCCACGTCAACACCTGGCTGCGCCAGCATGCCCAAGTGCTCGGGTTCACCTCCTGCCAACCGCGCCATGGCGGTGCCGGTGCGGTGTATGTGATGCTCAAGCGCACGATGCTCGAAGGGCGTGACGAGTAACCCACAGCGCACGCGTGCCAACAACACCGCGCCCAGGGCCCGCCCCGCCGCTATTCAGCCAGTTTCGCATTCTCGCGTTCTTTCTCGGCATACCGCGCGCGCGCGTCCACTATCGCCGGCTGATACTTCAAGGCCCACGCATGCAGCGCTCCCAGGGGCACGACCAGTTCGTGCCCAAGGTCTGTCAGTTCGTACTCGACCCTCGGCGGAATAGTCGGGAACATCGTGCGCTTCACGATCCCGTCTTGTTCCAGCCGCTTGAGGGTAAGCGTGAGCATACGCTGCGAAATCCCCTCGACGGTACGCTGGATCTGGTTGTAGCGCACCGGCCCGCGTGACAGCGCCCCAACGACCAGTACGGTCCACTTGTCGCCGATTCGCGTCAGTACCTGCGCAATCAATAGACAACCTTGATAGTTATGCGCCGTCTCGGATACGCGAACAGAAATGTTCGTTTCGCTCAAAAAAGTGCCTTCTTGTGTGGATGTGGGTGAGACCTACAATAACCCAGCCCACCAAACAAAGTGTTTACAAGCATCGCACGCACCTCCCCGACCTGAGTATTTGCGGTGCCCCTTCCCTCAGTCGCCAGACTCTGGAACCCCTCAACAGGAGATTTTCCGTATGCCCAAAACATCCTCCATGCTGGCTATCTCGGCAACGACCCTAATCGTACTCGCGCTGTCGGCCTGCAGCGGGCAAGGCCGGACGCCAGACGCGTCCGCCGCCAATCAGGAACTGCAGCGCTACAAGGCCCAAGAGCAAACCGAGCAAGCCAACCTGGTGAATTTTGCCGATCTCGACCTGCGCGTCTACAGCGGCCAGAAATGGGACGAGGTCTCCAAATCCCACGCCGACAACATCATCGTGCACTGGCCCGACGGGCGTCAGACCGTCGGTATCGATCCCCATATCGCAGATATGAAAGGGCTGTTCGCCTTTGCGCCCGACACCCGGATCCGCACCCAGAGCAACAAGATCGCCCAGGGCAACCTGACTTCGGTGACCGGCGTCATGGAAGGTACCTTCACCCGCCCGCTGCGCCTGCCCGATGGCCGCACGATCGCGCCGACCCACAAACCGTTCAAGTATTCGATGGTGACCGTGGCGCGCTGGGAAAACGGCAAGATGGCCGAAGAATGGCTGATGTGGGATAACGCGGAGTTCCTGCGTCAGATCGGTGTCAACCCGGCGGACCTCGCCCCACGCAAAGGCGCGGCCCAGCGTTAGGACGCAAGGCGGGAGCAGAGCGTGAGTATCCGGTAGGCCAGCGTGACCGACAAACACTTGCAGGCGGCTCTGGTAGAATTGCCGATCCGAAGCCGCCGGCAATACAACTGTCGGCACACGTACGCTACTATGTGCCCAATGGTAGGCATAAACCTCGGGTTCATCGCTAACGTGCAGACCCACTCCAGCAAACACTGGAGTGAACTCGGGAAGCTTGGACAAAGCCTGGATGGTACAAAATTGGTACAGGCAGAAACCGTACCGCTCTGAAACCCATACGGAATACAGCCCTGTGACATTGGAACAGAATTACACAGCGATCCTCGGCCAAATCGGCGAGGACGTCTCCCGCGAGGGCCTGCTCGACACGCCAAAACGTGCCGCCAAGGCCATGCAGTACCTTTGCCGCGGCTACGAGCAGACACTGGACGAGGTCACCAACGGTGCCCTGTTCAGCTCCGACAACAGCGAAATGGTGCTGGTCAAGGACATCGAGTTGTACTCGCTGTGCGAACACCACCTGCTGCCGTTCATCGGCAAGGCCCATGTGGCCTATATCCCCAGCGGCAAGGTCCTGGGCCTGTCGAAGGTCGCGCGGATCGTCGATATGTATGCCCGTCGCCTGCAGATCCAGGAAAACCTCAGCCGCCAGGTCGCCGAGGCGGTCCAGCAGGTGACCGGTGCCCTGGGGGTTGCCGTGGTGATCGAGGCCAAGCACATGTGCATGATGATGCGCGGTGTGGAGAAACAGAATTCGTCGATGATCACCTCGGTGATGCTGGGTGAGTTCCGCGAAAACGCGGCCACCCGCAGCGAGTTTCTCAGCCTGATCAAGTAACCGGCTGCGTCAGAAAAAACCGGCATTCATCGCCGGTTTTTTTTCGCCTGTGGAAATCAGGTAAGCTGCGGCCCCTTCTGTCATGGGCAAGAGGTTTCAGCCATGTTCGTCAAAGCACTCCGAGTGGGCCTCGGCCACGTTATCATCGCGGGCGACTTCCTTACCCGCCCGCGTAAAAAGCAGCGCCCCGCCGAGCAACAGGCACAGGTCAATGAAGCGGCCAAGGGCCTGACCCTGTATCAATTCCACGCCTGCCCGTTCTGCGTGAAGACCCGCCGCACCCTGCACCGCCTGAATGTACCGGTGGCGCTCAAGGACGCGAAGAACAACGAGCAAGACCGCCAGGCCCTGCTTACCCAAGGCGGCAAGATCAAGGTGCCGTGCCTGCGTATCGAAGAAAATGGCCAGACCACCTG
The DNA here is from genome assembly GCF_059422465.1 of Pseudomonas sp. GW821-FHT01D09. NCBI lineage: Bacteria > Pseudomonadati > Pseudomonadota > Gammaproteobacteria > Pseudomonadales > Pseudomonadaceae > Pseudomonas > Pseudomonas sp. GW821-FHT01D09. The sequence continues at coordinate 63,975 of NZ_JBWKWY010000026.1, forward strand.
GATGTATGACTCCAAGGTGATCATCGATTACCTGGACAAGCGCTTCGCCGCGATCTGACCGAAAACGCAGTCCAAATGTGGGAGCGGGCCTGCTCCCACCTATCAGTCGAGCATCGGCACATGCCGGGGATGGCTGGCCACACGCTCAAGCCAGGCCTGTACGGCCGGATAAGGGCTCAGGTCAAAACCACCCTCATGGGCCACATGGGTGTAGGCATACAGCGCAATATCGGCAATCGAATACTGCTCGCCCACCAGGTACGGCGTGGCTTGCAGCTGTTTTTCCATGACCCGCAGCGCCTTGTAGCCGCCTTTATGGGTGGTTTTGTATTCCTCCAGCCGATCCTCCGGCAGCCCCAGGTAAAACTGGATAAACCGCGCCACCGCAATGTACGGCTCGTGGCTGTACTGTTCAAAAAACTGCCATTGCAACACCTGCGTGCGCAGGCGCGGTTCGCTGGGCAGGAATTGGCTGCCGTCGGCGAGGAAGTTGAGGATCGCATTGGATTCCCACAGGCAGGTGCCGTCTTCGAGCTCCAGGACCGGGATCTTGCCGTTGGGGTTCTTCGCCAGGAACTCGGCGGTCTGGGTGTCGCCGTTCAAGATGTCGATATTCACCCACTCATACGCAATGCCGAGCAGGTTGAGCATCAACTTGACCTTGTAGCAGTTGCCCGAGCGGTAATCGCCATAAACCTTGTACATGAAGCTCCCCTTATGCCGCTTGCGCGCTGTGTTTGACGGATCAGCGGACATGAACGCCACGTCCTGCTCCAGCGCTTGTGCCAATAAAGTGCGGGTGTCCAGGGGCTGTTTCAAGGTCAGCCAGAAGAATAATCCACCCTGGGGCACTTGCCAGTCGGCCAGTTCCCGCCAGTGCCGCGTCGTGCACGCGGGAACCCGTCGCGCCGCTCACGGCAAAACGCTGGCAGTGAACAAGGCCCTGACCCTGCCTTGAAATTGGCCTTTCATCTTTTTTGCACACATAATCACAAACATTATTTGCTTTCTTTGTATACAAAAGCATAATTCGCTTCGTGCGAGTTCCTGACCTATTGGTCAACAAAGCCCGCTGGTACCTCAAAGCGCCGCTGCCCCACTTATGTGTCCGGCGCTGGAAATAACAATAAAACTCTTGAGGAGTACTTGCTGTGGAAAGCCATAAATCCGACGCCCCGACCCTGGACCTCAGTCCGCCGCATCTTGCGCCCACAAAGCAGGGTTGGCTGGAACGCCTGTTCAAACTCAGCCTGCATGGCACCACAGTGAAGACCGAATTGATCGCCGGCCTCACCACGTTTATCACCATGGCCTACATCATTTTCGTCAACCCCAACATCATGGCCGACGCCGGCATCGACCACGGCGCCGCCTTTGTCGCCACCTGTATCGCCGCGGCCCTCGGTTGCCTGTTGATGGGCCTGTACGCCAACTGGCCGGTTGGCCTGGCGCCGGGCATGGGCTTGAATGCGTTTTTTACCTACACCGTGGTCGGCACCATGGGCTACACCTGGGAGACCGCGCTGGGTGCGGTGTTTATTTCCGGCGTGCTGTTTATGATCCTGACGCTGTCGCGTATCCGCGAATGGCTGCTCAACAGCATCCCGGTGAGCCTGCGCCACGCCATGGGCGCGGGGGTGGGGCTGTTCCTGGGGGTGATCGGCCTGAAAACCGCCGGCATCATCGTGGCCAGCCCCGCCACCCTGATCAAGCTCGGCTCCCTGCATGAACCGGCGCCGCTGCTGGCGGCCGTGTGCTTCCTGCTGATCGCGGTGCTCAGCTATCACCGGGTGTTCGGCGCGATCCTGCTCAGCATTATTGCCGTCACCCTGGCCGGCTGGGGCCTGGGCCTGGTGCATTACCAGGGCATCGTGGCCGCCCCGCCGAGCCTGGCGCCGACCTGGATGGCGATGGACGTGATGGGCGTGTTCAACGTCAGCATGATCAGCGTGGTGTTCGCCTTCCTGTTTGTGCATATGTTCGACACCGCCGGCACCTTGATGGGCGTCGCCCAGCGCGCCGGCCTGGTGAAGGCCGATGGCAAGATCGAAAACCTCTCGCGGGCCTTGAAAGCCGACAGTGCCTCCAGCGTGTTTGGCGCGGTGGTCGGTGTGCCGCCGGTCACCAGTTATGTGGAAAGCGCCGCTGGCGTGGCCGCCGGTGGGCGCACCGGGCTGACGGCCGTGACCGTAGGTGTGCTGTTTGTGGCGGCGATGTTTTTCGCCCCGCTGGCCGGCATGATCCCGGCGTATGCCACGGCCGGCGCGTTGATTTATGTGGCAATGCTGATGATGAGCGGCATGGCCCATATCGAGTGGGACGACGCCACCGACAGCATTCCGGCGATTGTCACGGCAATCATGATGCCCCTGACTTTCTCGGTCGCCGACGGCATCGCCCTGGGCTTTATCACCTATGTGGCGCTCAAGGCCGGCACGGGCAAGTATCAGCAGATTTCCATCAGCTTGTGGGTGCTGTGCGCGATTTTCATCGCCAAGTTTGTGTTCCTGTAACGCGCAAGCTGGCGAAAACCGCCTCACCCTTGGGTGGGGCTTTTGCATGTATGGAGGAATGTAATGAGCGTGGAAACCTGGCTGCTGTTCAGCGGCGCTGCCTTGATCGTGATCCTGATTCCGGGGCCGCTGTCGCTGCTGATGATCAGCAACAGCCTGAACTACGGCCTGCGCCGTTCGTACCCGGCGTTCCTGGGCGGGGTGTTTGCCTCGATCTGCCTGTTGAGCGCCTCGGCCCTGGGCCTGGGCGCGCTGTTGCTGGCGTCGGAGCAGTTGTTCAGCGCCTTGAAGATCGTCGGCGCGCTGTACCTGTTCTACCTCGCCTGGCAGAGCTGGCAACAATCGCGCCTGCCGTCCCAGGGCGCCGTGGTGCCGGACGCTGCGCCCGTGCCGCGCTTTCGTGCACTGTTTGGCCGGGCGTTTGTACTGGGCGCCAGCAACCCCAAGGACATTCTGTTTTTCGCCGCCTTCCTGCCGCAGTTTCTCAGCAGCCAGCAACCGTTCCTGCCACAACTGCTGATCATGATCGCCACCTGGACCGTGCTGGACCTGCTGTGCAAGCTGGCCTACGGCCTGGGTGCCCACGGCGCCGCGCGCTACCTGCGTACCGGCAAGGGCCAGAGCTGGTTCAACCGCTTCAGTGCCGGGCTGTTTGGCAGCGCCGGGGCGGCATCGCTGCTCAAGGGCTAACACACAGCTCCCACATTTGATCATTGGCCTGCAACACACCTTTTCCCCAGGCAAAAAAAAGCCCGCAGTGTGAGCGGGCGAAACCAACGAAGAGCATTTGGGGGTGTGAAGCCAGGTGACGACTCAGCTACCGCGATAGGTGGAGTAGCTGTAGGGCGAAATCAGCAGGGGCACATGGTAGTGATCCTGTTCGCCGCTGATGCCAAAACGCAGCACCACCACATCGAGAAACGCCGGCTCGGGCAAGTGCACGCCCCGGGCGCGGTAGTAATCCCCGGCACTGAACTGCAACTGGTAGACGCCACTGCGGTAGTCATCGCCTTGCAACAGCGGTGCGTCGCAACGGCCATCGCTGTTGGTCAGGGCGCTGGCGACCAGTTCCAGCTGCGTGCCTTCGACACGATACAGTTCAACCTTGATGGTGCAGCCTGGGCAGCCGTGCGCGGCGTCCAGTACGTGTGTGGTCAGTCGTCCCATGGATCGGAGCTCCCGTGTCATCGATTAAGTAAGAGGCCGCACCTTGGCGGGGCATGGAAAATGCCGGCGATGGCTGATTAAGACATTTTTCAAAAAAATTGTACACAATAAATTCAACAAACACCCCCTGCCCCTGTAGGAGCCGGCTTGTCGGCAATGACGGTGTCTCTGCGCGCAATGCGGTTATAGGAAGATCGCTATCGCAGGCAAGCCAGCTCCCACACTAAAGCACTGCCGCAGTTTTTTGAGATTTAGTTGACCAGTCGGGCAAGTTTCTTGCAGGGATAGGCCGATGCAACCGTCTGGAAAAAATGCAGAAATACAGGCTTACAAAGTGACCATTAAGTTGTATACAATCAGCCCATCGCTGTGACGCAACGGCCGCCACACCATCGATCACGAACAAGAAGGAAGACTGCAGTGAGCGCTGACTACCCACGCGACCTGATCGGTTACGGCAGTAACCCTGTGCACCCACACTGGCCAGGCAAGGCGCGTATCGCCCTGTCGTTCGTACTCAATTACGAAGAAGGCGGTGAGCGCAATATCCTGCACGGCGACAAAGAGTCTGAAGCCTTCCTTTCGGAAATGGTCTCGGCCCAGCCGCTGCAAGGCGCACGCAATATGAGCATGGAGTCGCTGTATGAATACGGCAGCCGTGCCGGCGTGTGGCGCATCCTCAAGCTGTTCAAGGCCTTCGACATTCCGCTGACCATCTTCGCCGTGGCCATGGCCGCCCAGCGCCACCCCGACGTAATCCGTGCGATGGTCGCCGCCGGCCACGAGATCTGCAGCCACGGCTACCGCTGGATCGACTACCAATACATGGACGAGGCCCAGGAGCGCGAGCATATGCTCGAAGCCATCCGCATCCTCACCGAGCTGACCGGCGAACGCCCGCTGGGCTGGTACACCGGGCGCACCGGCCCCAACACCCGGCGACTGGTGATGGAGGAAGGTGGCTTCCTGTATGACTGCGACACCTACGACGACGACCTGCCCTACTGGGAACCGAACAACCCCACCGGCAAGCCGCACCTGGTGATCCCCTACACCCTGGACACCAACGATATGCGCTTCACCCAGGTCCAGGGTTTCAACAAGGGCGACGACTTTTTCCAGTACCTCAAGGACGCCTTCGATGTGCTGTATGCCGAAGGGGCCGAGGCGCCGAAGATGCTGTCCATCGGCCTGCATTGCCGCCTGATCGGCCGCCCGGCGCGCCTGGCGGCCCTCAAGCGCTTTATCGAATACGCCAAGGGCCATGACCAGGTGTGGTTCGCCCGCCGCGTCGATATTGCCCGCCACTGGCACGACGTCCACCCTTTCCAGGGAGCCGCCAAATGACAGCTTTCCAGACCTTGAAACCGTCGGCCCTGAGCCGCGACGCATTCGTCGCCGCCTTTGCCGATATCTACGAACACTCGCCATGGGTGGCCGAAAAGGCCTTCGACCTGGGCCAGGACGCCTCGATCGACGAGATCGAAACCCTGCACCAGCGCATGAGCGATATCCTGTTGAGCGCCGATCACACCAGGCAACTGGCCCTGATCAACGCTCACCCGGACCTGGCAGGCCGTGCGGCCGTCCAGGGCCAACTGACCGAAGCCAGCACGAACGAACAAGCTGGCGCCGGTATTCACCAATGCACGGCCGAAGAGTTCTCACGCTTCACCGAGCTGAACGACGCCTACAAGGCCAAGTTCAAGTTTCCCTTCATCATGGCGGTAAAAGGCAGCAACCGGCATCAGATCCTCAAAGCGTTTGAAACGCGCATCCACAACCCGGTCGAGACCGAGTTCAAGTGCGCGCTGGCAGAGATCAACAAGATCGCGTTGTTCCGTTTATTGACCCTCTAGACACCATCCCCAGCCACTCTATCTAAGGCAGACAAGAAGAATGAAAGCGCAACCCGTACCTTTCGAGAAGTTCGTCAACCTGGCCGACGCCCGCCTGGGCACCAAGATCATCTCGGTGACCGATGACTGGTTCGCCGACGCCAACCGACTGTTCCAGCCGACCCCGGCCGTATGGAAGGAGGGCGTTTTCGATGATAACGGCAAGTGGATGGACGGCTGGGAGTCACGCCGCAAGCGCTTCGAGGGCTTCGACAGCGCGGTGATCCGCCTGGGCGTACCGGGCTCGATCAAGGGCGTGGACATCGACACTTCATTCTTCACCGGCAACTTCCCGCCATCGGCGTCCCTGGAAGGCTGTTTCCTGGCGGCGGGCGAGCCCGATGACAACACCCAGTGGGTGCAAGTGCTGTCTGCCGTAGAGTTGCAGGGCAACAGCCATCACTTGCACGAGGTCAACAACGACCAGGCGTTCAGCCACCTGCGCTTCAACATCTACCCGGATGGTGGCGTGGCCCGTCTGCGGGTGTACGGCATTCCGTTCCGCGACTGGTCGGCCGTGGGCGACAACGAACAAGTGGACCTGGCCTCCTCCCTCAATGGCGGGCGGGCCCTGGCGTGCTCCGACGAACACTTCGGGCGCATGGGCAACATCCTCAACCCGGGCCGTGGCATCAACATGGGCGACGGCTGGGAAACCGCGCGCCGTCGCACCCCAGGCAATGACTGGGTGATCGTCGCGCTGGGGCATGCCGGCGAGGTCGACAAAGTGGTGGTCGACACCCTGCACTTCAAGGGTAACTACCCGGACACTTGCTCGATCCAGGCCGCGTTCGTCAAGGGCGGCACCGACAGCCAGATCGAGACCCAGTCGCTGTTCTGGCGTGAATTGCTGCCAGCACAGAAGCTGGAAATGCACGCCGAACACACCTTTGCCGAGCAGATCAAGGCATTGGGCCCGATCACCCACATCCGCCTGAACGTGTTCCCGGATGGGGGCGTGAGCCGCCTGCGGGTGTTCGGCAAGGTCGCCAAGTAACCCCCGATGATCGTTCCCACGCTCCGCGTGGGAATGCATCCCGTGACGCTATGCGTCACAAACAACGGACGCAGAGCGTCCAGGGCAGCGTTCCCACGCAGAGCGTGGGAACGATCCAGAATTCGGATAAGAAGACAGCCATGCGCACACTGATGATCGAACCCTTGACCAAAGAAGCCTTCGCCCCTTTCGGAGACGTTATCGAAACCGACGGCAGCGATCACTTCATGATCAACAACGGCTCGACCATGCGCTTTCATAAACTGGCGACGGTCGAGACCGCCACGCCAGAAGACCACGCCATCATCAGCATCTTCCGCGCCGACGCGCAGGACATGCCGCTGACCGTGTGCATGCTGGAACGACACCCGCTGGGCAGCCAGGCCTTTATCCCGCTGCTCGGCAACCCCTTTCTGATCGTGGTCGCGCCCATTGGCGATGCACCTGTATCAGGCTTGGTCCGCGCCTTCGTCACCAACGGCAGGCAGGGCATCAATTACCATCGCGGCGTCTGGCACCACCCGGTGCTGACGATCGAAAAGCGGGATGACTTCCTGGTGGTTGATCGCAGTGGCACAGGCAATAACTGCGATGAGCATTTTTTCAAAGAGGATGAGCGGTTGATCCTCGCCCCCCACCAATAAGAGAAGGTCCGATCACCCGACAACAAGGGTGACGGGCGAGAGGTAAAGACTGTGGAAGCACATCTGTTGGAATGGCTGAACCTGAGCGTGCGCTGGGTTCATATGATCACTGGCGTGGCCTGGATCGGTGCGTCTTTCTATTTTGTATGGCTGGAAAACAACCTTAACCGCGTCAACCCCAAAAGCGGCCTGGCTGGCGATTTATGGGCGATCCACGGTGGCGGCATCTACCACCTGGAAAAATACAAACTGGCCCCGCCGACCATGCCGGACAACCTGCACTGGTTCAAATGGGAAGCCTATTTCACCTGGATGTCAGGCGTCGCGCTGCTGTGCGTGGTGTTCTACCTCAACCCGACGCTGTACCTGCTGGCCCCCGACAGCAGCCTCAGTGGCACCGAAGGCGTATTGCTGGGCATTGGCTCACTGTTCGCCGGCTGGTTCATCTACTCCTTTCTCTGCGACTCGGCCCTGGGCAAACGCCCTGCCCTGCTCGGTTTTATCCTGTTCGTCCTGTTGATCGGCGCGGCCTATGGCTTCAGCAAGGTGTTCAGCGGGCGCGGTGCGTACCTGCATGTGGGGGCGATCATCGGCACCATCATGGTCGGTAACGTGTTCCGCATCATCATGCCGGCCCAGCGCGCGCTGGTGGCGGCGATCGCGGAAAACCGCACGCCAGACCCGGCACTGCCGGCCAAGGGCTTGCTGCGTTCGCGGCACAACAACTACTTCACCCTGCCCGTGCTGTTCATCATGATCAGCAATCACTTCCCGAGCACCTACGGCAGCCAGTACAACTGGTTGATCCTGGCCGGGATCGCCGTGGCGGCAGTGTTGGTGCGCCACTACTTCAACACCCGTCATGACAGCCAGAAATACGCCTGGACCCTGCCGGTCGGCGCCCTGGCGATGATCTGCCTGGCCTATGTCACCGGGCCGAAACCCATGGCCACAGCACCGGACGTGGCCAAGGCGCCAGCGGCCATCGAGTACCAGCCCTTGCCGGAAACGGCGCTGGGTGGCGGCCTCAAGCCAGCAGCCCCCGCCGCGCCAGCACCGGCGGCCGAAGCGGCGCCGGCCCAGGCCTCGACGGACTTCGGCAAAGTCCACAGCGTGATTGAACAACGTTGCACCGTGTGCCATTCGGCCAAGCCCACCAGCCCGCTGTTCAGCACCGCGCCGGCCGGGGTGATGTTCGATACCCCGGCGCAGATCCAGCAACAGGCGGCGCGCATCCAGGCGCAGGCGGTGGCCAGCCAGATCATGCCACTGGGCAACATTACCCAGATGACCCAGCAGGAGCGGGAATTGATTGGTAGTTGGATCAATCAGGGGGCCCGTACCAACTAACAGGCTAAAACGGCTCAAAATGTGGGAGCGGGCTTGCTCGCGATAGCAGTGTTTCATTCAACACATCCGGTGACTGAACCACCGCTATCGCGAGCAAGCCCGCTCCCACAGGGGGCCGATAGTGCTTTGAACATTGGGTTTCACCTGGCAGTTGACTGCCAAACAACACAAAAATAAAAAGATCCGAGGTGTTGCATGTCCCAGCTAGAAACGCAGATTCCTGCCGCGCCCGCCATGGTGCGGCTGCCCCTTTTGCAACTGATCCTGGTGGGCCTGCAACATGTACTGCTGATGTACGGCGGCGCGGTGGCCGTGCCGCTGATCATCGGGCAAGCCGCAGGCTTGAGCCGTGAAGAAATCGCCTTTTTGATCAACGCCGACCTACTGGTGGCGGGGATCGCCACCATGGTCCAGTCCTTTGGTATCGGCCCGCTGGGCATCCGCATGCCAGTGATGATGGGCGCCAGTTTTGCCGCCGTCGGCAGCATGGTCGCCATGGCGGGCATGCCGGGTATCGGCCTGCAAGGGATCTTTGGCGCGACCATCGCCGCCGGGTTCTTTGGCATGCTCATCGCGCCATTTATGTCCAAGGTGGTGCGCTTCTTCCCACCGTTGGTGACCGGGACCGTGATCACGGCCATCGGTCTTTCGTTGTTTCCCGTAGCGGTGAATTGGGCGGGCGGTGGCGCCACGGCCGTGCAGTTCGGCTCGCCGATCTACCTGGCCATCGCCGGCCTGGTGCTGGCCACCATCTTGTTGATCAACCGTTTTATGCGCGGCTTCTGGGTCAATATCTCGGTCCTGATCGGCATGGCCCTGGGCTACGCCTTGTGCGGATTGCTCGGCATGGTCGACCTCGGCGGCCTGGAGCAGGCACCGTGGGTGCAAGTGGTCACGCCGTTGCACTTCGGCATGCCCACGTTCGAGTTGGCGCCCATCCTGTCGATGTGCCTGGTGGTGGTGATTATCTTTGTCGAATCCACCGGCATGTTCCTCGCGCTGGGCAAGATCACTGGCCAGGACGTCACCCCGAAGATGCTGCGGCGCGGCCTGTTGTGCGATGCCGGGGCGTCGTTCTTCGCGGGGTTCTTCAACACCTTCACCCACTCCTCTTTCGCCCAGAACATCGGCCTGGTGCAGATGACCGGTGTGCGCTGCCGTTCGGTGACGATCATGGCCGGGGCCTTTTTGATTGTCCTCAGCCTGCTGCCCAAGGCGGCGTTTTTGGTGGCTTCGATTCCGCCGGCGGTGCTGGGCGGTGCGGCTATCGCGATGTTCGGCATGGTGGCCGCGACCGGGATCAAGATCCTGCAGGAAGCCGACATCGCCGACCGCCGCAACCAACTGCTGGTGGCGGTCAGCATCGGCATGGGCCTGATCCCGGTGGTCCGCCCGGAGTTCTTCGCCCAGTTGCCGCTGTGGATGAGCCCGATTACCCACAGCGGCATCGCCATGGCCACGCTTAGTGCGCTGTCGCTGAACGTGTTGTTCAACATCCTGGGCGGTTCAGAACGCCCTGCCGTCGCCCATACGCATTGATTCCTTCGTTACAACAACAATAACAACGAACAGGGAACATCAGCATGCACGCCATTCACCCGGGGCCGGCCACACGCCGTGCCCCGTTCTTGCCCCTCGCGCTCTTTTACAGCGCACTTGAGCACCGGCTCTGGAGCCAGTATTCTCCGCGCCCGCTCGAATCGACTCAAAAAAAAACAGCGAATGTAAAAGCTGACTTAAAGGCCAACTTATCCCGGCCTGATGTCGGCTGCCAAAGTGCGCAAAAGTCCTCTGAATCCGACTGCATCCCATGTAGCCGGCGGGGATTTTTTGGCTTTTCAAACACTTTGGCGCAGCTCTTGCTAAAAGCATCAAAGCTGACCGAACAGACGATTTTTGCAGCGAACCAAAAGGCGCCACACCAGAGCGCCTGCGTAGAAGAAAGACCATAAAACCTTAACTCGGGAGCAACCGAATGAAACGTACCGTGAACAGCCTGATGTTGGCCGGATCCCTGTTGGCCGGAGGCCAGGCGATGGCGGGTGACCTGCTGCAATGGCAGAACAACAGCCTGACTTACTTGTGGGGCAAGAACTTCACCGTCAACCCACAGATCCAGCAAACCGTCACCTTTGAACATGCCGATGCCTGGAAGTACGGCGACAACTTCTTCTTCTTCGACCGAATCTTTTACAACGGCAAGGAAGACGGCAACGCCGGCCCCAATACTTACTACGGCGAGTTCAGCCCACGGCTATCGTTTGGCAAGATCTTCGATAAAGACTTGTCGTTCGGCCCGATCAAAGATGTCTTGCTGGCGTTCACCTACGAGTTCGGCGAAGGCGACAATGAGTCCTACCTGCTAGGCCCGGGCATCGACCTGAACATCCCCGGCTTCGATTACTTCCAGTTGAACTTCTATCAGCGTCAGACCGAAGGCAATCGCCCCGGCGACGGCGTGTGGCAGATCACCCCGGTATGGTCGTACACCATTCCCGTGGGCAACTCCGACGTGCTGATCGACGGCTTTATGGATTGGGTGGTGGATAACGACAAGAACGCCCGTGGCACTTACCACGCCAACCTGCACTTCAACCCGCAGGTCAAATATGACCTGGGCAAGGCCATGAGCTGGGGCGCCAAGCAGTTGTATGTCGGTTTTGAATACGACTACTGGAAGAACAAGTACGGGATCCAGGACAGCGGCGCGTTCGAGACCAACCAGGACACGGCCAGCCTGTTGGTCAAGTACCACTTCTAAAGGCCGAACACGCCCCCCGCTGTGGGAGCGGGCTTGTGTGGGAGCGGGCTTGCCCGCGATAGCGGTGGGTCAGCCAGCCTAAGTGTTGACTGATTTATCGCCATCGCGGGCAAGCCCGCTCCCACACAAGCCCACTCCCGCATTCAGTTCGGGGGCAGGCCCAGGAACCGCTGCAACTCCTCGCGCTTGGCCAACGCATCCCGCCGCCCCAACTCAATCAATTCACTGCAATACCCCGCCTCGAACAACAGATAGCTGAGCACCCCCGCCCCGCTGGTCTTGGTCGCCCCTGGCCCACGCAAAAACAGACGCAACGCCGCCGGCAGTTCCTGGCGATGGCGGGCGGCGATTTCGTCGATGGGCTGGCTCGGCGCAATCACTAGCACTTCGACCGGCGCAAGCCCGCGTGCGGCGCTGTCGGCCGGTTGCAGATGGGCGAACTGGTTGAGGCGCTCCAGCAGCTCGATATCACTCTCCAGGCTGTCAATGAACGTGCTGTTGAGCATATGCCCGCCGATCTGCGCCAGGGTCGGTTCCTGACCGGTATAGATGCGTTGCAGCGGCTCGCCGGGGTCAACGGAGCGCGGGTTGCCACTGACGCCCACCACCAGCACCCGGTTGGCCCCCAGGTGCAAGGCCGGGCTGATAGGTGCCGATTGCCGGACGGCGCCATCGCCAAAGTATTCCTGATCGAGCTTGACCGGCGCGAACAGCAAAGGAATCGCCGAGCTGGCCAGCAGATGCTCCACCGTCAACTGCGTGGGCAGGCCAATGCGTCGGTGGCGCAGCCAGGCGTCGATGGTGCCGCCACCCTGGTAGAAGGTCACCGCCTGCCCCGACTCATAGCCGAACGCCGTTACGGCGACGGCATGCAGGTGTTTATGGCCGATGGCCTCGTTGATGCCGTCGAAGTGCAGCTTCTCTTGCAGCAACGCCCGCAGCGGCGAGCTGTCGAGCAGCGCCACCGGCACCGGCGAGCCCAGGCCCAGCAGGCTGCGAGTCAGGAAACGGCTGGCCTGGCGAATCACCCCTGGCCAGTCGCTGCGTAGCACCAGGTGGCTGCGAAAGCCCTGCCAGAACGCAGTCAGGCGCGCAATGGCAGCGCCAAAATCCATGGCGCCGCTGGCCAGGCTCACCGCGTTGATCGCCCCGGCGGAGGTGCCGACAATCACCGGGAAGGGGTTGGCAGCCCCCGGCGGCAACAATTCGGCAATCGCGGCCAGCACCCCCACCTGATACGCCGCACGCGCCCCGCCGCCGGAAAGAATCAAGCCTGTGACCGGTTCAGTTGGGCGCATTGCATAACTCCATGGGTGGGGGACAATCCGTTTGTTCAGCGGCGTTTTTCGTACAGCTTGGGTTCGCCCGGTGGCCGGCTCTTGAACCGGCGATGGGCCCACAGGTATTGCTCGGGGCACTCGCGCACCGCAATTTCCACCCATTGGTTGATGCGCAGGCAATCGGCTTCGTCGGATTCACCGGGGAAGTCGCGCAACGGCGGATGGATCACCATGCGGTAGCCGCTGCCATCGGCCAGGCGCTGCTGGGTAAAGGGCACCACCAACGCCTTGCCCAGGCGCGCGAACTTGCTGGTGGCGGTGACAGTCGCCGCCTGGATGCCGAACAACGGCACGAAAATGCTCTGTTTGGCGCCATAGTCCTGGTCCGGGGCGTACCAGATCGCCCGGCCGGCGCGCAGCAGCTTGAGCATGCCGCGCACGTCTTCACGCTCTACCGCCAGGGAATCGAGGTTGTGGCGCTCGCGGCCACGGCGCTGGATAAAGTCGAACAACGGGTTGCCGTGCTCACGGTACATGCCGTCGATGGTGTGCTTCTGGCCCAGCAAGGCCGCGCCAATCTCCAGGGTGGTGAAATGCAGGGCCATGAGGATCACGCCCTTGCCTTCCAGTTGCGCCTGCTTGAGGTGCTCCAGCCCTTCGACATGGGCCAGGCGTGCCAGGCGCTGTTTGGACCACCACCAGCTCATGGCCATCTCGAAAAAGGCAATGCCAGTGGAGGCAAAGTTTTCCTTGAGCAAATGTTTACGCGCTTGCGCGGACATCTGCGGGAAACACAGTTCCAGGTTTCGCGCGGCAATGCGTCGACGTTCACCGGCCACCCGGTACATAAACGCACCCAGCACACGACCTATTCCCAGCAATGCCCGGTATGGCAACTGAGTGATCAGCCACAGCAGGCCGAGCCCCAGCCACAGCAGCCAGAAACGCGGGTGAAAAAATACAGCTCGAAAACGCGGGCGATCCATTACAGATTCCGGTAAAGACAGGGCCGCGCATTCTACAACGGTTCGACCCGGCTTGCGGCTAGCGGTTGTTCTCGTTATAAGTCTCGACACTTTTCGTGACAAGCCGCTTTGCCGACCATGAGCCAAACCGAATCGCTAGACCAAGATCCCGTCTTCCAGCTCAAGGGCAGCATGCTCGCCATTACTGTGCTGGAACTGGCCCGTAACGACCTTGATGCCCTGGACCGCCAGCTCGCCGCCAAGGTCGCCCTGGCCCCGAACTTCTTCAACAACGCGCCGCTGGTGCTGGCCCTGGATAAATTGCCGGCCGGCCAGGGCGCGGTTGACCTGCCCGGGCTGATGCGCGTTTGCCGCCAGCATGGCCTGCGCACCCTGGCCATTCGCGCCAGCCGTATCGAAGACATCGCGGCAGCCATCGCCATTGAACTGCCAGTATTGCCACCGTCCGGCGCCCGTGAGCGTGTGCTCGACCCGGTGGAAGGCGAAGTGAAGAAAAAACCGGAAAAACCGCCAGAGCCGACGATCAAGCCTACAAGGATCATCACCTCTCCCGTACGCGGCGGGCAGCAGATCTATGCCCAGGGCGGCGACCTGGTGGTGGTCGCGCCGGTCAGTCCCGGCGCGGAACTTCTCGCCGATGGCAACATCCATGTATACGGCCCAATGCGCGGTCGGGCACTGGCTGGGGTCAAGGGCGATACCAAGGCACGGATTTTCTGCCAGCAATTGAGCGCTGAGCTGGTGTCCATCGCCGGGCAGTACAAGGTTTCGGAAGATTTGCGCCGTGATCCGCTGTGGGGGGCCGGGGTACAAGTCAGCCTGTCGGGCGATGTGTTGAACATCATCCGTCTTTAACGGATACTGCCGCATTTTCCAAGCATCTCTGGACTCTAATAGCACAGCGAAACCGGCAAGACTTGCGTAGGAACAATTGAAAGTTGGCGTTTCCCCTACAGGAAGCACATCTTTTTCCTACGAAGGCTGTCCGCCTGCAGCGAGTTTCAAGAGATGTTTTTCAGGGACTGAGAGGTCCTTTTTCCTTAGGGGTGAAACACCTTGGCCAAGATTCTCGTGGTTACATCCGGCAAGGGTGGTGTGGGTAAGACCACCACCAGCGCCGCTATCGGTACCGGCCTCGCTCTGCGCGGCCACAAGACAGTCATCGTCGACTTCGACGTCGGTTTGCGTAACCTCGACCTGATCATGGGCTGCGAACGCCGCGTGGTGTACGACTTCGTCAACGTGGTCAACGGCGAAGCCAACCTGCAACAGGCCCTGATCAAGGACAAGCGCCTTGAGAACCTGTATGTACTGGCCGCCAGCCAGACCCGCGACAAAGACGCGCTGACCAAGGAAGGCGTGGAAAAAGTCCTGATGGAACTCAAGGAAACCTTTGAGTACGTGGTCTGCGACTCCCCGGCAGGTATCGAGACCGGTGCTCACCTGGCGATGTACTTCGCCGATGAAGCCATCGTCGTGACCAACCCGGAAGTGTCCTCGGTACGTGACTCGGACCGCATGCTGGGCCTGCTGGCCAGCAAATCCCGGCGCGCCGAGAAGGGCGAAGACCCGATCAAGGAACACCTGCTGCTGACCCGCTACAACCCTGACCGTGTCAGCAAGGGCGAAATGCTCGGCGTTGAAGACGTCAAAGAGATCCTGGCCGTGGCCCTGCTGGGCGTGATCCCGGAATCCCAGGCGGTGCTGAAGGCATCCAACCAGGGCGTACCGGTCATCCTCGACGACCAGAGCGACGCCGGCCAGGCGTATAGCGATGCCGTCGATCGCTTGTTGGGAAAAACCGTGGAGCACCGCTTCCTCGATGTAGCGAAGAAGGGATTCTTCGAGCGCCTGTTTGGAGGCAATTAAACAATGAAATTTCTCGACTTCTTTCGCGCCAACAAAAAGCCAAGCACCGCATCGGTAGCGAAAGAGCGTCTACAGATCATCGTGGCGCACGAACGCGGCCAACGCAGCACCCCGGACTACCTGCCAGCCTTGCAGAAGGAACTGGTGGAGGTGATCCGCAAGTACGTCAATATCGGCAACGATGACGTGCATGTCGCCCTGGAAAACGACGGCAGCTGCTCGATTCTGGAACTCAATATCACCTTGCCTGATCGTTGATCGAACAGGCGGTCGCCACGGCGGCTCCGTCACCTTGATCCCCCTTGGGGAACCGGGTGGCCGAGCCGCCGTTGGCGTTTGTTACGAGGCTGTTTAATGCCGTTGTCCACTATCCATATCCTTCACCAGGATGCCGCTGTCCTGGTGGTGAACAAGCCTACCCTGCTGCTGTCGGTGCCCGGTCGGGCCGACGACAACAAGGACTGCCTGATCACCCGCCTGCAGGAAAACGGTTACCCAGAGGCCCGCATCGTCCATCGCTTGGACTGGGAAACGTCGGGGATCATCCTGCTGGCCAGGGATGCCGATACCCATCGCGAACTGTCCCGCCAGTTTCACGACCGCGAAACCGAAAAAGCCTACACCGCCTTATGCTGGGGCCAACCGGAGCTGGACAGCGGCAGCATCGACCTGCCGCTGCGCTATGACCCGCCGACCAAGCCGCGGCATGTGGTGGACCATGAATTCGGCAAGCATGCCCTGACCTTCTGGAAAGTCCTGGAACGTTGCGGGGATTGGTGCCGGGTCGAGCTGACGCCGATTACCGGACGCTCGCACCAACTGCGGGTGCATATGCTGTCCATCGGCCACCCGCTGCTCGGTGATGGCCTGTATGCCCACGAACAGGCCCTGGCCGCCTGGCCACGCCTGTGCCTGCACGCGAGCATGTTGAGCTTTACCCACCCGCAAAGCGGCGAGCGCCTGCGCTTCGAGTGCCCTGCCCCTTTTTGAAGTGGCAACCCGATCCAATGTGGGAGCTGGCTTGCCTGCGATAGCGGTGTGTCAATGAAATATCCTGACCTGACACACCGCTATCGC
>NZ_JBWKWY010000027.1:0-66114 GCF_059422465.1 Pseudomonas sp. GW821-FHT01D09
CGATAACGGTGTATCAGTGCCGGATGTATTGCCTGACACACCGTTATCGCGGGCAAGCCCGCTCCCACATTGACTGTATGCGGTTCAGGTACTCTCGCGCACCTTCAACTCAAACCCCATGTCCACCACCGGCCTGGCGATCTTGCTGCCCGCCATCGCCATCAGCAAATGCTCTGCCGCGCGTCGGCCAATGGCTTCGCGTGGGGTGCTGATGCTGCTCAGGCGCGGCACCATGAAGCTGGAGGCGGGCAGGTCGTTGAAGCCCAGCACCGCCACCTGTTGCGGCACCTTGATCCCGTGGCGCAGGGCTTCGAGCAAGGCGCCCTGGGCCAGGTCGTCGTTGCCGAAGAAGATCGCGTCCACGTCCGGGTGGCTGGCCAACAGTTGCAGGAACAACTCGCCACCCAGGCCCACCGACGAGGGGCGCGGGGTCAGCAGTTCGAGGGCCGGGTCATACAGGCCGGCCTGCTGCAGGCCGCGGCGGAAGCCTTCGCCGCGCAGCAGCGTACGCTGGTCCAACTGCGCGCCGACATATGCCAGGCGCTTGCGGCCCCGGGAGATCAGGTGCGCCGCTGCGGTTTCGCCGGCATTGATCTGCGAGAAACCGACGCAGTTGACCCCGGCCGCCGGGTCCAGGTCCATCATGTACACGCAGGGCACATTGCTCGATTCCACCATGCGCCGGGCGCTTTCGGTGCGGTCAAAGCCGGTCAGCAGCAGGCCCCGTGGCTGGTAGGCCATGTAGTTGCGCAGCAGGTTTTCTTCTTCGTCCCGGGAATAGTGGGTGTTGCCGATCAGCACTTCAAAGCCCTTGGGCCGCAATACCTGGTGAATGGCCTCCAGGGTTTCGATAAATAGCAGGTTGGACAGCGAGGGCACCAGCACCACCACCGATTGGCTGCGGGCCGAGGCCAGGGCACGGGCGGCCGGGTTGACCACGTAGTTCAGCTCGGCTGCGGCTTTTTGCACTTTTTCCACCAGTTCGGTGGCCACGGTGCTGATCCCGCGCAGGGCCCGGGAGGCGGTAATCGGGCTGACGCCGGCCAGGCGGGCTACTTCGTTAAGGGTCGGGCGACCCGTGGTGCGGGTATTTTTATCGTTCTTGGAGGTCATCAGGCGGCTTGCCAAACAAAAATCGAGGCACTAAGGTAGCGCTGTCTCCAAAAGCCTGCAAATACTTGCGCAAACGGTTGGAGAGGATGCACGCGTCACTCCATAAAAATGACAATTAGGCGCGGGAAAAGCCTGTGTTTGCACAAGCCTTAGGGCGTGCAAAGATAGCGCTATCTGCGTCCTGAGGTGTTTCATGAGTCAACCTGTTACCGCCCTGGTCATCATGGGTGTTTCCGGCTGTGGCAAGTCCAGTGTCAGCGAGGCCCTGTGCCTGTTGAACGGCGCCACCGCCATTGAAGGCGACAGCTTTCACCCGGCCGCCAATATCGAAAAGATGAGCGCAGGCCATCCCCTCAACGACGACGACCGGGCCGGCTGGCTCGATATCCTCTGCGATGAGCTGCGCCGTGCGCTCAAGGCTGGCGAGCATCCGGTGCTGACCTGTTCGGCGCTGAAGAAAAAATACCGCGATCACCTGCGCGAAGCCGCGCCGGGCCTGGGCTTTGTCTTCCTGGAGCTGACCCGCGAGGTGGCCGCCGACCGCGTGTCCCATCGCCCCGGCCATTTTATGCCGGCCAGCCTGATCGACAGCCAGTTCGCCACCCTCGAATCGCCTATCGGCGAGCCGCTGACCCTGGCCCTCAACGCCAGTGAAGACAGCATCGAGGACCTGGCCGCGCAGACCCATGCCTGGTGGCTGACCCACGGCTTTGAACCTTCCCGATGATTTTTTGGCCGAAAGATAGCGCTATCCGACGGCACGAAACTCAACACCCGCTTTAATAACAACAACAAACAGGAGACGACCCCCATGTTTGGCATGTCCCACGAGTCTTACCTGCTGCTCGATGCAGTGGTCACCATCATCGGGCTGATCGTGTTGATCACCCGGTTCAAGGTCCACCCCTTTATTGCCCTGATCATCGCCGCAGGCTTCCTGGGCCTGACCTCGGGCATGCCCGTGGACAAGATTATCAAGGCCTTCCAGGACGGTTTCGGCGGGGTGCTCGGGTTTGTCGGGATTATCCTGGCGCTGGGTACGATGCTCGGCAAGATGATGGCCGAATCCGGTGGTGCCGATCAGATCGCTCAAACCCTGATCCGCGCCTTCGGCAAGGACAAGGTGCAGTGGGCCATGATGTTTGCCGCGTTCCTGGTGGGCATCCCGCTGTTCTTCGAGATCGGCTTTGTGCTGCTGATCCCGCTGGTGTTTATCGTGGCGCGGCGTACCGGGGTGTCGCTGATCAAGATCGGCATCCCGCTGCTCGCCGGCCTGTCGGCGGTGCATGGCCTGGTGCCGCCGCACCCGGGGCCGTTGCTGGCCATCGGCGTGTTTGGCGCGGATATCGGCAAGACCATCCTCTACGGCCTGATCGTCGCCTTGCCCACCGCCATCATTGCCGGGCCGATCTTCGGCACGTTCATTGCCAAGTACATTCCGGGCAACCCGTCCCAGGAACTGGTGGACCAACTGGCCCGCGAGTCCGACGGGAAAAACCTGCCGAGCTTCAGCATCACCCTGATCACCGTGCTGCTGCCGGTGTTCCTGATGCTGCTGAAAACCTTCGCCGACATCGCCTTGCCCGACGGGCATATCGTGCGCAACTGGATGGACATGATCGGCCACCCGATCAGCGCCTTGCTCCTGGCGTTGCTGCTGTCGCTGTACACCTTTGGCCATCGCCAGGGCATCGGCTCCAAGCAGATCCTCAAGCTGCTGGATGCCAGCCTTGCGCCGACGGCCGCGATCATCCTGATCATCGGTGCCGGCGGTGGTTTCAAGCAGATGCTGGTGACCAGCGGCGTGGGTGATGTGATCGGCCATATGGCGGTGACGGCACAGATCAACCCGATCCTGCTGGCGTGGCTGGTGGCGGCGGTGATTCGGATTGCCACGGGTTCGGCGACCGTTGCCACCATTACTGGCGCAGGCATTGTGGTGCCGGTGGTGGGGATGGTGCCGGGGGTCAACCTGGAGTTGCTGGTGCTGGCGACGGGGGCGGGGTCGTTGATCCTGTCGCACGTCAACGATGCCGGGTTCTGGCTGGTCAAGCAGTACTTCAACATGACCGTGGCCGAGACGTTCAAGACCTGGACGGCCATGGAGACCATCCTGTCCATCGTGGCGCTGGGCTTTATCATGTTGCTGTCGTTGGTGGTGTAACCCAACCAGGGGTGAGTGATCGTTCCCACGCTCCGCGTGGGAATGCCCCTTGTGACGCTCTGCGTCACGCTTTGGGACGCAGAGCGTCCCGGACTACATTCCCACGCAGAGCGTGGGAACGATCAGAGGGTCAGGCCTTGGTGACCAGGCCATCGGCCCGGAACATGGCCCGGATCCCGCGCACCGCCTGGCGAATGCGGTCCTGGTTCTCGATCAGCGCAAAGCGCACATGGTCATCGCCATACTCGCCAAAGCCGATCCCCGGCGACACACACACCTTGGCTTCAAGCAGCAGCTTCTTGGCAAATTCCAGCGAGCCCATGGCGGCATACGCCTCGGGGATTTTCGCCCAGACGTACATCGACGCCTTCGGGTTCTCCACCATCCAGCCCAGTTCATGCAGGCCCTTGACCAGCACGTTGCGGCGCT
Organism: Pseudomonas sp. GW821-FHT01D09; assembly: GCF_059422465.1. Classification (NCBI taxonomy): domain Bacteria; kingdom Pseudomonadati; phylum Pseudomonadota; class Gammaproteobacteria; order Pseudomonadales; family Pseudomonadaceae; genus Pseudomonas; species Pseudomonas sp. GW821-FHT01D09. The sequence continues at coordinate 3,707 of NZ_JBWKWY010000027.1, forward strand.
GGCGGTACTGCTCGGCAATGTCCTTCACACATTGCTGGTCGCCTTCCAGCGCGGCAATCGCCGCCACTTGCAGCGGGGTGAAGGTGCCGTAGTCGTGGTAACTCTTGATGCGCGCCAGGGCGTTGACCAACTCCGCATTACCGACCATAAAGCCGATGCGCCAGCCGGCCATGTTGTAGCTCTTGGACAGGGTGAAAAACTCCACCGCAATGTCCTTGGCGCCCGGCACCTGCATGATCGACGGGGCTTTCCAGCCGTCGTAGACGATATCGGCATAGGCTAGGTCGTGGATCACCAGCACGTCGTACTGCTTGGCCAGGGCGATCACCCGCTCGAAGAAGTCCAGCTCCACGCACTGCGCGGTCGGGTTGGACGGAAAGCCCAGGATCATCATTTTCGGCTTGGGGATCGAACCGCGAATGGCCTGCTCCAGCTCGGCGAAGAAGTCCACGCCGGGAATCAGCGGCACCGAGCGCACCTGGGCGCCGGCAATCACCGCACCGTAGATGTGGATCGGGTAGCTGGGGTTGGGCACCAGCACGGTGTCGCCCTGGTCCAGGGTGGCCAGCATCAGGTGCGCCAGGCCTTCCTTGGAACCGATGGTCACGATGGCCTCGGTTTCCGGGTCGATATCCACCTCATAGCGGTCCTTGTACCAGCGCGAAATCGCGCGGCGCAGGCGCGGGATGCCCTTGGAGGTGGAGTAGCCGTGGGTGTCTTCACGCTGGGCGACGGTCACCAGTTTTTCCACGATATGCGGTGGTGTCGGGCCGTCGGGGTTACCCATGCTCAGGTCGATGATGTCTTCGCCGCGCCGACGCGCAGCCATCTTCAGCTCGGCAGTGATATTAAAAACATAAGGGGGGAGTCGATCTATGCGCGCAAAGCGGCGCGGCGAACCTTGGTCTGCCATTGTTGCCTCGGAATACGTAAGCGCCCGGAACCGTCCGAGCGACGTCGGCCACTGCGGTGGCCTGCGGGGCAGACAATACGGGCGATGACAGCTGGTTGTCCAGATGGTGTAGGAAATTTTTCCATCTGGAGTGTGACGTGTGTATGCCCCTATACTCGGTATGGTTTTGGTCACTCACCCATGGAGATTGTGCAGATGAACCAACAGGTAACGTTACCCCTGGAACCCCGCATGGAAGAGGGCAAGGCCATGGTGATCGCCGGGGTCGGTGGTCATTACGGCAAGGCTACGCTGGGGGATATTCCGAAGTTGTGGGAGTTGTTCGACACCTGCATCAAGGACATCAAGAAACGCATTGGCGGCGTGACCTACGGCGTGTGCTACAACGCCACCCAGGAAGAATTCGATTACATCGCCGGGGTCCAAGTGCCGGCCAAAAGTGATGTGCCGGGCAACTTTCAATCCATTGAAGTGCCGGCCAATCATTACGCGGTCTTCGCGCACTACGGGCCGGTGTATGCGCTGTCGCAGACCTATGAGCGGATCATGTACGAGTGGTTGCCTGCGTCGGGGTACAAGGTGGCCGGGCCGGATTTAGAACGCTACAGCGCCGACTTCGATGTGGATAAGGGCACTGGCACCGTGGAAATCTGGCTGCCTGTCGAGCAGCGTTGATGCAATACGGCTGAGCTGTATGGGCAGCTCAGCCGATACCACTATTGGCTGAGCAGTCGTCCAATAAAGGACGCTGTCGCAGTGTTCAAAATGCCACTGCTTTGCAATGTTTTACTGGGCTCTACCCATTCCACTCGATTGATATCGGAGGACCAAGGTCTTCCCTGGGGGTCTCTCCATGCTTCGGCAATGCCTCCAGCACCAAAGGTGGAATCCAACTGGCCGGTCGGGGTGTGTCTGATCAGTTTGACTACACTGCCGCGCTCGTTGCGGGCTAATGCAACAACTTTCCCATCAGGTTGAACAGTCACGCTGACATAGCTTCCGTGTTGGCTGTCGCTTTCAAGAGGCTTTCCCAGGTGAAATTGTGAGTTGGGTTGGCCATTGGCAAGGAGACTGGTGATGAAGTTTACCTCTGTTGGCAAAGTGTAAGTGCCTCCTACAACAACGATTTGGCCATTTTTACCCCGGGCCAGTGCAGTAACCTGTTTGTCGTTATTGTTTGCAAATTGCAGTTGGACAAAACCATTGTTACCAAAGTTACTGTCTTGTTCCCCGTCGTGCTGAAGTCCGATGATGTATGCCTTTTGTACTGCGGATCCGGCAACTATAAAACCGCTGTTAGTGATCAGTACTGTATTGAGCCGGGCATTGGGTGATTCAATCGGGCCAACTCTTCCAAAATTGATTATCTCGCCGCTACTGTTGAGCTGGAAAATAAAGCTGTTTATGCGGTTATGGAATACAGCGATGATAGCGTGATCCTCCTGCTCCGCTAGACCACCTCTTGCGGTCAATCCGATGTAAAGCTGCTTGTCCAGTAACCTTGTACCCTCGATACCAAATGAAGGGTCCACACTGCCGGTGTCTGAATTGAATCGGGTAATGAATGCTGTTTGTGCTTCTCCAAGGGCGGCCAGTAGCAGAGGCTTCCCGTCATGCTGAATGATCAATTCAACGAGGGTGACAAAGTCTGTAGTAGGCGTATGCCAAACTCCGAAATTGATATCCAACTCTCCAGTAGGTGTGTGTTTGGTTACGACGATAAATCTTTCGTTTTCGATATAGGCCAGGCCGACGATTATAGATGAACCATTACTGAGTACACGAGAAAGCCCCCCGGATTCGGTAGCGATAACCGTACCGTCTTTAGGTTTTTTATTTCCGAAGGAAAGATCGGGGCCTCCTGCGGCGTTTACCGTATTGCTGTTCGACGGAATACTCATGGGCATTCTCCAACGTGGCAGTTTTGAGTGTCCACGCCTGCTCGTTGTAAGCGATGAGCGACAGCCTTGGTTGGTCAGTAAAAACCCATGGGTAAAATCCGTATAGCTGTGAAGGTTGACAGTAGACAACCGGCCTCTGGCAGGTCTAGCGTGTTCAATAGAGACTGTCTTTTACCCTCTGCGGCATCTCCCGGTCATAGGCCTCGGCATCAAACTGCCCATCATTCAAACGTCTGTGGAAGGCCCCCGCTGATGGCAGCGTCGAACGCTCCACATGCTTGTCCGGGTTCCAGCAATCGGAGCGTACAAAGGCCTTCGAGCAATGGAAATACGCCGCTTGCACCTGCACCACAATCACCGACCGCGCCGGCTTGCCATTGACCGCAAAGCTTTGCAGCAACTCAGGCTCGATGGAGATCTGCGCCCGCCCGTTGACCCGCAACGTTTCACCGATTCCTGGAATGATAAACAGCAAGGCAACCCGCGGATCCACCAACAGGTTACGCAAGGTATCGAGGCGGTTATTGCCCGGTCGATCCGGGATCGCCAGCGTGCGTTCATCGATGATCCGCACAAACCCCGGCACATCGCCCCGAGGCGAGCCGTCGAGGCCATCGGCGCCTGCCGAACTGACAATCACCAGCGGCGAGGCTTTGACCATCGCCTGGTAATCCTCATTGAGAAACGCGATTTCCTTGCGCAGGGCACGCTCGTGGGGCAGGCCGTAGAGGGTTTCGAGCTGTTCCAGGGTGCTTAGCATGGGAATCTCCTTGCCGGTAATCAAAACAGTAGCGCCAACCGCCGCTCATAACCCACCCGCCCCTTATACGCCTCCCCCCGGTCTACCCAACCCTGCTGCAAGTACAAGCCCATGGCCGCCACATTGTCGCGGTCCACCGACAACTCCAGGCCCGTGATCTGCGGCCAGGCCAGGCGGGCGGCGGCGGGCAGGGCTTGCAGGCAGGCCTTGCCGAAGCCTCGGCCTTGCTGGCGGCGATCGACTTGCAGGGCATGCAGGGTGGCGCTGTGGGCGTCGGCCCAATGGGGCAGGCACGGCGGGCGCTTGAGCAGCAGGAACGCCACGGGCATATCGTCGGCCAGCAGGGCGAAGCCCTTGATGCCGGGGCTGGGGTTGACCAGCAGGCTGTTCAACGCGCAGTCGATATCACCGCTATAGGGCAGTTGCCCGGGGTGGACTTCGAGGGTGCCGAGGTGCTGTTGCTGTACAGCGGTCAGCGTCTCATAGGGCGCGAGGCGGGTTTCCATCGAGCAGTTGTCCGAAATCCTACAGGGAAGTCGCAAATTCTAGCGGTTTTGCCCTGGGCGCAATTATTTTTCGTAGGCTTGTCGATTGGCGGTTGGCCCAGCCGACTAAGGCTGTCATCCGTGATTATCCAACCCTGAGGAGTAGCACCATGAGCAGCGCAATCAACACCCTGATCGAACAATGGAAACAAGCCGTCGTCGCCAAGGATATCGAGCGGATTGTCAGCTTTTATGCCGACGACATTGTCGCGTTCGATGCCGTCAATGCCCTGCAATTCAAAGGTAAGAACGCCTACCGTGCCCATTGGCAGGCCTGCATGGAGTGTTGCCCGGGCGCCGGTATCTTTGAGTTCCATGAGTTGCATATCGTCGCCGCCGATAACAGCGCCTTTGCCCACTGGCTTGCCCATTGTGGCGGCGCGGGGCCGGATGGCGTGGTTAAAACCTGCTGGATGCGCGTCACTGCCGGCTATCAGCGGATCGAGGGGCAATGGAAGGTGGTGCATGAGCACTGGTCCGCGCCTTTCGATATGGAAAGCGGCGTTGGCCTGTTCGACCTGAAACCTTGATCGCGGCCAACTATAGTCAGTAGTCCGAAAACGGAGAACGCCATGAAATACCTGTGCCTGGTCTACAGCGCCGAAGCCTTGCTGCACAGCCTGCCCGACAGCCCCAAGGATGCGGAATGCCATGCCTACGCCGAGGCAGTCCACGGCAGTGGCCGCATGCTTGCGGCCGAGGCCCTGCAGCCGGTGAGCACGGCCACCACCGTGCGCATGCGCAACGGCAAGTTATCGATCACCGATGGGCCGTTTGCCGAAACCAAGGAGCAGCTTGCCGGCTTCTACCTGATCGAAGCCCGGGACCTGAATGAGGCGCTGCAGGTGGCCGGTGGTATCCCGGCGGCACGGGTCGGCAGTGTGGAAGTGCGCCCCGTGCGTGAGTTGACTCTCTGAACCCAACAATCATAAGACTCAGGAGGTTTATCCATGAACACTCAACCCGCTGCATTTGAACTGTCCATCAGCCGCGTGATCGACGCGCCACCGAACCAGGTGTTCCGCGCCTGGACCGAACCTGCGCTGTTGCAGCAATGGTGGGGCCCCCACGGCATGACCACGCCGGAGTGCGAAATGAACCTGTGGGTCGGTGGCCTGTTTCGCACCCTGATGCGCGCGCCGGACGGCAGCGAGTACCCGACCCAGGGCGTGTTCCTGGAGATCGATGCGCCGCGTCGCCTGGTGTTTACCGATGCATTCCTGCCGGGCTGGATTCCCTCGGGCAAGCCGTTTATGAGCGCTGAAGTGACCTTCGAGGAGGTGGATGGCAAGACCCGCTATACCGCCCGCGCCATGCACTGGAGCGAAGCCGACAAACAGGCCCACGAAGCCATGGGCTTCCATCAGGGCTGGGGCGAGAGCCTGGAGCGGTTGGTGAGACTGGTGACCGAGGGCATGCCTGATTGACCGTCAAGGCCCGGGTCGAGGCAATCTACCGCAGTGAGTCGCGGCGCATCCTGGCCACCTTGATTCGCCTGCTGGGGGATTTCGACCTCGCCGAAGAGGCCTTGCATGAGGCGTTCTTCGTCGCGGTCGAGCGCTGGCAGCAAGACGGCGTGCCCGACAACCCCCGGGCGTGGCTGGTGTCGACCGGGCGCTTCAAGGCCATCGACCGCTTGCGGCGCCAGGCCCGCTTCACCCCGTTGTTGCAGGAGCAGGCCGATGCGCTGGAAGCGGCTGACTGGAGTGCCGAAGACGTGGAAGACGACCGCCTGCGCCTGATCTTCACCTGCTGCCATCCGGCGCTGGCGGCGGATGCGCAGGTGCCGCTTACCCTGCGTGAGATTTGTGACCTCAGCACCGAGGAAATTGCCCGGGCCTTCCTGGTTACGCCGGCGACCATCGCCCAGCGTATCGTGCGGGCCAAGGGCAAGATCCGCGAGGCGAAAATCCCCTACCAAGTACCAGGGCTGGCCGAGTTGCCCGAGCGCCTGGACAGCGTGTTGCGGGTGATTTACCTGGTGTTCAACGAGGGCTACTCGGCCTCCATGGGCGCCGACCTGACCCGTGACGACTTGACCCGCGAGGCCATCCGCCTGGGCCACCTGCTTCTGGAGTTGCTGCCGGAACCGGAAGTCATGGGCCTGCTGGCGTTGATGCTGCTCCATGAGTCCCGGCGCCCGGCTAGGCTGTCGCCCGCCGCGGAGCTGGTGCTGCTGGATGAACAGGACCGGACGTTGTGGGATGCCTCATTGATTGCCCAAGGCTGCGCATGGGTGGAGCAGGCCCTGGCCACCCGGCGCTTTGGGCCTTATTGCCTGCAAGCGGCGATAGCGGCGGTGCACGCCGAGGCACCGAGTGCGGCGCAGACCGATTGGCCACAGATTATCGGCCTGTATGACGTGCTGCTGCGGATGCTGCCGTCGCCGGTGATCGAGCTCAACCGCGCCGTTGCCCTGGCCATGCGCGATGGGCCGCTGGCGGGCTTGCAGCAGGTGGAGGGGATCCTGGCGCGGGGCGAGTTGCGCGATTACCACCTGGCGCATTCGGCGCGGGGGGAGTTTTGTCGGCAACTGGGGCGGATGAAAGAGGCGCGCCAGGCCTACGAAAAAGCCCTGGGCCTGACCCATCAAACCCCGGAAAAACGCTTCATCGAACGGCGCCTGGCCAGCTGTACCGACACCCCCTTGTAGGCGCCGGCAAGCCGGCTCCCACAGGGGTTATTCGAGCATCTTTTCCAACAGCCAGCTCCCCGCCGGGCCCGGTGGGTGTTGCCGTGACCACAAGGCATCCACCGCCACCGAGCGTGGCCAGCCGCGAGCCTTGAGCTCTACCAGTTGGCCATTGGCAAAGCGCTCCACCAGCCAGCGTGGCAAGGGCGCCCAGCCAAAACCGAGGATGGCCATTTCCATCAGCATCAAAAAGCTGGGGGCGGACCACACCCGGCCGGTCAGCCGGTTTTCATTGGGGTTGATGATGCTTGCCAGGCGCAGTTCCCGGTGTTGTTGCAGGGTTTGCTGATCGAGGCCATCGAGGCTGGCCAGTGCATGTCGTGGGGAAACAAACAGCGCAAGTTGCGTGCGCTCCTCGACGGTGGCATGGGTCAGGTCTGGCGGGTAGACCTCCTGCGCCTCGATAAACGCGAGCTGCGCCCGTCCGCTTTGGACCAGGGCGATGAGGTCTTCGCATTCGGCAATCAGCCACTCCAGCTCCAGGTCTGGATAGCGCTGTTCGAGGGCACTGAGCAGCGTTTCAAAGCGTCCCGACTGATAGGTATCGGACATGGCAATGCTGAGCCTGGGCTCCAGCCCCCGGGACAACTGGCTGGCGGCAAGCTCCAGGCGGCTGCTGGCCTCCAGCACCTGCTCGGCCCGTTGCAGCAGGACATGCCCGGCCGGGGTCAGGGTCGGCTTGCGGCTGCTGCGGTCGAACAGCACCACGTCCAGGTCAATCTCCAGGCTGGCCACTGCCGCGCTGACCGTGGATTGGCTCTTGCCCAGCTTGCGCGCCGCCGCCGAAAACGAACCTTGGGTCGCGGCCTGCACAAAGGCTTGCAACACTTCATAAGAGGCCATCATCTATCGCCTTGATCGATGGTTATTGATTATGAAGTATCGGGTTTAAGGGTAATGATGGCAACCCTCGACATTCACAGAGCAAGGCTTATGAACACCACCAAATCCATCACTGAACGCGTTTTCCAGGCCATCGGCTTTGAAGGCCTGGCCTTGTTGATCTGTACCCCGCTACTGGTCTGGATCACCGGCCGGCCGGCCCTGGAAATGGGCGCGGTGACCCTGGCCATCAGCCTGTTGGCGCTGACCTGGAACATGATTTTCAACAGCTTTTTCGACCGCCTCAAGGTGCGCCTGCAACTGGCCAACAGCGTCAAGACCCGGGTCATGCACGCCCTGTTGTTCGAGGGCGGGCTGATTCTGTTTGCCGTGCCGCTGATTGCCGCGTGGCTGAACATCAGCCTGATGCAGGCGTTTATCCTGGATATCGGCGTGCTGCTGTTCTTCCTGCCGTACACCTATGTGTACCACTGGGGCTACGACGTGCTGCGGGAAAAGTTCCTGCAGCAACGTGCGCCAGAGCGAGTGTGACGGTCAGACAAACATCCCGCCCGACGCCTCGATCCGTTGCCCATTGATCCATTTGCTACCGTCGGCCAGCAGCGTGGCAATCGCCCCGCCAATATCGTCCGGCAAGCCGACCCGCCCCAGGGCCGTGTTGCCGGCGACAAACGCATTGATGTCGGCGTTATCGCGCACGGCACCGCCGCCGAAGTCGGTGGCAATGGCGCCCGGGGCCAGGGTATTGACGCTGATCCCTCGTGCGCCCAATTCCTTGGCCTGGTAGCGGGTCAGCACTTCCATCGCGCCTTTCATTGAGGCGTAGGCGGCATACCCCGGCAGGCTGAAACGGGCCAGGCCGCTGGAGATATTGATGATGCGCCCGCCATCGACGATCAGTGGCAGCAGCTTCTGGGTCAGGAAGAACGGGCCCTTGAGGTGGATCGCGACCATTTGGTCGAACTGTTCTTCGGTGGTTTCGACAAAGCTGGCATGGGTGCCGACACCGGCATTGTTGACCAGAAAATCGAAATACTCCTGTGCGAAAACGTCCTTTAACGTGCGGCCGACTTCGCGGATAAACCCGTCGAAGGTGGCACTCTGGCTTACATCCAGTTGCAGCATGGCGGCGCGGCCACCGAGCTGTTCTATCTCTGCCACCACCGCCTGGGCCTCCTCGGCCTTGCTGTAGTAAGTGCCAATGATATCGATGCCTTGCGCGGCCAGGTGCAGGGCGGTGCTTTTGCCCAAGCCACGGCTGGCGCCGGTGATCAGTGCGATTTTACGGGGCATGGTGTAGTCCTCGGAGCGGGTGGTAGGTATGGGATTGAGTGTATTTGTCCGTGCATTGCGTGATAAATAGAGCAGATCCGAACTCACTGGTCGGATCAGCCGAACAATCACGGGCCGCCGCCATGAACAAGCTGGACCTGTTGCACACCTTTGTCCGCGTCACCGAGCTGTCGAGTTTTACCCAGGCCGGCGACAGCCTGGGGCTGCCGCGCTCCACGGTGTCCGAGCACGTACGGGCCCTGGAAACGCTGCTGGGCACGCGCCTGTTGCAGCGCACCACGCGCAAGGTGCAGGCCACCCAGGACGGGCGGGTGCTGTATGAGCGCAGCAAGGATCTGCTGGCGCACATGGAAGAGCTGGAAGGGTTGTTTCGCCAGGACGAGGCGCAATTGAGCGGGCGGATCCGTATCGATATGCCCAATGTCATGGCCCGCAAGGTGATCGTGCCGCGCCTGCCGGAGTTTATGGATCGGCACCCCTTGATCGAGCTGGAGATCAGCGGCTCCGACCGTCAGGTCGACCTGCTGGCAGAAGGCTTTGACTGTGTGTTGCGTGTCGGCGCGCAGCCCGACCAGTCGGTGGTGGCGCGGTTATTGTGCAGCATGCCAATGATCAACTGCGTCAGCCCCGGCTACCTGCAACGCTACGGCGAGCCCCGGACCCTGGCCGATCTGGCCGTGCATCAGTTGGTGCACTACGTGCGCCCGCTGGGCGCGCGCTCGTCGGGCTTTGAGTATGTGCTGGGCAACAAGGTGCAGCGCATCGCCATGGCCGGGCGGGTCACGGTCAACAGTACGGACGCGTACCAGTCGGCGTGCCTGGCCGGTTTCGGGATCATTCAGGTGCCGCGGCTGGGCATCCGCGAATTGCTCGACAAGGGTGAGTTGGTGGCGGTGCTTCCCGACTATCCCGCGCCTGCGCTGGATGTGTCGATGCTGTATGCCGGCCAGCGCCACTTGCCGCTCAGGGTGCGGGTGCTGATGGAGTGGTTGTCGGCCACCTTGAAGGCCCAGCTTTAACGGCGTGTCGACAACTGCTGCGGGGCGAGGAACGCGTCGTGGAAGTAGTCGCGGAACGCCTGCATCGCCGGAGTAAAGGTGCGCTCGCGGTGCCAGGCCAGGCCGACGCTCATGGGCGCGACCTTGTCAGTCACGCTCAAGGTCTCGATACGCTTGCCTTCCAGGGACCAGGGGCGGTGCACCAGGTCGGACAGGATCGCCACGCCACTGCCATTGGCCACCATACTGCGCACCGCCTCCACCGAACTGGTACGCAGCCGTACCTTGGGCGTCTGCCCGGCCTGTTCCCAGTAGCGCATGGCACTTTGCTCGGCCTCATCCACGGTCAGCAGGATATAGGGCTCCCGGGCCACATCGGCCAGGCTGACGGCGCTGCGCTCGCACAGCGGATGGTGGCTGGGCAGCCACAGGCGACGTTCGGAGTTGAACAGGGTTTCGGAGACGATATGCGGGTGGGTCAGGTTGGCGGTGAGCACCACCGCCATCTCGAACTGGCCCTCCAGCAGCCCCTGTTCGATGGCCTGGCGCTCCTGCTCGAAGACCTCGATGGTCACGTCCGGGTGCCAATGCGCCATGCGTTGCAGGTGGTGCGGCAGGAAGTAACCCAGCACCGTGTAACTGGCCGCGACCCGCAGCACACCGCTGGCGCGGTAGTCTGGCAGCGGGCTGCTGAGGGCATCGTCGACACTGCGCACAATCACATAGGCGCGGTTGAGAAAGTGCCGGCCGGCGTCGGTCAGGTTCATGCCCTGGGCCGAGCGCACAAACAGCTGGGCACCGAGCATGGCTTCCAGTTCCTTGATCGCGGTGGTCACCGCCGATTGGGAAATGTTCAGGTGAATCGCCGCCTGGGAAATCTGGCCGATTTCGGCGGTGGCGACAAAGTAGCGCACCTGGCGCAAGGTCAGGGACATGCAGATTTCTCGTTGGGGTATCTGATTTTCAGAAGATGGTCTATCTGATAATAGATCTTCCCAAGGGGTCAAGGGCCAGCCTATTTTCCCTGGCACGAACCCTAGCGGAGCAGCCCCGATGCAGACAGTGGATTTCAACTCGGACATGGGCGAAAGCTTCGGCCCCTGGACCATCGGCGACGGTGTGGATCATGAGTTGATGGCGTTTATCAGCTCCGCCAATGTCGCCACTGGCTTTCATGCCGGCGACCCCGGCACCATGCGTCGCACCATCGAGCGCGCCAAACAGTTGGGCGTGGCCATTGGCGCGCACCCGGGCTTTCGCGACCTGGTGGGGTTTGGCCGCCGCCACATCAACGCCCCGGCCCAGGAACTGGTGGACGACATGCTCTACCAACTGGGGGCCCTGCGTGAATTGGCGCGGGTACAGGGCGTGACCTTGCAGCACATCAAACCCCATGGCGCGCTGTACATGCATCTGGCCCGGGACGAAGAAGCCGCACGCCTGCTGGTGGAAAACCTGCAACGCCTGGAGCCCGGGCTGTTGCTGTACTGCATGCCGGGCTCGGTGATCTGGCGTATTGCCAAAGAGCTGGGGCAGCCGGTGGTGCGCGAGTTCTATGCCGACCGTGAGTACGACCTGTCCGGCTCCATCGTGTTTACCCGCAACGTACGCGCCCTGGACCCGGCCACCGTGGCGGCCCGTGTGCTGCGGGCCTGCCAGACCGGCCTGGTGCGCACCGTCGAGGGCGAAGACCTGTTTATCGAATTCGATTCCATCTGCCTGCACAGCGATACACCGGGGGCCCTGGACCTGGTGGCAGCAACCCGCAGGGCCCTGGACCAGGCGGGGATCGTGGTGCGCACACCCGCCTGAACCGCAGCACCCTGCATGATTTTTGCCTGCCTTTCTACAATGATTCCAAGAGGAACAGACATGGCTGAAACATCCCCGATTCGCTACAGCTTTGGCGCCGATGAGCATTTGTTCGCCGAGGTCAGCGAAAGCATGTCCCTGGAAGCATTCTTCAAGGGCATGGCCGTCACCCGTGCGGTGCAGCGCCTGACGCTGCCCGGCGTGCTGGATATCTGCCTGGCCAACGCCTCGTTCCAGATCCGCTTCGACCCGGACCTGATCGCCCCCCATGCGCTGCTCGACGCGGTGCAAAGCGCCGAGGCCCAGGCCGTGGCCGAGCGCACCTTGCACACACGGATCATCGAAATCCCGGTGCTGTACAACGACCCCTGGACCCATGAAACCCTGATGCGCTTTCGCGACCGACACCAGGACCCGACGGGCACTGACCTTGAGTACGCCGCACGGATCAATGGCCTGGCGGATGTCGAGGCGTTTATCGCGGCCCACAGTGGTGCGCCGTGGTTTGTGTCAATGGTCGGCTTTGTCGCCGGCCTGCCGTTCATGTTCCAGATGGTCGAGCGCGAACGCCAGTTGCAGGTGCCCAAATACCTGCGCCCGCGCACCGACACGCCGAAGCTGACCCTCGGTCATGGCGGCTGTTTTGGCTGCATTTACTCGGTACGCGGCGCCGGTGGCTACCAGATGTTTGGCGTGACCCCGGCGCCGATCTACGACCCGGCCCAGCAGTTGGCCTACCTCAAGGAACATATGGTGTTCTTCCGCCCCGGCGATATCGTGCAGTTCAAGCCCATCGACCGGGATGCCTACGACCTGGCGGTGGCCGAGGTAGAAGCTGGGCGTTTCGACTTGCGTATTCGCCCGGTGGAGTTCTGTCTGGACGACTTTTTGGCCGACCCGGTCGGTTACCCGAAAACCTTGCAGGAGGCGCTCGTATGATCAAGGTGCTCAAGCCTGGCCTGGCGACCTCCGTGCAGGACCTGGGGCGCGAAGGCTATTACCACCTGGGGATCCCGCCGTCCGGCGCCCTGGACCAGTACGCCTTGAGTGCGGCCAACCACCTGGTGGGCAACCCGGCGGGCGCGGCGGGGTTGGAATGCACGCTGATCGGCCCGCAGTTGGAGTTTCAACAGGACGCCCTGGTGGCGCTAAGTGGCGCCTTGATGTCGCCGCGCCTGGACGGTGCCGTGGTGCACCAGGACACCGCGTTCCAGGTGCGCGCCGGGCAGGTCCTGCGCTTTGAGTTCCCCGTGGCCGGTGCGCGCACCTACCTGGCGGTGGCCGGTGGGATCGATGTGCCGCTGGTGCTGGGCAGTCGCTCCACCTACGCCCTCGGTGCCCTGGGCGGCTTTCATGGGCGACGCTTGCAGGAGGGCGATCTGTTGCCCATCGGCGAGGTCAGCCGCGAAGGCCGTGCCGGCAACAGTTTGCCGATGGCCCTGCGCCGTTCGGTGGGCGGCGACGTGACCTTGCGTGTGGTGCCGGGGCTGTATTACGAACGCCTGGCGGCGGGTGCCAAAAGCAGCTTTTTCGCCGAGCCGTGGACCGTGGGCTCCGAGGCCGACCGCATCGGCTACCGCTTCAAGGGCGGTAGTGCCCTGAGCTTCCAGCCACGGGAGCAACCGTTTGGCGCAGGCTCCGATCCGTCGAACATTGTCGACAGCTGCTACCCCATCGGCTCGATCCAGGTGCCGGCCGGGCTGGAACCGATCGTGCTGCACCGCGATGCCGTATCGGGCGGCGGCTACGCGATGATCGGCACGGTGATCAGCGCCGACCTGGACCTGATCGGGCAGATGCAGCCCAACCAGCGGGCGGGGTTTGTTGCGGTGACGTTGGAGGAGGCGCTGGAGGCGCGGCGGGTGTACAAGAAGCGGCTCAAGGCGATGGCCAGCTTATTCGCAGGCTAAGCCATCACACACAGCAAAATGTGGTGATTCAGAAGAGTTGGGTAAACAGCCAATACAGACTGCCCGACAGTACAATCGCCGCCGGCAACGTCAGCACCCAGGCCATCAGCAGATTGCGGATGGTCTTCATCTGCAAGCCACCGCCATGGTCCCGGCCACGCCCGACGACAGCAATGAGGCGGCGATCTGGTCGACCGTTCATCCGCAGGGCTCAAGAAGCCTCTGGCCCGGCCGATGCAAGGCATAAGCACTGTAGTGGACGATAGCGATCGTGCGGTGCCAGTCCCCATTTCCCCGTTTCGAGGCTTTCCCCTATGAGCTTTTTGCGACAGTCTTTGAGAGCACAAATCCTGTCGCTGCTCGGTGGCAGCCTGCTGGCAATGCTGTTGATTGCCTTGGCGTGTTTTCATTTTCTCTCCAGCGGTGTGCAGAGTTATCGCAGTTTGCTTGACGGACCGTTGCAAACCTCACAGTTGCTCGATGAAGCCAACCTGCAATTCAAGGTCCAGGTCCAGGAATGGAAAAACGTCCTGCTGCGTGGCAAGCAACCCCAGGACCTGGATAAATACTGGGGGCAGTTCCAGGACCGGCAACAAGACGTGCAAGGCATCCTGGCGCGCCTGGTAAGCAACACCCAGGATGACCCCGGCTTGAACCGTCGCCTCGAAACCTTGCGCCAGGAACACCAGATGCTGGGCGTCGCTTACCAGAAGGGCCGTGATGCTTACCTGGCGGCCGGGGCTGACTTTGCGGCTGGAGACCATGCCGTCAAGGGTGTGGACCGCGCGGTGAGCGAGCAGATGAGTGCGCTGGTCACCCAGTTGCATGAGCAGGGCAAACTGCAATCGGTGGCGATCAGCACCTACGCCGAGCGTACCGTGATGCTGGGCTTGGCCGTGATGGTGCTGTCCGGGGTACTGATCGGCCTGTTCAGCCTGTGGTTGCTCAACCGCAACCTGATTCTGCCGATCCGTGGGCTGATCAATTATGTGGCCCAATTGAGCCAGGGCCGGTTTGCCGAGCGCGTTGCCAGCCAGCGCCAGGATGAACTGGGGCGCTTGGCCGAAGCGGCCAATACCCTGCGCGACTTCCTGGCGGAAACCTTCGGCCGCCTGCAGCGCAGTGCCAAGGACCTGGTGGGGGCCAGTGGCGAGTTGAATTCGATTGCCGGGCAGATGGCGACCGGCACCCAGGACCAGTTCAGCCGTACCGACCAGGTGGCGACGGCGATGACCGAAATGTCCGCCACTGCCCAGGAAGTCGCGCGCCACGCCGCCAGTGCCTCGCGGGCCGCGGATGAGGCTGACCAGTCGGCCCGTGAAGGCGGCCAGGTGATGCAAGTGACCATTGCCACCATCGGCCAGATGCGCAACGAGATCCTCAACACCGGTGGCATCATCCGCCGCCTGGAAGCGGACAGCGTGCGCATCGGCACGGTGCTGGAAGTGATTCGCGGCATCGCCGAACAGACCAACCTGCTGGCCCTCAATGCGGCGATCGAGGCGGCGCGGGCGGGCGAGGCCGGTCGGGGGTTTGCGGTGGTGGCCGATGAAGTACGCAGCCTGGCGCAGCGTACGGCGGCGTCGATCATCGAGATCAACCAGATTATCCAGGCGGTGCAGACCGGGGCGGTGGATGCCGCCGAGGCGATTATCAGCGGCCAGTCATGCAGTGATGAGAGTGTCGAAAAGGTCACCCAGGCCGGGGCGATGCTCAGTCAGATCTCCCAGGCGGTGGAGGCGATCCGCGACATGAACCGGCAGATTGCCACGGCGGCCGAAGAGCAAACCTCGGTGGCCGAGGATATCTCGCGCAACATCACGCAAATCACCACGGTGGCCACGGCCAACCTGGACAATGTGCAGCGCACCGAAGCGGCCAGTCATAACCTGCGCGGGCTGTCTACTGAGCTCAATGAGGTGACGGCGCGCCTGAGTGACTGACCAGAAACAACTGCGCCGCCCGAAGGCGGCGCGTTGTGTTGCCGGGGCAACTCAGGTGTCTTGCTTGTTTTCCAGGACTTCGCCGGTCTTGGCGTCGAGTTTCACGTCCCATTTCACGTTGCTGGTGTCGCGCATTTCAACTTCATAGACCAGGCGACCCCCTACTTGCTCGTCCAATTCGGTGTCGAGGATGGAAGCACCGGCGTGCTTGGCCAATGCCGCGGCGTTGAGTTTGTCGAAGGTCATGATTTTGCCCGATTTGAGCAGGCCTTCGATGTAGTCCGGGCGAACATCGGCCTGGGCCAGGCCGGCGGTCAGGGTCAGGGCGGCAGCGGCGAACAGAGCGGTGAGGTTTTTCATGGTGGAGTCCTTTGGGGTGAGCTGTTTAAGTGGGATCAGATTACCCAGTGCAACTTAATTCACCCTTAATTGCGTAGGACATGCTTGGCTGCACGCCCCTTTGTTCTGGGGCGGATTTCAGTAACCGTTGTCCTGCAGCAGGTCCTGCACGCTGGAGGACGGCCAGCGCTTGTAGAACTTCAGCAGTTCGGCCGCGCGGTTGGTAAAGATGCCATCGACCCCGGCGCTCAAGACCTTCTGGAAATCCACCGGCTCGTCGACGGTATACACGTGCACCAGCAGGCCCTTGTCGTGGGTCAGTTGGTTCATCTGTGGCTTGACCAGGTCCGAATAGCTCTGGTCGCCCAGGTTCGTCAATTGCGCGGACGGGCCGGTGCCAATCGCCCCCAGGCTCTTGGCTTCATCGACCCACTTCTCGAACTCGGCAGCGTCCTTGGGTTCCTGCTTGGCATAGTAGGCCGCCTTGCTCGGTTCGCCGGACTCGGCGAAGGTCACCTTGGACTTGGGCTCGATGCTGCCTTCACCGACCCACAACAGCAGGATTTTCGGGGTGTTGGGCATTTCTTTCTGCAGTTCCTTGAGGCTGGCCGTCTCGAACGTCTGCAACACCACGCGGCCCTTGCCCTGGCCGACGCCCGTATTGCTCTTGCCCAGCTTGGAACCCACGGAACTCAGCCAGCCCTTGTCCAGCAGCTTGTCCTTCAGATCGGCTTCGATCCCCGGGAACTGCTTGGGCTCCTTGGTTTCGATGTACAGGCCGGGTTTGTGCTGGGGGTTGCCTTCGGCGATCTTGATGATGTCGTCCAGGCTGAGGATTTTCAAGCCGACGAAGCCCGGGCGCGCACGCTCCGGGTAGGCGGCATTGAACCAACTGCCGGCATCCAGGGTTTGCAGCTCTTTCCAGGTGAATTCGTTGGCCGGGCTGTCCTTGCGCTCGGGGAACTTGCTGGCCACATCGGTGGTGCGCTGCAGGTTGTTGTCGTGCAGGGCGAACAGCACGCCGTCCTTGCTGCGTTGCAGGTCCAGTTCCAGGTAGTCGGCACCCAGGTCGCGGGCCACCTTGTAGGCGGCGGCAGTGGACTCCGGCGCATCGTAGGACGCACCCCGATGGGCGATCACGGCCGGGTGGGGAATGCCCTCCTTGGTCGCCAGCTCAACCGGGCTGATAGGGCTTGCCGCCTGTGCGTGGCCAAGGCCCATCATCAGAGCGAGCAGCAGGGCACTCTGGGTAAACGTAACAGGCATGTGCGAGGTCCTTTCGTGGAGGTAACTTCAAGAAGGGTTCCTTTTTAACAATTGCCTGCAAAACGCGCTATCACCAAACCGACATTAACGTGCGCATGCGCTATTTTTCTGCGCTTTTGTGCCGTGCTATGCAGTATTCTTGGCCCGAGCCTCCCCGTCAGAGGGAAGCCCATTGCCTTATTTCGCCGCCTCGCGTGTAAACCATCGTTCACTTCCCCTGTGGGATTTTTTAGTGAGGTTTAGCATGCGCATCACATCGGAACTCATCTGCCAGGCCGCCGACCAACTCAACGGCTTTGTCGGCCTGAACCGCAAGACCGGCCAATACATCGTGCGATTCAGCGAAGATTCGTTCGGCATGGACGTCGCCGACGACGGCATCATCCCCACCAGCGAGTTCGTCTGGCAGCCTGCGGCCGACCAGGCCATGACCCTGTCCCGCGAGCACATCCAACTGCTGCTGGACCAGAACATCGACGACCGCATCAACATCACCGAGCCGCTGCGGGTGTATATGCGCCGGGTGGAAATCCCGCAGATCAGTGCGGTGCGTAGCCTGGTGGGTTGAGCAGGGTGGGGCCCTCGGGGGCACACCGATCGCCAGTTCAAGCCGGTGCCTACAGGGCGGTGAAGGCGTAAGCCCGCTCTACCTTGCATACCCGTGTCTGAAAGGCTGAATACCAGGTGGCCCGGCCCTGTTCGCGCACGCTGCTGTGCTCGGCGTGTTGTTTCCAGGCCAGGATGGCGGCCTCGCTGGTCCAGTAGGACACAGTAATCCCCAGGCCATCTTCGCTGCGGGCCGATTCGACACCGAGAAACCCCGGTTGCTTGCGGGCCAGTTCGAGCATGCGTTCGGCGGCCTGTTCGTAGCCTTGGTCGATATCGGTGCGCTGGGAGGTGAAGATCACGGCGTAATAGGGGAGGTCGTAACTACCGATCAAAGCGAGGTGGGCAGCAGTGCGGTTCATGGTGTGGGTCCAATGGCTTGTCGAGTCCAGGGGCGCATTATAGATTGGCGTCTGCGCAATCAATATTGGCGTTCTTCCATATGCTCAATGCAGTCACGCACTATCAACTCGACTATCCCGACCTAGCACTGATCCTTGCCTTGGTGCGTGGCGGCACCCTGGCGCGGGCGGCGGCCTTGCTGCGGGTGGATGTGTCTACGGTGTTTCGGGCCGTACGGCGTCTTGAGTCGTCCCTGGGGCAGGCGTTGTTTGAAAAAAGCCGCGCCGGTTACTTGCCGACCAGCTTGGCTACTACCTTGGCCCAGCAGGCCGAGCGTGCCGAACAGGCGTTGCAAGCAGCACGTGTGGGGGTTGAGCAGGGTGGTGAAGTGATCAGCGGTACAGTGCGCCTGACTTGTACCGACTCAGTGTTGCAGGGCCTGTTATTACCGGCCTTGGCGCAGTTCATGCCCGCTTACCCTGCACTGATCCTGGAGCTGAGTACGTCCAATGACTTCGCCAACCTCAGTCGCCGCGACGCCGATATTGCCTTGCGCCTGACTAGGACGCCGCCGGAACACTTGGTAGGACGGCGTTTGGGCACGGTGTCCTATCGGGTCTGTGCCAGTGCCGGTTACGTACAACAACACGCGACTCAAGACTTGGCGACCCTGGCCTGGATCGCCCCGGATGATTTTTTGCCCGACCATCCCACCGTGGTTTGGCGTCGCGAGCATTTGCCCGGCGTAAGGCCCCGTTATCGGTGCAATAGCATGCTGTCTGCCACCGAATTGGTGCGCGCCGGTCTGGGCGTCGCGGCGCTACCGGACTTTCTGTTGGGGGAGGGTCAGGGACTACAGCCGTTGGGGCCGGCGCTCGCAGGGTACGACACGGCCTTGTGGTTGTTGACGCGTCCGGACTGCCGGGCGCTGCGTTCAGTGGTGACCCTGTTCGACGAGTTGGGCCAGCACATTCTGCGTCTTCCCTAGACGCTTCCTACAGTTCCACGGGGCAACCGAGGGGGTTGAGTCCGGGGGCGTTCAGGCGGAACGGGCGACCAGCGATTCGGCGACCGTCACCCGGTTGCGCCCGTTGCCCTTGGCGGCGTACAGCGCCTGGTCTGCGGCGTTGAGCCACATATGCGCCTGGGTGAATTGCACCTGGTAGGCCGCCAGGCCAATGCTCAGGCTGACTCGCAGCGCTGGAACCTGCGGGTCGCGGTAGC
Source organism: Pseudomonas sp. GW821-FHT01D09 (assembly GCF_059422465.1). NCBI lineage: Bacteria > Pseudomonadati > Pseudomonadota > Gammaproteobacteria > Pseudomonadales > Pseudomonadaceae > Pseudomonas > Pseudomonas sp. GW821-FHT01D09. The sequence goes on from NZ_JBWKWY010000027.1 coordinate 23,094, forward strand.
GGCTGAATATTTCCCGCAGGCGCTCCATCACATCACTGGCCTGTTCCAGTGGCACATCCGGCAGGATCACGCAGAACTCGTCGCCACCGTAGCGGCCCGCCAGGTCATTTTCCCGCACGTTGCGCTGCAATTCCTTACTCAGTTGCCGTAAGACCCGGTCACCGACGATATGGCCATAGGCATCGTTGATCTGCTTGAAGTGGTCGATATCGATCAGTGCGATAGTGGCCTGGGACTGTTGCTGTTGGCACTTGTGGAACTTCAGTTGCAGCAGGTCCTTCCAGGAGCCGTGATTGAGCAAGCCGGTCAGGCTGTCGATGCGGCTCAAGGCACTGAGGGCGCGCTTGTGTTCCGAGAGTTTGATAGCCAATTGATAGCTAACCATGCCAACGGTGGCGGGATAGAAGATCAACATCGGCAGGCAGGCATACACCTGGATCAGGCCGACATTGGGGTTGAACGAGGGACCGAACACCAGCCAGGCCAGCCCCACCCCCACCAGTTGTGCGAGCAGGCCCTGAAACATCAGTTGCCTGCCGCCCGCCGCGACATTATGCAGGGTCATCATGGCGAGGATGGTCACGGCGGTCAGCGGCGTGAATTGCGTGGCGGCGGCCCAGAACCCACCGGAAAGCGAGTCATAGAGCAGGTTACGGCGCTCCGCTTTGTAGGGAAACGCCGAATGGCTCGACAGCTGGTACGCCAGGTGTGGCCAGATAAAGGCGTTGAACAGCCATAGCCCCCAGATCCAGCCGGGCATGGCCAGCGGGTACAGGGCGGCAAACACACACAGGCTGCCAAGGCCCAGCCCGATAATGCGTGGGCGATAAATGCGCCGGGCAAACGACAGCCCTTTGCCTCGAAGGTTTTCCATAGATCCCTGCGTCAGGTTTTTCTTTTTTTAAGTGGCGAAGGCGTACGTTATCAACAGGCCATTTACGCCAGATGACCGGCGATTATTGTCAGTTATTTACGCAGGAATAATCAGTGTCCTTCCAGGCCATTTGCGCGGGAATTCTGAGGGATTGCGGCAAAAACGACCTGCCCGTGTCGTATTGGCGACAGAGGGGGTTATCGAGGGCAGGTGGCCATCTCGTAGCCGGCCAGGAACAGGTCCATCGCCGACTCGATGACGTTGGCCTGGGTGGTCGCGTCCAGGGTGGGTTGGCCAAGGGTGATTTGTGGCCAGAAGGCGAACGCCTTGAGCAGGCTTTGCACCTGATGGGCGGCAAAGCATGGATCAACTGGCTTGAGCCGCCCGTCCTCCTGCGCTGCGCGCACCCATAAGGTGAAACCTTCTTCGCGTTCTTTCAGGCGATTGACGATGTCCTGGGCGCGTTCCGGGGAATGGATGGTCGCGGCAATCGCCACCCGGGCCAGATCGAGGAAGTTGGTGTCCGACATCATTTTCATCTTCGCTTCCAGCAACCCGCGCAACTGGTCGCGCAGGGGCTGTTCGCTGCTGTAGCTGACATCCAGTTGCGCCACGCTGCTGGCCCATAACTTATGCAGGATCTCGGTGAACAGCTCTTCCTTGCTGGGGAAGTGGTTGTACACCGTGCGCTTGGATACGCCAGCGGTGGCGGCGATCTTGTCCATGCTGGTGACCTCGAAACCGTTGTCGCGAAACTCGGCAATGGCCGCTGCCACGATGGCTTCGCGTTTACGGTCGGTGAGGCGTTGAGGTGCAATCATGGGGCTTTCGGCTCTGGGAAGAAAATTACACTCGGTAGTTTACTTGGTCCGGGTTTTGTTGCAATCTTGAAACTACACTGTGCAGTGTAATTGTTGATCTGCATCAACAGAACGTACCGGAGTCACTCTGTAATGGCCACGATCTCTACCCGTGTCGACACCTCGTCCCCCGCGCTCAAGCCATCCGAGCAGCAAGGTCACTTCAAGAATCATGCCCCGGTCAATCGTGCGGGCTTGGGCAAAACGTTGCAGATCTTCTGGAAGATGCTCTTTCACAAGCCGCGCAGTACCCGGCCCGTGGGGGACATTCCGGTACAGCACCTGACACGCGAACAGCTCCTGAGCGCCCCGGATCACAGTGTCTACCGGCTGGGGCATTCCACTGTCCTGCTGAAAATGCGCGGCAAGTTCTGGCTGACCGATCCAGTGTTCGCCGAACGTGCCTCGCCTTTGAGTTGGGCCGGCCCCAAGCGTTTCCACCAGCCGCCTATCAGCCTGGAAGAACTGCCGCCGATTGAGGCGGTGATTCTGTCGCACAACCATTACGACCATCTAGACCGTCAGGCCGTTGTGCAATTGGCCGCCAAGACCCGCTATTTTCTTGCGCCACTGGGCGTCGGCGATACCTTGATCAAATGGGGCGTGGCGCCCGACAAGGTCCGGCAGTTGGATTGGTGGCAGGGCACCGAAGTGGACGGTATCCGTTTTGTCGCCACCCCAGCCCAGCACTTTTCCGGGCGTGGCCTGTTTGATGCCAACCAGACGCTGTGGGCTTCCTGGGTGATGATCGATGGCGCCCGGCGCATTTTTTTCAGTGGGGACACTGGCTATTTCGATGGCTTCAAGTGTATTGGCGAGCAGTATGGGCCGTTTGACCTGACGCTGATGGAAACCGGTGCTTACAACGTCGACTGGCCCCATGTGCACATGCAGCCCGAACAAACCTTGCAGGCCCATCTCGACCTGAAGGGGCGCTGGTTGCTGCCGATCCACAATGGCACCTTCGACCTGGCTTTCCATGCCTGGCATGAGCCGTTTGATCGCATCATGGCCCTGGCCTGGGAGCGCAATGTGTCGATTACCACGCCTGCCATGGGCCAGGCTTTTACCCTGGCTGCGCCTGAGCGCGGGCATGCCTGGTGGTTGGATGTCGAGGCCCAGGCAACGGAGCCGCTGGTGAACTGAAGGTGTTCGTAACGCACTGTTATAGACAGGGCTTTTCAAGGTATTGCGGCCTGGAGAACTGGCTGGAAAAGGATGCGATGATCTTGGGAAATCTTTTCCTGGGAGTGGGGCGTGATGAAGGAAAAATGTAGGAGCATCTTGCCACCCTGTATTCCCTGCCCAGTGGGGATATATTCAGTACTTCACCTTTTTGATAAAACGACCTTTGTACCGCCTGCCCCGGCCGCGTCGGCGGGCTCTGTGCCAGGGGCTCGCTGTGGCATTGAGTTCCAGCCCGCGGCAGCGCCTGTTGCGGCTGAGTTCGTCGTCGCCCAGGGCCCCAGGTTCGATATCCCGGGGCCGATGATGAAGACCGTGCGTGATCCGTCGTTATCGCTCATTGCCCTAAGTGGCCTCGACCCCGAGGGCCCGGTCATGGCGGAAGTCCCGCTCGTCATGGAGAGCGACGCCTTGAAGGTTCGTCCTGCCCTGGCTGATTGGCGCATCGGTTTTGCTGACGAGTACCTGCGCGATGGTGTGCTTGAAGCGGTGGAGCACTCCAACGGATTTCTCCTGGCCTTGGAGGTGCTCAGGGCCTCAGGCGCTGACGTGGTACCCGTGGTGGCGCAGTTACCGGATACCCCAGAGCAGTTCAGCCTGGCATCCGGCAACGAGATCGATAAGCGAGTGAGCGAACATCGCCTCGACGCGTTGGTGTCAGACGGCCAAAGCCCAGCCTTCCACGGCTTCTGCAAAACCGGATACCCGGGCGTATGCCAGATATTCAACGACGAACTCCATGGCACCAGGGTCGTGCTCTGGTTCTACGGTGCCCGTTGGGCACGGGATTCGTTGTCGGTCTTGGCACGGGTCTATCAACAGGCGATGCAGGCACGCGCCGGCATGTCCGCGAGGTGAACCCGTGGCGTGGCCAGTGGGCCTATGCGCCGTTGGGGTGAGGCGTGTTCGATGATGTAGAGCCCATCAGCCGTGCGATAAGGCTACGGTGGCCAGGTTCGGCATCTGCCTGTGGCGCTGAGGAGCGTCGCCCGCTCATGCCCCAGGCCGGCGCGAACCCCGGGAAAAACACCAGGCCTTCGTGCTCCAGGCGAAACGCCAGGGCAATGCAGATAGCGTCATCCACCTTATGATGGCTTTCAAAGCGCTGGATAGCGTCAACCGCCACCCCGGCGTGCCGTGCCAGGTCTTCCCGGCTCCAGCCCAACAGCGCACGGGCCTGGACGCTGTGCCGTGGGGTGAACTGATGAAGGACGATTTGTTGATCTACGGTGGTGCTCACTGCCAGAGAGGACATGGGGTTCTCCAGGAATCCAACGGGGGAGGGCAAACTATACTGTGTTTTTATACAGTTGTTTTGACCGTTCATCAATTGGCGCATTTCCTGGAGGGCCGGCCCGCGAGTGGCGGGCGTTTGCGGTCATTTCTCCTCCAGCCCCGGAGCCTCGCGGATAAGCAGGTGGTCCAGGTTCTGGATATCGGCGCTGAACACCCCGAATGTCTGTTCGGGGTTTTTCTTGCTCGGCACCTGTTTCAACACCGGTGTCACACCATAGAAGAAGCAATACAGCGCCCGCTCACTGTCCACGGCGGCCTTGATCTGCTCCAGGAACGCCTTGCGCTTGCGGTAGTTCTCGATCAGCTTCTTGTTCAGGTAGACGTTGACGGAGTAGGGCTTCTTGTCGAGCCACACCTTCTTTTCAAAGTCGATGCGAAAGCTGCTGGTGTAGTCCTTGATCGCCTTGATCCGGCCCCAGTAGATCAAGCCCTTGTTGTCTTGCAGGTATTGGATCTTCTTGAAAAACGTCCAATAGGTCGCGCTCTGTTCGCCGATCTTCAACGGCATGCCCTTGAGCTTGTCCTTGTCGTCGATGTTGGACACATAGCACTCCACCGGGTGGGCAAAGACGCTGGTCTTGTCTGGTGTGGTTTCGCTGGCGCTGTGGGAAGTATTGGAAATTATCGAAGGTGCTTTCGTCGGATCCTGTGGGATAGCGTCTGTGGATCCGTGGATGGCTGCCTTGCGTTCGTACTGACGCCGAGCCAGCACCCACTCCGACGGGAAGTGCTCCTCGCGTCCATCCTCGGTTTCTCCTGCCACGGCTTTGTGGCTGGCATAGTGGCAGCCGTCGCTATGCCGGGTGCTGGGCAGGTTCTTGAAATGTGGGGTACGCAGGTAGTTGACGTTCTTCGCATTGAACGTACCCAGCACATTGCCCGCCGCAAACGCCGCACGGCAGTCATCGTTGGGGCACAGGAAACTGTCCTTGTCGGAGTCGAAGGCGGCGGTTTCGTCGAAATTCAGGTCGCGCACGTCATAGATCGACAGCTTTTCGTCCAGGCTCAGGCAATAGGCAGTGTCGAATTTCATCGGGGCGGGTCCGTGGGGATATTCGCTATTAATAGCGGGGTTGCGCAGGTAGCACAAATGTCCGCTATCAAGGCGCAGCCCTTTCAACGCGTCTGAAAGGGCTGGTTCCAAGGGGCTTATGGCTTCGGCTTGCCTCGCCGCTTGGCCGAATGAAAATGCCGCCAATGCGCATCCTGTGCCGCTGCCAGCAATTCGCGATCCCCGCGCGTGTCACCCCAGGCCCTGAGCCGGTAATCACCCAGGTCGCCATACACCGCTTCAAGCCGCAGCACCTTGTTCTCACAACGGCAGTTGTTGCCCGTGAGGCGCCCACTCAGCACCCCATCGACCACCTCAAGCTCGGTGCCGATCAGCTTGATCCCCAGGCGATCGGCAAAAGGTTGCAACACAATTGCCGGCGAAGCCGAGCACAAGGTTACCTCGGCGCCGGAGCCAATCTCATCGGCCACCGACTGCAAGCCGGCAGGGCGCATCAGCTTGTTCCAGTAGGTCCGGCAGTATTCCTCGGCTTTCTGCTGCACCCAGGCCTTCTCCACCCCGGTCATAAAGGTGCGAATCAGCTGGGCCTTGAGCTCATCCCGGCTCATCCGGCGCAGCAGGAAGCGCAAGCCAGGCAGTGCCAGCTTGAGCATCCTGCGGTTGAATTCCTGCTTGCCGAACGCAAACTTGAGAAATGGCACAAAACTGTCGTGGCGGGTCAGGGTGCCGTCGAAGTCGAACACCGAAAGTACCTTGGCGCCCACTGGGCCGGCTTCTAGCATGTCTGGGGTCACGGGGTGGCCTCGGTCCTGTCTATTGTTTTTTTGGAAGAATATGGCAATCGGAGCACAAGGCTACAGCATTGGTGATGTGATCCGAACCCTTGCGGGTTAGGGGGCTACGGGCGATATGCTTCAAGAAATGGCAAGCCTCTACTTCAAACGCACTGTTTGACGTAAAGGCTTGCCATAAAAAAAGCCCTGAGTGTGACCTCAGGGCTTTGCGGTAGAGCGAGGTCTAGCCGATCAATCCCAGCTCAACGCCCCACCGGTCTGATACTCGATCACCCGGGTCTCAAAGAAGTTCTTTTCTTTCTTCAAGTCCATGATCTCGCTCATCCACGGGAACGGGTTGGTGGTGCCTGGGTACTCTTCCTTCAAGCCGATCTGCGACAGGCGACGGTTGGCGATGAACTTGAGGTAATCCTCCATCATCGCCGCGTTCATGCCCAGTACGCCGCGCGGCATGGTGTCGCGGGCGTATTCGATCTCCAGCTGGGTCCCTTGCAGGATCATCTGGGTCGCTTCTTCCTTCATCTCGGCATCCCACAGGTGTGGGTTTTCGATTTTGATCTGGTTGATCACGTCGATGCCGAAGTTCAGGTGCATCGACTCATCGCGCAGGATGTACTGGAACTGCTCGGCCACGCCGGTCATTTTGTTGCGACGGCCCATGGACAGGATCTGGGTGAAGCCGCAATAGAAGAAGATGCCTTCCAGAACGCAGTAGTAGGCGACCAGGTTGCGCAGCAGTTCCTTGTCGGTGTCGACGGTGCCGGTCTCGAACTTCGGGTCGGAGATCGAGCGCGTGTACTTCAGGCCCCAGGCGGCCTTTTTGGCGACCGATGGGATCTCGTGGTACATGTTGAAGATCTCGCCTTCATCCATGGCCAGCGATTCGATGCAGTACTGGTAGGCGTGGGTGTGGATCGCCTCTTCAAAGGCCTGGCGCAGGATGTACTGGCGGCACTCCGGGTTGGTGATCAGGCGGTACACGGCCAGGACCAGGTTGTTGGCCACCAGGGAATCGGCGGTGGAGAAGAAGCCCAGGTTGCGCATGACGATGCGGCGTTCGTCGTCGGTCAGGCCTTCGGGGTTTTTCCACAGGGCGATGTCGGCGGTCATGTTGACCTCTTGCGGCATCCAGTGGTTGGCGCAGCCGTCGAGGTATTTCTGCCAGGCCCAGTCGTATTTGAAGGGGACGAGTTGGTTGAGGTCGGCGCGGCAGTTGATCATGCGCTTTTCGTCAACGGCGACACGGGCGGCGGCGCCTTCGAGTTCGGCCAGGCCTTCGGCGATGTCGAGTTTGTCCAGGGCGGCCTTGGCGCGCACGATGGCGGCGGAGTCATTGGCGGTGACGGCGCGGGCTTCGAGGGCGGCAGCGGCGCCGGCACCGTCGAGGCGGTCCATGTTGGCTTCGGTGGCGTGGCCGGCGTTGGCGCCTTTAGCGGCGACTTCGCCTTCTTCTTTGTCGAATTCGTCCCAGCTCAGCATGACGTGTCGTCTCCTGCGTGAGGGCCAATGGTGCCCGTGTGAAACCGGATGGTTGGGTGTTCACACGGCCCAGGGGCCGCGGTGGATCTTTAAGGAATCGTTTGTTGCAACAGCTCGCGCAGGCACTAAACGGAATAGGGCTACGGGTACTCTGCTTGAAGCCTGAGGGGCGGAGCGACAGTGTCGTACTCCTGCGGGGTCTCAGGCTTGGCTCGTTACCCCCATGTAAAGGGATATTGCAGGCCCGATTTACCCGCGCATTATAGGGAAAAATTTGCCTTTGTGTTGCGGCGGATGGTCTCGGTGGGCGGCCAATTTGATGGCGCTTGCGGCCAGAGTGCGGGTTTGCAAGGGTTTGCCCGGTGCGGATTTTTTTGACCGGCGGTCGGCGCTGCTTTTAAGGCACGGGTCTGGGGGCGGCCGCAGGTCAATTCGGCACCGCCGTTCTTGCGCCCCTTGGCGCAAGAACGGGCCACCGGGCCTTACTGCGCTGCGGCCTGAATACTGGCCAACATCTGCTTCCCCGCCTTGGCCGGGTCCGCGTCTTTATCGCTCATAAAGTGGCTGACCACATCAAATACCGCCCCTTGCACCGCCTGGGAGGTCGACATATTGAACGCCATGCTCGGCGCCAGGGTGCCGGCTTTCTCGGCTGCGGCAAAGTCTTTGGCAGAGGCCTGGGCGCAACTGTCGAACTGGCTCATGTCCAGGCCGGTGATCACCGGGATGGAGCCTTTGTTCTGATTGAATACCGTTTGAAATGTCGGCTCCAGGGCGGTCTTGGCCAGGTCGTCGCGCGCGGCATTGTTGCCTGGCGTGTCGTTTTTACTGGACAGCTTGAACATCGCCAGGGAGTCGATGGTGTAGCTATAGAGGCCTTGGGAACCGGGGAAGGGCACGCATTCATAATCGATACCGGCTTGCTTGCCGGCCGCGCTCCATTCGCTCTTGGCCCAGTCGCCCATGATCTGCATGCCGGCCTGGCCCTTGATGACCTTGGCGGTTTCCATGTTCCAGTCTTGGCCCGCACCATTGGGGTCCATGTAGGTCTTGAGTTTGCGCAGCGCAACAAACACTTCGGTCATTTGGGGGCCGGTGAAGGTGGCTTCGTCGTGATCGATAAAGGCTTTTTTAAAGCCGTCCGCACCGAGGAGGCTCAGCACCAGGCCCTCAAATACCGTGGTGTCCTGCCAGGGTTGGCCGCCGTGGGCGATCGCGATAAAACCGGCGGCCTTGAGTTTGTCGCCGGCGGCATACAGCTCTTCGAGGGTGGTCGGCGCCTGGGGCACGCCAGCCTGCTTGAGCACAGCGGGGTTGGTCCAGAGCCAGTTGATACGGTGGATATTCAGCGGTACGGCAACATAATGACCATCATATTTCATGAGCTGAGCAATGCTCTGGGGCAGCCGGTTATCCCACTGATTGGCCTTGGCCACGTCATCGATGCTGGTCAGCAAGCCCAGATTGCCCCACTCCTGGATATCCGGGCCCTTGAGCTGTGCGGCGGAGGGCGGGTTGCCGGACACGGCGCGGGTCTTGAGCACGGTCATGGCCGCTGCGCCCCCGCCACCGGCGACGGCGCTGTTTTGCCAGGTGAAGCCGTCTTTTTCGATCAGTTGCTTGAGCACGTCCACAGACTTGGCTTCCCCGCCCGAGGTCCAGTAATGCACGACTTCCACGCGGCCCTTGCTCTCGGCGCCATGGGCGCTGAAGGTGCAGAGGCTGGCGAGGGAGATGGCAACGGCAAGGCGATTGACGATTTTCATAGGGGGTGGCCCTTTTTGTTTTTGTGGTGAGAGGAGGGTGCTTATTCCAGCCCCAGCCCTTTGCGGCCGAGGGTGTTCAACTGCGAGGTCATGAAGCGGTCGCGCCAGTGCTTTTCGTAGTCCTCGCGGGGGAAGTCATCGGGCGAGGCGCCTTGTTCAAAGGCCCGCAGCACGTCCCTGGCATAACGCAGGTTTTTCGGACACATGGGCGCAGCCGGTACGTACATCACATTGCCCCAGCCCTGCTGGTTTTCGACGGGGGCGACGCTATGGACTACATCGCAGTGCCACCACACCGAATCGCCGGCCTGCACGTCCGGGATCGGGGTCATGCCCTGGACCAGCAGCGGGTGCCACTGCTCCAGGATCGGCAGTACCTTGCCCGGCACAACGCCACACAGTTCATCCTCGGGCACATCATCCAGCAGCGGGCGCAGCAGCAGGTAGGCCATGGCCTTGGGGATTGGCAAGGTATGCAGTACGCCCTGGTCGGCAGTCATGTCGCACAGCGCGGTCCAACCCTGGAAGGTGCGGAAGGCCGAGCATTTGGTGCCTGGGTAGGCATATTCATCGACTTCGGTGCGATGGGCGGCATCCCAGGGGTCGTAGGATTTGAAGTCATTGCAGTAGATTTTCTCGAACACCTTCAGGTAGGCCGGGTGCAGCCAGCGCTCCAGCGCCCCGGAGTCGGTGTGCGGGCCCAGGCCCTTGGACGTGGTGCCGGGCGGGCGCCGCCGCACGCGGTCCGGGTACAGGGCATTGGTATCCGGGTCGAACCACTGCCGACCGTGGGACTCGATGGTCCACAGGCGGTTCAAAAAGGCTTGGGCGCAGCCCATGCGCTCATGCTGGCGCAGTTGCATCTGGGCCTGGGACCAGTAGATCGGGAAGATTTCCGGGCGCGAGGCCTCCAGGTTGCCGAAGAAGTTGTCGGCAGGGCCACGGTAAACCGCGTCGAATTGGTTGTGGTCCAGGTAGTCCAACAGGCTCTTGTCCCATCCCAGCACCTGCTGCCTGGGGAAGTGGTTGCGGATCACCAGGCAGCCTCGGCGCTTGATCAGGGCGCGTTGTGCTTCTGTGACCTGGCCGTTGGCGAGGGTGGCAAAGTCGAGTTCGGGCCAGGCGGAGCCGGTCTGGGCTTGTTGGGCCTTGATCGAGGCGATTTCCGTGGCGATAAAGGCGCTGACTTCGGCAAACAGCGCAGGCACGTCGCCGATCTGTGCGCGCAGTGCCTTTTTCATGGCGACGATGCTGCGTTTGTAGTCGTCGGGTAGCTCGGCACTGGCGAAGGATGGGGCGTTGTTCATGGGGTGGCCTGCATTTTTATTATTCATGCAGGTATGGAATCACTCCGAACGGCCTGGGCGGCAGCCTTATTTGGCGCGTTGAGCAATACGATTGTGGCGTTTGCTTCTGGCCCGGCAGAAGAATCAGCTTGGTGATGCCCTACTGGAAGTGATGCCCATGCTGGCCACGGAAGTCTGAAGGTGTCATGCCTTTGTGTGCCTTGAATTGCCGGTTGAACAGGGCCTGGGAGGCGTAGCCGACCTGTTCGGCGATGGTGCTGACGGCCAGCTTGCTTTGCATCAGCAGGGCGCAGGCGTGCCCGATGCGCAGCCGCACGATGTAGTCCAATGCCGTGCAGCGTGTGTGTTTGCGGAACATGCGGTGGAAGGCGGAAACGCTGACGCAGGCCATTTGGGCCAACCCAGGAATGCTCAGGGGCTGTGCATAGTGACCGTGCAGGTAATCCAGGACCCGACGGATGCGCGCGTCTTCAATGATGTGAGGCGTGTCTTGCACGGCAATACGCTGCGCCGCGACATCCCGCGACAGGGTATTGAGCACGGTCAGCAGGGAAATCAGGCGCTGGGAGGCGTCTTGCTCGACCATGGCCTCGATCACCGGGCGCAGTGCGCGTGAGGTGGCGTCGCTGAAACTCAGTGCATGTTGCGCGGCCGCGAGCAGGGCACGGGTCGATGCCATTTCCGGGAACAGCTTGACCAGCGAGTCGGCCCAGGCCTCGGAAAACCAGATGACCAGGGCAATGTGCGGTTGGGTCGGGTCGATCGTCTCGGCCGACGACCAGCTATGGGGAACGTTCGGGCCCACCAGCACCAGGTCGCCATCATCGTAGCGTGCCACATCGTTGCTGATATAACGGTGCCCGCGACTGTTGAGGGTGAGGGTCAGTTCGTATTCGGGGTGGTGATGCCATTCAAACGGGATCGCCTGCGGCAGGCGCCTGTTGAGCAGGGTCCAGGAGGTATTGGCCTCGGTGGGGATTTTCTCGAAACTGGCTCTCATGAACCCATCCTGCCCGGCAACGTCAGTAGCGACGCCACAATCGTAGCATTCGGGGGGCAGTGAACAAGCTTCTTGGCCGCAAGAACGATTCCTTGCGGCGAATATTGTCAGGGTAAGTTTCAACTAACTAAATTATTAGCCGTTAGAGCAACCACTGCCCATGACTTTGTAATTAAGGATATGACGCTGGCCCTGGTGATCTTCATATTCCATGCGTGCTGGAACAACTTCGCAGACATTGGGAATAGCACTCATGGACACCACCTTGGCAATATCCAGATCAGTGGAGTAGGTGTATTCCTCAACAATGGCGGTGTGCTGGCTGGCTACGTCAGTCGGGATCTCGTCGGCCAGGGCGGCGGTGGCGCACAAGCTGGCAAGGGCCATAACTAATAAAGCTTTCATTTCCAATTTACCTTTTTACAGTCGAAGGGGGTCACGGGGCCCTTGTGAGGCTACGTGTGTAACTTGAGTAGAGAGTTCGGATTAACGTGCCTTCGTGGGGGCTGCAACTTGGTTAATCACGGTGCCTTGTTGGCGAGGTTGATTGTAGGCGCCTGGGTTACATTCATATACCCGTGCTTTTGATAAACACTATTGGCGGTTTTCGTAACAATCCACGACAGAGGTTTTTTTAGATGCCGAGAAAAGCGCCACAGGCCCCGAGCCAGAGCATTGCAAGGGGATAACAGGGCAATTTGTAGGGGCTTGTTACTACCATCGTCGAATGGTTCTATAGGCCTACCCCGGCTACAACAGGGGCATACAACAACAACTATTGTCACCGAGGTAAGAAAGATGAGTGCGGCTTCCCTGTACCCCGTTCGCCCCGAAGTAGCAGCCAACACGCTGACTGACGAGGCGACCTACAAGGCCATGTACCAGCAGTCGGTGGTCAACCCCGACGGCTTCTGGCGCGAGCAAGCCAAGCGTCTTGACTGGATCAAGCCTTTCACCACGGTCAAGCAGACCTCGTTCGACGACCACCATGTCGATATCAAATGGTTTGCTGACGGCACCCTTAACGTTTCCTACAACTGCCTGGACCGTCACCTCGCCGAGCGCGGCGACCAGGCGGCGATCATCTGGGAAGGCGACGACCCTTCCGAGAGCCGCACCATCACCTACCGCGAGCTGCATGAACAAGTGTGCAAGTTCGCCAACGCCCTGCGTGGCCAGGACGTGCACCGCGGCGACGTGGTGACCATCTATATGCCAATGATCCCCGAAGCCGTGGTCGCCATGCTGGCCTGTACCCGCATCGGCGCGATCCACTCGGTCGTCTTTGGCGGTTTCTCCCCTGAGGCCCTGGCCGGTCGCATCATCGACTGCAAGTCCAAGGTGGTGATCACCGCCGACGAAGGCATCCGTGCCGGCAAGAAGGTGCCGCTCAAGGCCAATGTCGACGACGCCCTGACCAACCCGGAAACCAGCAGCATCCAGAAAGTCATCGTGTGCAAGCGCACCAATGGCCAGATCAAGTGGAACCAGCATCGCGACATCTGGTACGAAGACCTGATGAAAGTGGCGGGCACGGTCTGCGCGCCCAAAGAGATGGGCGCCGAAGAAGCGCTGTTCATCCTTTATACCTCCGGCTCCACCGGCAAGCCCAAGGGCGTGCAACACACCACCGGCGGCTACCTGTTGTACGCGGCGCTGACCCACGAGCGCGTGTTCGACTACCGCCCGGGCGAAGTCTACTGGTGCACCGCCGACGTCGGCTGGGTCACTGGCCACACCTATATTGTCTACGGCCCGCTGGCCAATGGCGCGACCACGCTGCTGTTCGAGGGCGTGCCGAACTACCCGGATATCACGCGGGTGGGGAAAATCGTCGACAAACACAAGGTCAATATCCTCTACACCGCGCCGACCGCGATCCGCGCGATGATGGCTTCCGGCACCGCCGCCTGCGAAGGCACCGATGGCAGCAGCCTGCGCCTGTTGGGTTCGGTGGGTGAGCCGATCAACCCGGAAGCGTGGGACTGGTACTACAAAAACGTCGGCCAATCCCGTTGCCCGATTGTCGATACCTGGTGGCAGACCGAAACCGGCGCGACCCTGATGAGCCCGTTGCCGGGGGCCCACGCCCTCAAACCAGGGTCGGCGGCACGTCCGTTCTTTGGCGTGGTGCCGGCGTTGGTGGACAACCTGGGCAACATCATCGAGGGCGCCGCCGAAGGCAACCTGGTGATCCTCGATTCGTGGCCGGGCCAGGCGCGTACCCTGTACGGCGACCATGACCGTTTCGTCGACACGTACTTCAAGACCTTCCGTGGCATGTACTTCACCGGTGACGGTGCGCGTCGCGATGAAGACGGCTACTGGTGGATCACCGGCCGTGTGGATGACGTGCTCAACGTTTCCGGGCACCGCATGGGCACCGCCGAGATCGAAAGCGCCATGGTTGCCCACCCGAAAGTCACCGAGGCGGCCGTGGTTGGCGTGCCCCACGACATCAAGGGCCAGGGCATCTATGTGTATGTCACCCTGAAAAACGGCGAAGAGCCGAGCGAAGCGTTGCGCCTGGAGCTGAAAAACTGGGTGCGCAAGGAAATCGGCCCAATCGCTTCGCCGGATGTGATCCAGTGGGCACCGGGCTTGCCGAAAACCCGTTCGGGGAAAATCATGCGCCGTATCCTGCGCAAGATTGCCACGGCCGAGTATGACGGGCTGGGGGATATCTCCACCCTGGCTGACCCGAGCGTGGTGCAGCATCTGATCGATACCCACAAGACCATGAACGTCGCGTAAGCGGGTCTAGGGGACCAAGCCCCATTCGGTGTAGGCCGGGTGGGGCTTTTTTGTGGGAATTCACTGTGCAATACCATCAATGTGGGAGCAGGCAAGCCAGCTCCTACAATAGGGTAGGGTGGCTGACAGACCGTTCTCAGCACCAAGCCAATAAATATCGGTTTATCTCGTAGGGCATTTCTGAATGTTACCCAGTGGTGCAAATGTGTAACCTTGCGCCCAAACATGAGGCAAAGTGCTACATCCATGCCGCGAAAACGCCCGTTTCAGACACCCGGCAAAATAAGATCAAACGCTACACTTGCCGGAATAGAAGGGTTTGCGAATAATAGGCCCGCAATTTGCAGCGTTAATAGGTTGAATATCTTTTGCCATTGCATAAAAAGCAGAGGCTGTCAATATGTCGGAGTCGTTTTCTCGGTGCTTCTGTAAATTGTTGTCGCATTGAGGAAATATCGGCTTCCGGCCTGTCGTTAGAATGCCGATCACTCGCTCGTCGTCGCCGTGTTGAACTGATGTAGGACGCAGCACCGCTATTCGGTTTCACTCAGTCGCATCGTGGGCCATGGCTCATACTGCTGTTTTTGTCCTATACCGATGGAGTCCCAAGATGAAGAAACTCGTGCTGTTGGGCGCCCTGGCGCTGTCCGTGCTGTCCATGCAGGCCTTCGCTGAAGAGAAACCGCTGAAAATTGGTATCGAAGCAGCCTACCCTCCGTTTGCCTCGAAGGCGCCGGATGGCAACATCGTCGGTTTCGACTACGACATCGGCAACGCCCTGTGCGAAGAGATGAAGGTCAAGTGCACCTGGGTCGAGCAGGAATTCGACGGCCTGATCCCGGCGCTTAAGGTACGCAAGATCGACGCGATCCTGTCGTCCATGTCCATCACCGACGACCGCAAGAAATCCGTGGACTTCACCAACCGCTACTACCTGACCCCGGCACGCCTGGTGATGAAGGACAGCGTCACGGTCAGCGACAGCCTGGTTGAGCTCAAGGACAAGAAGATCGGCGTACAGCGCGGTTCGATCCATGACCGTTTCGCCAAGGAAGTCCTGGCGCCTAAAGGTGCGACCATCGTTCCCTACAGCACCCAGAACGAAATCTACCTGGACGTGGCTGCCGGTCGCCTTGATGGCACCGTGGCTGATGCGACCCTGCTTGAGGACGGTTTCCTGAAGACCGACGCTGGTAAAGGCTACGGGTTCGTAGGTCCTGCGTTCACCGACGCCAAATACTTCGGCGACGGCATCGGTATCGCGGTACGTAAAGGCGACAAGGCCAACCTGGACCGCATCAACGCAGCCATCGCCGCGATCCGCGCCAATGGCAAGTACAAAGAAATCGAGAAAAAGTATTTCAACTTCGATATTTACGGCGCTGACGCCAAGTAAACCTTCGCAGTTGTCTGTCTGAAATGGCGCAAGCACCAGGATCTCTGAAGTTTGCGCCATTTTTTCATCCGCCTTTTCGAGGACCTGAATCATGTTGAAAGGCTACGGGGCCGTTATCCTCGATGGCGCATGGTTGACGCTTCAGCTCGCCTTGTCGTCCATGGCCTTGGCCATTGTTCTGGGTCTGATCGGAGTTGCCTTGCGCCTGTCGCCGGTCCGCTGGCTGGCTTGGCTGGGTGACCTGTATTCCACGGTGATCCGCGGGATCCCCGACCTGGTGCTGATCCTGCTGATTTTCTACGGCGGCCAGGACCTGCTCAACCGTGTCGCGCCGCTTTTGGGCTACGACGACTATATTGACTTGAACCCCTTGGCCGCCGGTATCGGCACCCTGGGTTTCATCTTTGGCGCCTACCTGTCGGAAACCTTCCGCGGTGCGTTCATGGCCATCCCCAAGGGGCAGGCCGAAGCGGGCATGGCCTATGGCATGAGCCCGTTCCAGGTATTTTTCCGGGTGATGGTGCCGCAGATGATCCGCCTGGCAATCCCCGGCTTTACCAACAACTGGCTGGTATTGACCAAGGCCACCGCGCTGATTTCGGTGGTGGGCCTGCAAGACATGATGTTCAAGGCCAAGCAGGCGGCGGATGCCACCCGCGAACCTTTTACCTTCTTCCTCGCGGTGGCGGCGATGTACCTGGTGATCACCAGCGTCTCGTTGCTGGCCCTGCGTTACCTTGAGAAGCGCTACTCGGTAGGCGTAAAGGCGGCTGATCTATGATCTTCGACTACAACGTCATCTGGGAGGCCATGCCGCTGTACCTTGGCGGCCTGCTGACCACCCTCAAACTGCTGCTGGTCTCGCTGTTCTTCGGCCTGCTCGCCGCCGTGCCCCTGGGCCTGATGCGGGTGTCCAAGCAGCCGTTGGTCAATGGCACGGCCTGGCTCTACACCTATGTGATCCGCGGCACGCCGATGCTGGTGCAGCTGTTTTTGATCTACTACGGCCTGGCCCAGTTTGAAGCGGTGCGCGAGAGTGTCCTCTGGCCGTGGCTGTCCAGCGCAACCTTCTGTGCATGCCTGGCCTTTGCCATCAATACCAGCGCCTACACCGCCGAGATCATTGCCGGCAGCCTCAAGGCCACGCCCCATGGCGAGATCGAAGCGGCCAAGGCCATGGGCATGTCGCGCTACAAGCTGTACCGCCGCATCCTGCTGCCATCGGCCCTGCGCCGGGCGCTGCCGCAGTACAGCAACGAAGTGATCATGATGTTGCAGACCACCAGCCTGGCCTCCATCGTCACCCTGATCGACATCACCGGTGCCGCGCGCACGGTGAACGCCCAGTACTACCTACCGTTTGAAGCCTATATCACCGCGGGCCTGTTCTACCTGTGCCTGACGTTCATCCTGGTGCGCCTGTTCAAGTTGGCCGAGCGTCGCTGGTTGAGCTACCTGGCACCCCGGAAGCACTGACTATGGAACGCATCGAGCACGTACTGCCCTGGGGGCACCTGGGTTGCGAGCGCCAGTTGACGGTATTCCGTTTCGGCCATGGCGAGCGCAAGGCGTATATCCAGGCCAGCCTGCATGCCGATGAGTTACCGGGGATGCGCGCCGCCTGGGAGCTGAAAAAACGCCTGGCCGAACTGGAACAGCAAGGCGCCCTCAACGGGGTGGTCGAGCTGGTGCCGGTGGCCAACCCGATGGGCCTGGGCCAATTGCTGCAAGGCAGCCACCAGGGGCGTTTCGAGGTCGGCACCGGCAAGAACTTCAACCGGGATTTCGTCGAGTTGAGCGAGCCGGTTGCGGCCTTGCTGGAGGGCCGGCTGGGGGATGATCCCCACGCCAACGTGCGCATGATCCGCCAGGCAATGAGTGATGCGCTCAATGCGCTGCCCGAGCCGAGCAGCCAGTTGCAAGGTATGCAGCGGGTCTTGCTGGGCCATGCCTGCACTGCCGATGTGGTCCTCGACCTGCACTGCGACGCCGAAGCCGCGCTGCACATGTACGCGCTGCCCCAGCACTGGCCCCAGTGGCGCTCGTTGGCGGCGCATTTGAATGTGAAGGTCGGCCTGCTGGCGGAAGACTCCGGCGGCAGCTCGTTTGACGAGGCCTGCTCGTTGCCGTGGCTGCGTTTGTCGCGGGCATTTGCCGAGGTGCCGATCCCCCTGGCGTGCCTGGCCACGACCCTGGAGCTGGGCGGCCAGGCCGATACGGGGCGCGATGAGGCGATTTTCCACGCCCAAGGCATCCTCGCATTCCTCGCCGAACAGGGCCTGATCAAGGGGCAGTGGCCGGCGCCGCAACATGAACCGTGTGAAGGCGTGCCCTTTGAAGGCACCGAATTGCTGTTTGCCCCCCACGCCGGGGTGATCAGTTACCTGCGTAAAGCCGGGGACTGGGTGGACGCCGGCGAACCGATTTTTGAAGTGATTGACCCTTTGGCCGACCGCGTCAGCATTGTCTGTGCCGGCACGCCGGGGGTGTTGTTTGCCGTTGAACGGCTACGTTATGCCCAAGCGGGTTTCTGGCTGGCCAAGGTGGCGGGGCGCGAAGCGTTGCGTCACGGGCGCTTGCTCAACGACTGACCAACTGTTTTTGTGAGAACCGACCGCATGTACAAACTTGAAGTCCAAGACCTGCATAAATGCTATGGCAGTCATGAAGTGCTCAAAGGCGTGTCCCTGGCCGCCGCGGCCGGTGATGTGATCAGCATCATCGGTTCCAGTGGTTCGGGTAAAAGTACCTTTTTGCGCTGCATCAACCTGCTGGAGCAGCCCCACGCCGGCAAGATCCTGCTCAATAACGAAGAGCTGAAACTGGTGCCCAACAAGGACGGCGCCATGAAGGCTGCCGACCCCAAGCAGCTGCAGCGCATGCGTTCGCGCCTGTCGATGGTGTTCCAGCATTTCAACCTGTGGTCGCACATGACTGCCCTGGAAAACGTCATGGAAGCCCCGGTGCATGTGCTGGGCATGTCGAAAAAAGACGCCCGTGAAAAGGCCGAGCACTACCTGGCCAAAGTCGGCGTGGCCCATCGCAAGGATGCGTTCCCCGGCCATATGTCCGGTGGCGAGCAGCAGCGCGTGGCGATTGCCCGGGCGCTGGCGATGGAGCCTGAGGTGATGCTGTTTGACGAGCCGACTTCGGCCCTCGACCCGGAGCTGGTTGGCGAAGTGTTGAAAGTCATGCAGGACCTGGCCCTGGAAGGCCGGACCATGGTGGTGGTGACCCACGAAATGGGCTTTGCCCGTGAAGTGTCCAACCAGTTGGTGTTCCTGCACAAAGGCATTGTCGAAGAGCGTGGCAACCCGCGTGAAGTGCTGGTCAACCCGCAGTCCGAGCGGTTGCAGCAGTTCTTGTCCGGGAGCTTGAAGTAAACAAGGCTGCGTTTGTGCACTGGAATAGTGCATGCTTCGCAACCTTGAGGTTGGCCTCGATTCCCTGTGGTAGCCGGCAAGCCAGCTCCCACATTAGATCTCTGTTTGTGTTGAGATTTGTGTTGGTTTACGGGCTAGCATTGGCCCTTGTCTTCATTACCGTTTTCGTTTCGGATAGCCCTCCATGACAGCCCATCGCATCGGTTTCCTGATTTGGCCCAGCACTAAAGCCCTGACGCTTGCGCTGGCTGAGGAGGCCTTGCGCGTGGCCCAGCGGGTGCATCCGGATGTGGTCTACGAGGTGTCATTCCTGCAGGCCGAGCCACCGCTCGATGGCGAGTGGACATTGCCCGGCGAACCCTGGGCCGGCAAGCTGGAAGGCTTCCAGAAGTTGTTCCTGCTGGCCGATGAGCCGCCTACGGTAATCGCGTCCCAACTGGGCACCGCGCTCAAGCAACTGGTGCGTGCCGGCTGCGTGATCGGCGGCTTGTCGGCGGGGGTGTATCCCCTGGCGCAACTGGGCTTGCTCGACGGTTATCGCGCCGCCGTGCACTGGCGCTGGCAGGACGACTTTGCCGAGCGTTTTCCCAAGGTCATCGCCACCAGTCATTTGTTCGATTGGGATCGTGATCGCCTGACCGCCTGCGGTGGCATGTCGGTGCTCGACCTGCTGCTGGCGGTGCTGGCCCGTGACCACGGCGCCGAACTGGCCGGTGCGGTCTCCGAAGAGTTGGTGGTAGAACGCATCCGCGAAGGCGGCGAGCGCCAGCGTATCCCCCTGCAAAACCGCCTGGGTTCCAGCCATCCGAAGCTGACCCAGGCGGTGTTGCTGATGGAGGCCAATATCGAAGAGCCGCTGACCACCGACGAAATCGCCCAGCATGTATGCGTGTCGCGACGACAACTGGAGCGCATCTTCAAGCAATACCTCAACCGCGTTCCCAGCCAGTACTACCTGGAGCTGCGCCTGAACAAGGCGCGCCAGATGCTGATGCAAACCAGCAAGTCGATCATCCAGATTGGCCTGTCCTGCGGCTTCTCCTCGGGGCCGCACTTCTCCAGTGCCTACCGCAACTTCTTTGGCGCCACCCCCCGTGAAGACCGCAACCAGCGGCGCAGCAGCAGCCCGTTCGAGCTCTCGTCGGTGCCCTCCGAGCGCGGCTGAGTCGCGGGTTTATTCCTCCATTGGCCTCGGTGTGCCCGGGGCGGGCAGTTCTATGCCGAACGCGTCGAACATTGCCTCTTCCACACCCAGTTCGTAGCCTGTCTGGCGGTAATAGTTGCGCAGCAACTCAAGGCTCTGCTCGGACAATGGGTTGCCGCTCAAGTCAGAGTCATCGTTGAGTGGCAAGGGCATCTCCATCAGGTCGCTGGGCAGTTCGGTGATTTGGTTGTCGCTCAGGTCCAGCACCCGCAGGCGACCCAGGCTGAACACCCCCTCCGGCACTTGTACCAGCTCGCAGTTGTGCAGGTAGATTGACTTCAGGCGCGTCAGGTTGCGCAGGTCCGGCAACAGGGTCAGCGGGTTGTCGCTCATGTCCAGGTATTCCAGGTGGACCAGGCGCGAGAGCTGTTCCTGGCTGTTGGGCGTCAGGCGGATCTGGTTGTCCGCCAGCTTCAGGTAGCGCAGGCGTGGAAGGTTGAACACCGTCGCGGGGATGTCGAGCAATGCGTGGCCCTCAAGGGTCAGGTTGATCAGGTTGGGAAGGCAGCGCAGCAATCCATCGACCTGTTGATTGGTGCCGTCGCCGATGATTTCCACCAGGCTCACATGGTTGAACCGGGCGTTCAGCTGGGGCATGTCCCCCAGCAGTTGCCCGTGAAACACCAGCTTGTAGCTGCGGCGGATGACGCTGTTGGAGTCGTCCAGTTCGCTTTCCCGCCGCCAGCAGCGTTCGAGCAGGTCTTTGAAGTGCAGGCGGCGGATCTGTTCTTCGGCCCGGGCGCCTTCATCCAGCACGGTGTCGAGCAGAGGGTCCCTTTGCGGGATGTCGAGGGCCCAGGCCTGCAGCTGGGTTTGCATCTGTGGGTACTCGAGGGCCAGGCGCTCGATTTCGGCGGGAGCGTTGTTCAGGTCGCCGGGCAGTTGGAAGTACAGGCGGCTGGCTTCACGGGTGTCGAGCCGTGGGTACAGCGCCTGGAGCTGTTGCAGTTGCGGCTGGGGCGCCTGGACATTCCAGTGTTCGGCCGTGCGCTGGCAATAGGTCTTGAGACGTACCAGGGTTTGTTCGGACAAGGGGTTGCCCGATAGATCAAAGGCTGCGGCAACGATGGCGGGCAACTTGAACCCGGCTTCGGGGATCCGCTCGATGGCGTTATGGCTCAGGTCTACCCGGCTTCGCAAGACCCTGCCGGAGAGCAGTGACGGCGGAATCTCCCGCAGGCCGGTGTTGCTCAGCGACACACTGGTCAGCCCCGTCAGGCGATTGAAGTCCGGCACCCAGGCCAGGCGATTATTGGCCAGGTCCAGGTGCTTGAGCTGGGGCATGCCGGAAAGGGCCAGGGCGCTGGCGGGGTTCATTTCGATGGCGCAGCGGTCCAGGCGCAGATGGGTCAGTCGGTTCAGTTGGGCAATGGTCTTGGGCACGTGAACCAGGGTGTAGCGGTCGATGGACAGTCGCTCCAGTCCCGTAAAACTGCGCAAAAACTCATCCACCTGCAGGGCGGCCCCGTTGCCGGTCAGGCTCAGTGACGAGATGTGCCTGAACGGTGTACGCATGGCCGCCAGCGTGCCGCTGATGGGGTAAGCCAGCCGCAGGGTGAAGCGCGGTACGCCGCCCTGGGCATCGGCATCCAGTTCGGTTTCACGGCGCCAGGCCGCCTCAAGCGTATCAAGGAACAGTGAGCGGTAGGTGCGCTCCTGGGTCGATACCTGTTCATCCTCGGCCCAGGACGTCAGGTCCTGGCGGATCATTGGGTATTCGCTCTCCAGCTGTTGCAGGGCGACCCTTCCGGCCTCCAGGTCGCCCGGCAGGCCAAGGATCAAGTGATTGATCTCTTCGTTGCTGAGGGTGGGGTACAGGCGCTGGGCCAGTTCGACATCCGCGCTGGGGGCTTCTATCTCCCAGTGGCCGCCGGTCCTTTGGTAATAGGCCTTGAGCTGTTCCAGGGTGGGGCGTGACAGCGGGTTGGCGGAAAGATCGAACTTGCGGCTGGTATCGGCCGGCAAATTGAAGAGCGCAGCCGGCAGTTCGCGAATCTGGTTGTTGGACAGGACCACCAGTTCCAGCTGCGGGCGGCTGAGTATGTCCGCCGGCAGTTCACGCAAGCCGGTGTGGCTCAGGTCCAGGTGTTGCAGGGCGGGCATGTTGGCGACGCTGAAGGGCAAGCCCAGGGGGTTGTTGTACAGGTCCAGGGTCATCAGGCGGGTCATGCCGCTGAGGGCTGCCTGGCTTTCTTCGGTCAGGGTGATATTGCAGGTGTTCAAGACCAGGGCGGTGAGGTTGGGCAATTGCGGGATGCTCGGTGGCAGGTGCCCCAGGGCAAACTGCTTGATGCTCAAGTGCCGCAGCCGGGGGAACAGTTGCAAGAAGTCATTGACCTGCAAGGGTGTGTGTTCGCCCTGCATCTCCAGCAGGCTGATGTGCTCGAAGCGCGCCGTGAGCCTGGGCAACTCGCCGTAGATGGGGATTGTCAGTTGCAGCTTGTGGCCATTGAGGGTCAGGGGTTCGTGGTAGTGATCGATTTCGGTTTCCTGGCGCCAGCCGCGTCTGATTTCCTGGGCCCACAGCGCGCGATTGCGGCGAGCGTACTGATATTCCTGGGGGGCCAGCGGGGTTTCGCTCAAGGGGTGGAAGGCCGGTGTCATGGCCTCCCAGATGGCCAGCTCAAGGTCCAGCCTGTTGTATTCGGCTTGCAGGGTGGCCAAGGTCGCCAGGGCCCCTACTGGCCGGTCTTCCAGGGTTTGCACCACTTCGGCGATCTGTTGTGGGTTGAGGCTGGGCAGCAGGTGGTGCGCGCGCTCCTCAAGGGTGGGCGGTCGGGTTGCGGCCGGTTGGGAAGGGCCGGCGGCCTGGTAGCCGTCCATGCCGCCACGCAGGCGCATGACCTGGGGGTCATAGGTGGGTTTGCGATAGAGGTCTTTGTGCAGCCAGCCGCGCAACTGATCGCGATCCACGGCATATTCGCCAATCACTTGGCGCAGGCGTTCGCCCTGGCCTGCCTGGAGGTTGAGGGCATGGCGCTGGCGGTCCGGGAGGGCCTGGAGCACTGCGTTGTAAAAATCGCTCTCGGCCGACCCCGGGCCCTGGTCGGCGAGCGCGATGTAGTGGCCTGTTTCGGTGTAGACCAGCGTGCGCCTGGTCGGCGCCTCTGCGCTCCCGATCGCTTCCAGCAAGGGGCCGTCGATACGGTACTGGCGGACCTCCAGGCGCAGGCCGGTCGACCATCCGGGCAAGCGTTCCAGGGATAACAGGCCGAGCAGGTGCGTGTCCGGGTTGTCGATGGCGTCCAGATACAGGCCTTCGTAGGCCCGGGTGGTGCGGACATCCAATTGGGCCGAGGCCGCCTGCGCAACAATGCGCGCAGGCACCGTGCCCTGGTCGATTTGTCGCCATTCTTCCCCGCTGGCACTGGCCAGCAGTTCCTCGGCGACGCTGGTGGGCAACCCGGGCTCGGGCGCCGCGTCGATGATTTTTTGCAGCGAAGGGGTCTGGATACGTTCTGCTGTGCGGTAATGGGAGTCGAACAGGGCGAAGCGTTTGAGGTAGGCAAACCGGGCGATTTTCTGGCGCAGGGCGGCGACGCGCAGGTGGGCGTCAGGCGTGGCAAGCTCGGCAGGCTCTTCCAGGAGTGCCTTGCGTTCCGGTTCATTCAGGCTTTCCAGCAGAATGTGCAGTAAATCACCACGCTTGAGTTGGGCTTCGTGGACTTGCACCACACTCGCCCCTGGGCGGCCGGCAAACTCCCATTGGGTTTTGCCGCTGGGGTCGAGAAAGCGCAGGGTCCTGGAGGCAGGCCATAACCCGGAGCCGGTCAGCACCTGCAACTGGGTCTGGGGGTCGGCCTGGCGATAAATCATGGGGTCGTTGCTGTTCAACTGCGTGATGAAGTCTTGCAGGGACTGGTCGATCTGAAAGCGCTTGAGGCTGTCGGCCAGCAACGGCGGAGGTGCCTGATGGTTGAGGTGCATGCTGCGCAGGGCGTTGTCATGGGTGCCGCTGACGCTGCGCACCTGTTGCAGTTGGGCGTCGCTGAGGCCGTCGGTCTGGTAGCCGAGACGGCGCATCAAGGTGGCACTGTCCCAGCTCAACGGGCGCTCCAGTTCCGTGATCCAGGCCCCCTGGCCGTTGGTCATCACCGCCGGCTGATAGGCCGATGGCCGGGTCGGGTGTTGTATGAAATAGCGCTGGCTGGAGGGGTCTTGCCGCAGGTTGTAGTGGCCGTCGTCCAGGCGCAACAGGTTGTTGCCGTTGTAACGGTACAGGCCTTGTGCGTCGGGGCGCAGGGTCTTGGGCGGTACGCGCGCGTGGCGATAGGGGGCCAGGTCAGGGTGCCACAGGCGGGCGCTGCCGTCGGGTGTGGTCACCGGTGTGTGGCTGTCGATAAAGCGCAGGCTCTCAACCGGCAGTACCTTGCGCAGAATGCCCTGGGCGATGGGGACCCCGGTGGCAAACAGACCCAATTGCACCACTTGCTCGACAAGCCCCATGCCATGCACAAAGGCTTCCTGCACCCGGCCTTCAGACCAGTCGATGATCCCTTCAAAGGCTTCGTCCAGCAGTTGATAGGCGGTGTAGCCGAGCATCAGCAGACCCAGCGGCGCAACAAATGGTGCGACAAACAAGGTGGCCACTTGCAGCACCACCGAGGCGATTTTTTGCACCAGGTCCCAGCGCTCCCAGCGCGCTTGCTGGTTGACGCTGGCGGTGGACACCGCCTGGCTACTGGCATCGTCCAGCAGTTTGCTCAACTTCATCTGATGCAGATGCTGGAACAGCGGCTGCTTGATGGGGATGCCGCGCACTTGCAGGTTGGGCCGCTCCACATCGGTTGCCCGCCAACTGGGCAGCGGGTCGCCTGGCGTATGGGGATGCCAGGTCACTTCGGAGAGGCGGCGGGTGAGGTCGGCAAAAAAACGGCCGGTATCGGCGTGGCTGACAAAACGACTGAAGAATTGTTGAAAGTCCGTGGAACGCAGGCGTGCGCTGAGCGCCTGGACAAACGCCTGGGCGCTGGCATATTGCTTGATTGGGTGTTGCGGGTCGTCGGGGATATAGACAATCACCGGCACCACCTCGCGGCTCGTCTCCAGGTGCTGCGCAAACAGCACGATCCCGCTCAGGCGGCTGGACATGATCACCAGCTCGTGGGCGATCAGTGCCGGGCGCGAGTGGCCGTGATTGATCAGGCTGTGCATTGCGTCATACCCGGCTTGTGGGAGATCGCCCTTGAGCAGTGCCATGTACAGCACCAGATGGAGGGCGCTGGTCAGGCTTTGCGTCACCCGTGCCTGCAACACGGCCCTGGCCACGGGGTTGGCCAGCCCCAGATAGTCGTGGAGATAGCGCTGGTAGCGGCCACCGATATCCAGGTCGCGGCACAGGGTGGCGAATTGCGCGATGCTGATTTTTGCATCAACCGCCGGCAGGCTTTGGAAGTGCCCGGCGGCATTGGGTTGGGTGCTGAAGCCGGAGTGCTGCTGATAGGCTCCGGGCTCGGCTTCGGCAGGTTCAAAGTTATGCAGGGCGGCCTGCAGCACGGACACGCTCCAGGTGCGCGCCGCACCGGCCTTGACCTGGAACCCGGCGAGGGTCAGCGGGACATAGAGTTGCAGCCAGGTGCTGTGCACATCCAGATCCAGGCCATAGTGGCGCTTGAGCGCCGGTTGCAGCAGCTCGGCGCCGAAGGTCTCAGGGCTTTTGAGCCCCGCCAGGGCCTTGTCCACTTGGTTCTGCCGGGTCCAGGCGTCACTGTTGAGGCGCTTGAGCGTTTCATGCTGGGCGGCCGAGGCGTTTTTGTACCAGTCGGGGAAGCTCGGCGCCAACTCGCGCAGGGCCGAGCGCCTGGCGGGGGTGGCGTCCCCGAGCCAGCGAGGAATGGCCTGGGCGAGGATGGCGTGGTGCGCCTGGGGGGTGGCTGGGGCAGGAAGGTGGGGCAGAGGCATGGGGTCGGTCCTTGACGCGGTTAATGTCTTGCCAGCAGACCAGTCGGCACCCGATCGACGGCGGTAGATAGTTGCTGCGGTATGCTTGGGCGCCGTTGCGAAGATCACCTGCCCACGGAGCGGGCGCACGGTTTAAACTGCGCCATTGCGACGCTATTTGTCGCATTGGCGTAAACCCACGCACATCGCGGGTTGGCGCTATAAGAAGTTGTCGCTTGGCGGCAAGGCTGCACTGAAAACTGTCCTTACAATCCCTGCATCGCCCGCCAGTTCCAGGCAGGCGTTCCTCTTCAGGAGACTCCGATGTCCGTTGAGCAAACCCCGGTGCAACGTGCCGATTTCGACCAGGTCATGGTGCCCAACTATGCCCCTGCCGCCTTTATCCCTGTGCGTGGCGAAGGTTCCCGCGTGTGGGACCAGTCGGGTCGCGAGCTGATCGATTTTGCCGGCGGCATCGCAGTGAACGTGCTGGGCCACGCCCACCCGGCGCTGGTCAGTGCGCTGACCGCACAGGCCAACAAGCTGTGGCACGTCTCCAACGTTTTCACCAACGAACCGGCCCTGCGCCTGGCCCACAAGCTGATCGACGCCACCTTTGCCGAGCGGGTGTTCTTCTGCAACTCCGGTGCCGAAGCCAACGAGGCCGCCTTCAAGCTGGCCCGTCGTGTGGCATTCGACCGTTTCGGCAGTGAGAAATACGAGATCATCGCCGCGCTCAACAGCTTCCACGGCCGCACCCTGTTTACCGTCAACGTCGGTGGCCAGTCGAAATACTCCGATGGTTTCGGTCCTAAAATCACCGGCATCACCCACGTTCCCTTTAACGACCTGGCCGCGCTGAAAGCCGCCGTGTCGGACAAGACCTGCGCCGTGGTGCTGGAGCCGATCCAGGGCGAAGGCGGCGTGATGCCGGCCGAGCTTGCGTACCTGCAAGGGGCTCGCGACTTGTGCGACGCCAACAACGCGCTGCTGGTGTTCGACGAAGTGCAGACAGGCATGGGCCGTACTGGCAACCTGTTCGCCTACCAGCATTACGGTGTGGTGCCGGACATCCTCACCAGCGCCAAGAGCCTGGGCGGCGGTTTCCCGATTGCCGCGATGCTGACCACGGACGCCCTGGCCAAGCACCTGGTGGTCGGTACTCACGGCACCACCTATGGCGGTAACCCGATGGCGTGTGCCGTGGGCGAAGCGGTGATCGACGTGATCAACACCCCGCAAGTGCTGGCGGGTGTCCACGCCCGGCATGACCTGTTCAAGGCCCGCCTGGAGCAGATCGGCAAGCAGTACGGCATCTTCACCGAGATACGTGGCATGGGCCTGCTGCTCGGTTGTGTCTTGAGCGACGCGTTCAAAGGCAAGGCCAAGGACGTGTTCAACGCGGCCGAGAAAGAAAACCTGATGATCCTGCAAGCCGGCCCGGACGTGGTGCGCTTTGCGCCGAGCCTGGTGGTGGACGAGGCGGATATCACCGAAGGCCTGGACCGTTTTGAACGTGCGGTAAAAGCGCTAACACAAGCCTGACAGATACACCTTTATCTGCCGAACCGGATCAAGTGTGGGAGCGGGCTTGCCCGCGATAGCGATCTGTCAGTCGATGTTGTTGTGACTGGCCCACCGCAATCGCGGGCAAGCCCGCTCCCACATTGGGACCTGGGTGATTCCAGGTTCAATGTCCGATATTTTTTTATGAAGTTTTCGAGTTAAGGAGTGACACCATGCTGGTGATGCGCCCCGCGCAAATGGCTGATCTGGGCGAGGTACAGCGTCTGGCTGCGGATAGCCCGATTGGTGTCACCTCCCTGCCGGATGACGTTGAACGCCTGAGCGACAAAATCGCCGCCAGCGAAGCTTCCTTCGCCGCTGAAGTGAGTTTCAACGGCGAAGAAAGCTATTTCTTTGTCCTTGAAGACACCGTTGCCGGCAAGTTGGTGGGCTGTTCGGCCATCGTCGCCTCGGCCGGTTATTCCGAGCCGTTCTACAGCTTTCGCAACGAGACGTTCGTCCACGCCTCCCGTGAACTGAAGATCCACAACAAAATCCACGTCCTGTCCCAGTGCCACGACCTGACCGGCAACAGCTTGCTGACCAGTTTCTACGTGGTGCCGGAGCTGGTGGGGTCGGCCTGGTCGGAGCTCAACTCCCGTGGCCGCCTGTTGTTTGTCGCCAGCCACCCCGAGCGGTTTGCCGACTCGGTGGTGACCGAAATTGTCGGCTACAGCGACGAGAACGGTGATTCGCCGTTCTGGGACGCCATCGGCCGCAACTTCTTCGACCTCAACTACGCCGCCGCCGAGCGCCTGTGCGGGTTGAAAAGCCGCACCTTCCTCGCCGAACTGATGCCCCATTACCCGATCTACGTGCCGCTGTTGCCCGACCAAGCCCAGGAAGCCATGGGCCAGGTGCACCCGCGTGCGCAGATCACCTTCGACATCCTGATGCGCGAAGGTTTTGAAACCGACCATTACATCGACATTTTCGACGGTGGCCCGACCCTGCATGCACGGGTCTCGGGCATCCGCTCGATTGCCCAGAGCCGCGTGGTGCCGGTGAAGATCGGCGAGATGGTCAAGGGCGTTGGCCGTCAGTACCTGGTGAGCAATGCGCAGTTGCAGGATTACCGTGCGGTGATGCTGGAACTGGACTACGCGCCGGGCAAGCCAGTGACCCTGGACCTGGAAGCAGCCGAAGCCCTGGGCGTCGGCGAAGGCGCCAGCGTGCGCCTGGTAGCGGTTTAAAAAGCAGAGTTTCGCGGGTGGCTGCACAGCGGCCCGTCTGAGGAGATAGCATGATCGTTCGTCCCGTACGCAGCAGCGATTTACCGGCCCTGATTGAGTTGGCGCGCAGCACCGGCACCGGTCTCACCACCTTGCCGGCCAACGAAGAGCGCCTGACCCACCGGGTGGGCTGGGCTGAAAAGACTTTTCGCGGCGAAGCCGGGCGCGGCGATGCCGACTACCTGTTTGTGCTGGAAAACGACGAAGGCCGCGTGGTGGGGATTTCCGCCATTGCCGGCGCCGTG
Organism: Pseudomonas sp. GW821-FHT01D09; assembly: GCF_059422465.1. Classification (NCBI taxonomy): domain Bacteria; kingdom Pseudomonadati; phylum Pseudomonadota; class Gammaproteobacteria; order Pseudomonadales; family Pseudomonadaceae; genus Pseudomonas; species Pseudomonas sp. GW821-FHT01D09. Next base: position 52,327 of record NZ_JBWKWY010000027.1, read on the forward strand.
GGCTTGCGTGAGCCGTGGTACAACTTCCGGGTCGGCCTGACGGTCAGCGCCTCCCAGGAGCTGAATATCTACCGCGAGATCCCCACGCTGTTCCTGGCCAACGACCTGACGGGCAACTCCGAGCTGTGCTCGCTGTTTTTGCACGCCGATTACCGCAACGGCCTCAACGGCCGCATGCTGGCCAAGGCGCGGATGCTGTTTATTGCCGAGTTCCCGCAGCTGTTTGGCAACAAAATTATCGCCGAGATGCGCGGGGTGTCCAATGACGCCGGGCGTTCGCCGTTCTGGGAGAGCCTGGGGCGGCACTTCTTCAAGATGGAATTCAGCCAGGCCGACTACCTCACCGGCGTGGGCAACAAGGCGTTTATCGCCGAACTGATGCCCAAGTTCCCGCTGTACACCTGCTTTTTGTCTGAAGATGCGCGCAACGTGATCGGCAAGGTTCATCCCGATACCGAGCCGGCCTTGAGCATGCTCAAGAGCGAGGGCTTCAGCTACCAGGGCTATGTCGATATCTTCGACGCGGGTCCTGCGGTGGAGTGTGAGACCAGCAAGATCCGCGCGGTGCGTGACAGCCAGGCGCTGGTGCTGGCCATCGGCACGCCGGGGGACGATGCCACGCCGTTTTTGATGCACAACCGTAAGCGTGAAGAGTGCCGCATTACCGCCGCGCCGGCGCGCCTGGCTGCCGGCACCCTGGTGGTCGATCCGCTGACCGCCAAGCGCCTGCAACTGGTGGCCGGTGATCAAGTGCGTGCCGTACCGTTGTCTGCTGCCCGGGAGTCGAAATAATGAATTCGTTGTATATCGCAGGGAGCTGGCTGGCTGGCCAGGGTGAGCGCTTTGAGTCGCTGAACCCGGTGACCCAGCACGTGGTCTGGGCTGGCAATGGCGCCAGCGTCGAGCAGGTCGAATCCGCCGTGCAGGCCGCCCGCCAGGCCTTCCCGGCCTGGGCCGGGCGCCCGCTGGAAGAGCGCATCGGCGTGCTGGAAACCTTTGCCGCCACCCTGAAAAGCCGCGCCGATGAAATCGCCCGCTGCATCGGTGAGGAAACCGGCAAGCCGCTGTGGGAATCGGCCACCGAAGTCACCAGCATGGCCAATAAAATCGCGATCTCGGTGCAAAGCTACCGCGAACGTACCGGCGAGAAGAGCGGCCCCCTGGGCGACGCCACTGCCGTGTTGCGCCACAAGCCTCACGGCGTGGTCGCGGTATTCGGCCCTTACAACTTCCCGGGCCACTTGCCCAACGGGCACATCGTCCCGGCCTTGCTCGCGGGTAATACCGTGTTGTTCAAGCCAAGCGAACTGACCCCTAAAGTGGCCGAGCTGACGGTGCAGTGCTGGGTCGAAGCCGGCCTGCCGGCGGGCGTGTTGAACCTGCTGCAAGGCGCGCGGGAGACCGGGATCGCCCTGGCCTCCAATCCAGGCATCGATGGCCTGTTCTTCACCGGCTCCAGCCGCACCGGTAACCACTTGCACCAGCAATTCGCCGGGCGCCCGGACAAGATCCTCGCGCTGGAGATGGGCGGCAACAACCCGCTGGTGGTGGACCAGGTGGCCGATGTGGACGCGGCGGTCTACACCATCATCCAGTCGGCCTTTATTTCTGCCGGCCAGCGCTGCACCTGTGCCCGGCGCCTGCTGGTGCCGGAAGGCGCCTGGGGCGATGCACTGCTGGCGCGCCTGGTTGCCGTCAGCGCGACCATTGCCGTGGGGGCCTTCGACCAGCAACCGCCGCCATTCATGGGCTCGGTGATTTCCCTGGGCGCGGCCAAGGCCTTGATGGCGGCCCAGGAGCTGATGCTGGCCAACGGCGCCGTGGCGCTGCTGGAAATGACCCAGCCCCAGGCGCAGGCCGCCTTGCTGACACCGGGCATCATCGACGTGACGGGCGTGACCGAGCGCGAGGACGAAGAACTGTTCGGCCCGTTGCTGCAAGTGATTCGCTACGCGGATTTCGCTGCGGCGATCAGCGAGGCCAACAACACCCAGTACGGCCTGGCCGCAGGTTTGCTGTCGGACTCCGAGGCGCTCTACCAGCAATTTTGGCTGCAAAGCCGGGCCGGTATCGTCAACTGGAACAAACAGCTGACCGGCGCCGCGAGCACCGCGCCCTTTGGTGGGGTAGGGGCCTCGGGCAATCATCGCGCCAGTGCTTATTACGCGGCGGATTATTGTGCGTACCCGGTGGCCTCGCTAGAGACCTCAAGCCTGGTCTTGCCAGCAACACTGAGCCCAGGCGTAACACTGATCTAAATGTGGGAGCAGGCTTATGTAGGAGCTGGCTTGCCTGCGATGCGAGCACCTCGGTCTTTCAGCCAGACCGAGGGGATGCCATCGCAGGCAAGCCAGCTCCCACACAAGCCTGCTCTCCCAGTTGATTTGTGGTGTATTCAAGTAAATTGATGCCTATAAAAACAGATGTTCGTGGAGCCTCGCCGATGAAATCCTGTGAAGTCAATTTTGACGGTCTCGTGGGGCCGACCCATAACTACGGCGGTCTGTCCTACGGCAACGTCGCGTCCCAGAGCAACAGCCAGCAATCTTCCAACCCCAAGGAGGCGGCGCTGCAAGGCCTGGCGAAAATGAAAGCCCTGATGGACATGGGCTTTGTGCAAGGTGTGCTCGCCCCCCAGGAGCGCCCGGATGTGGCCGCATTGCGCAACCTTGGCTTTGCCGGCAGCGACGCCCAGGTGATCCAGCAGGCGGCCAAGCAGGCGATGCCTTTACTGGTCGCCAGTTGTTCCGCATCGAGCATGTGGGTGGCCAACGCCGCGACCGTCAGCCCGAGTGCCGACACGGCCGACGGCCGCGTGCATTTCACCGCCGCCAACCTCAACTGCAAATACCACCGCAGCATCGAGCACCCGACCACCAGCCGTGTGCTGGGGGCGATGTTTGCCGATCAGCAGCACTTTGCCCACCACGCCGCATTGCCGGCCGTGGCGCAGTTCGGTGACGAAGGCGCCGCCAACCACACCCGCTTCTGCCGCGACTATGGCGAGGCGGGCGTGGAATTCTTCGTGTTCGGCCGCAGTGCGTTCGACACCCGCTACCCGGCGCCGCAAAAGTACCCGGCGCGCCAGACCCTCGAAGCGTCCCAGGCGGTCGCCCGTTTGCATGGCCTGCAGGACAGCGGTGTGGTCTACGGCCAGCAGAACCCGGCGGTGATCGATGCCGGGGTGTTCCACAACGACGTGATCGCGGTGGGCAACGGTGAAGTGCTGTTCTATCACGAGGACGCGTTCCTCAATACCGAACAGATGCTCGCCGAACTGCAGGCCAAGCTGGGCAAGCTCGGCGGCAACTTCCAGGCGATCTGCGTGCCCCGCGCTCTGGTCAGCGTCGAAGACGCCGTGCGCTCCTACCTGTTCAACAGCCAGTTGCTGAGCCGCGCCGACGGTTCGATGTTGCTGATCGTGCCCGAAGAGTGCCACAACAACGAGCGCGTCTGGCATTACTTGCAAGACCTGACCCGTTCCGGCGGGCCGATTGGCGAAGTGAAAGTCTTCGACCTCAAGCAAAGCATGCAGAACGGCGGCGGCCCGGCCTGCCTGCGTTTGCGCGTGGCGTTGAAGGAGGCTGAACTGGCGGCGGTCAATCCAGGGGTTATCATGACGGCGCCGCTGTATGAAACGTTGACCCAATGGGTCGGCAAGCACTACCGCGACAGCCTGCGTGAAACCGACCTGGCCGACCCGCAGTTGCTGCTCGAATGTCGCACGGCATTGGATGAACTGACGCAAATCCTTAAACTGGGCGCGGTTTATCCTTTCCAGATCAATTAAAGCCCCCACGGCTGAGACCTATTTATGACCACCGATACCCTGAAGCTGATTCTTGAAGACACCGACGGCACCCAGCTGGAAACCTCCTGCACCCGCCTCGCCGTGGTGTGGCAGGGCAAGGAAATCTGGATCCAGCACGACGGCCGTGGCCAACTGCTGATCGGCGTGGACGTGGAAGAAGGTGATGCCGAATACGCCAACCTGCTGATGCGCCCCCTGGCCACCAACCTGATGAGCCTGCAGCTGGAAATGGAACCGGCCGACGTTGAAGGTGATGACGACGACCACGTCCACGGCCCAGGCTGCAACCACTAAGGAAGCTGCTCTATGCTCGCCCTCGGCAAACTGCTTGAACTGACCCTCGCCGGTCGTGAACCGGCGCAAAAAATTCAACTGACTGTCGACGGCGTGCAAATGCGCTGGCTGAGCGAAGGGGCGCTGGAAGTCCGGCCGCCCCAGGCTCGCGACAATGGCGCCGATGTGCTGTTGTCCAGTGGCATCCATGGCAATGAAACGGCACCGATCGAGTTGCTCGACCGCTTGCTGCACGGCATTGCCCGCGGGGAGATCAAGCCTCGCACCCGTATTCTGTTCCTGTTCGGCAACCCCGAGGCCATGCGTCGCGGCGAGCGTTACCTGGAACAGGACGTCAACCGGCTGTTCAATGGCCGTCACGAACAAAGCATCGGCCCCGAAGCCATACGCGCTGGCGAGCTTGAACAGTTGGCCCGTACCTTCTTCAGCGTGCCCGACCGTTCGCGCCTGCACTACGACCTGCACACGGCCATCCGGGGCTCGAAGATCGAACAGTTCGCCCTGTACCCGTGGAAAGAAGGGCGCCAGCATTCACGTGCCGAACTGGCCCGCCTGCGGGCGGCCGGTATGGCTGCGGTGCTGTTGCAGAACAAGACGTCCATCACCTTCACCGCCTTTACCTACGAACAGCTGGAGGCCGAGTCATTCACCCTGGAATTGGGCAAGGCCCGGCCATTCGGGCAGAACCAGGGGGTGGACGTCTCGCGCCTGGAAACCCGCCTCAAGCAGATCATCGAAGGCAACGAGCCGGCCACCGAGGGCCTGGACGGCCTGAAGTTGTTCAGCGTGGCCCGGGAAGTCATCAAGCACAGCGATGCCTTCACCCTGCATTTGCCGGCGGATGTGGAGAATTTTTCGGAACTGGAGAAGGGCTACCTGCTGGCCGAGGACATTGCCAAGACCCGCTGGGTGATCGAGGAGGAGGGCGCCCGCATCATCTTCCCCAACCCGAAGGTCAAGAATGGGCTTCGGGCGGGGATCCTGATTGTGCCGACGGATGACCAGGGGCTGGCCTAGGCCCTGTCAGTCGTCATAGCGCTCGCGCAGTGGCAGCCCCAACTCCTTGCGCAGACCATTTTCGGTGAAGGCCTCGGGGTTGGTATCGGTGGGCGGTGTGCTGGGGTCGTCATCAAAGTCGAAGCGGTATTCGGAGGCTGGCAGACCAATAGCTTGTCGTTCTTGCCTGGCAGTTAATGAGCCGTCTTGCGGGTCTTGGATGCCCCCGGGCACCACGCTGCCGGTGACGTAGTTGTACGCGTGGCAGAGTTCATGAAAGAGGATGATGATGCCGGGCTGATCCGGTAGATCGGGCAGGCTATTGCTGGTGTTGATCCAGATGTTACCGCCATAGGACCCGCTTGCGCGCTGGCCGTTTACGAGGTACGCGTTGGGGCTTGGGGCGTCGCTGGCGACAAAGTTGTTTTGCTTGGAGAGGGTGAGCTCATTGATGGTGATAGGGGTGCCCGACTTGAGGGCGGCCTGATGCAGCACAGTGAGCAGTTTTTGCCCTGTGGGCGAATTGAGCAGTAGCCGCAGGTCATCGTGGATGCGTTCGATAAATGACACGCTACCCTTGACGGTGATCCCGCTTTCACTGATGTCTTTGGGCTCTATCAGGGTGGAGCGGGAGGTCGGTTGACCGTTCGGCATCGAGGCGAAGGCTTCTGCGGTTGTCGGGCAATTGATGGCGAGCGTGCTGTGCGTGGTGTGATAGGTGATGTCGTGCGGCTTGAGTGCTGTCACCAGGTCTCGTGTTCCCTGGCCCGTAAAGATGACATTGCTGGAAGGTCCGGCCTTGATATGGTCGCTGCCAGGGCCGCCACTGAGGATGTTATGGCCCGGGCCACCGGTGATGTCGTCATTGCCCTGGCCACCATCAATGAACGAAAAACCGCCGCCCATCACATCGTCGTCGCCTGGGCCGGCGTAGACGGTGATGCGGGCCTCTTTGCTGGCTGTCACGTCATCATCCCCTTCACCGGTATCAATGTAGTTTGAACCGCCGTGGACGATCACGGTGTCATTTCCTGCCCCGGTGTAGAACGAGGCGATCGAGGCGGCGCTGATGATGCTGTCGTCACCCTCGCCGGTATTGACGATGATGGGCGTGTCGATGTTGTCTGCGATGTGGAGCCTGTCATTGCCGCCCTGGGTGATGAAGACCAGGGCCTGGTTATACGCGGGGATAATGCAGTAGTGCTCGTCGTTGATTTCCAGCATCAGCGTGATGCCTGGAAAAAACGGCACGCCTAGGCCTGTGGGCTGGCTGCCCAGGTCGATGTCGGAGTTGGGGGCGACAAACTGTAGCCGGTCCATTTCATGAGCGTCCTTGCGCCTGAGTACGAGGTTGTCATGCCGATTCTGTGTGATGAACACCAATTGGTGGGCGTGGGGCGATTTGCGGATTTCGATCGTAACGTGATCGGTTGCACGAACCGGATAGGTCGTGAAGTTGCCCCGGCCACCCTGGACTTCATTGTTGATGTGCAGCGAATGCTCTGCTCCTCGCAAGTCGCCGAAGATGAAATAGACGCCGCGCCGTTGCATTTCGTGCATTTCCCGATCGGCCGGCATGTCTGAAGTGATCAATTACGAGTCTCCCTATTAAGTAAGGGTCGCGGGCTCGCGACGCCGGGTTTACTTGACCGCAGATCGGGTAGGGGAGAGAGGTAATTATCGCTGGCAAAAAAAAGCCGCCCGGTCAGGGGCGGCTTTTGTTCAGCGGCTGCTGGCGTGATCAGACGGCCAGCTTGTGCTGCTCGCTGCGCTGGATGGCGCGGATCTTGTGTAGGGTGTCGGCGCAGGTCTGCGCAGCTTCCTTGCCCTTGTGCACAAAGTGCTCGGAGAAGAAGGCGTGGTGCTCGCTGCCCGCGTGGAAATGATGAGGCGTGAGAGACACCGAGAACACCGGCACTTCGGTTTCCAGCTGCACCTGCATCAGGCCGCTGACCACCGACTGGGCGACAAACTCATGGCGGTAGATCCCGCCGTCCACCACCAGGGCGGCGGCGACAATGCCGGCGTAACGGCCGGTCTTGGCCAGCAGCTTGGCGTGCAGGGGCATCTCAAAGGCGCCGCCGACTTCAAAGAAATCGATGTCCGATTCCTGGTAGCCCTGGGCGAGCATTTCGGTGAGGAAGCCTTTACGGCTTTGATCAACAATATCTTTGTGCCAGCAAGCCTGGATAAACGCGACGCGCTCACCGTGGTGGTGTTTGCTCTTGCTGTCGATTGCGGTGGGTTGCATGTTCTGACTCCTGTTTATGAAAAAAACAGGGCGTTATGAATCGAATGGGATTTAAGGGTGCGAGCGACTATGTCATGCAGGTATGCAATCAGCGTACGGCCCTTAGGTGTCAATCCCGTTCTCTCTTCATCCGGACTATGACCGTCGGCCCCGGGATCACACCGGGTCTGCTGACCTTGGCGCCGTCCTGCGTGAGCAGTTCGAGGCGTCAAGCGCTCGCGGGCTATGCGCATTGCGCGCAATTACCGCCGGTGGGGAATTGCACCCCGCCCTGAGAACGTTGCCGCCAGAACCCTGGCGGCGCAGAGTTTTTACCATACATTTCAAAAAACTGCATAGGGTGCTTGTTAATATCGACTATCGACAGGTTTGCTGGCAGCCCTTGCAGGCGTCGGCTTGATATTTGCCGGTGATGCCCGCAGTAATCGGTTACAACAGGGAATTCCCCACTCGCAGAGGCCCGCTTGATGTCCGTGATTGATCTTCGTAGTGACACCGTGACCCAACCCACGCCAGGCATGCGCGATGCCATGGCCAGCGCGCCGAGCGGCGATGATGTCTACGGTGAAGACCCCAGCGTCAACCTGCTGGAAGCCGAACTGGCCAAGCGCCTGGGGTTTGCCGCCGCGCTGTTTGTGCCCACCGGCACCATGAGTAACCTGCTGGCGCTGATGGCCCACTGTGAGCGGGGCGAGGAATACATCGTCGGCCAGCAGGCCCACACCTACAAATACGAAGGTGGCGGCGCGGCGGTGCTGGGCTCTATCCAGCCGCAACCCCTGGAAGTGCAGGCGGACGGTTCGCTGGACCTGGCCCAGGTTGCCGAGGCGATCAAGCCGGACGACTTCCACTTTGCCCGCACCCGGTTGTTGGCGTTGGAAAACACCATGCAGGGCAAAGTATTGCCCATGAGCTACCTGGCCGCTGCCCGCGCATTTACCCGCGAGCATGGCCTGGCCCTGCACCTGGACGGCGCGCGCCTGTACAACGCGGCCGTCAAGCTGGGCGTGGAGGCCCGGGAGATTGCCGGGCATTTCGATTCGGTCTCGGTATGCCTGTCCAAGGGCCTTGGCGCGCCGGTGGGCTCGGTGCTGTGTGGCGCCAGTGCGTTGATCGCCAGGGCCCGCCGTTTGCGCAAGATGGTCGGCGGCGGCATGCGCCAGGTCGGTTCGCTGGCGGCGGCGGGGCTGTATGCCCTGGACCACCAGGTGGCGCGCCTGGCCGACGACCACGCCAATGCCCAATGGCTGGGCGATGAACTGCGCCGGGCTGGCTACAGCGTGGAGCCGGTACAGACCAATATGGTCTACGTGCAGATCGGCGAGCAGGCCCAGGCCCTGAAGGCCTTTGCCCAGGCGCGCGGGATCAAGTTGAGTGCCGCGCCGCGCCTGCGCATGGTCACGCACCTGGACGTCAGCCGGGCACAAATCGAACACGTGTTGGCGACATTTGTCGAGTTTTCCCGGAAATGACAGTGCAGACCGTCTAATTGACTGTTTCTATCGTATAAACACGCTGTACCACGGGCAAAGGGCCGATATAATGCGGCCCTTTGCCGTCGCTCCGTCTGATTGATGTTGCGCACTGGCCTTTGGCCGCAGCCTCCGTGGAAGAACCTAATGAAAAGCGCAGAAATCCGTGAAGCCTTCCTTCGCTTCTTCGAAGAGCAAGGTCACACCCGTGTCTCCTCCAGCTCTTTGATCCCAGGCAATGACCCAACCCTGCTGTTCACCAACGCGGGGATGAACCAGTTCAAGGACTGCTTCCTGGGCCAGGAAAAACGCGCCTACACCCGTGCTGTCAGCAGCCAGAAGTGCGTGCGCGCCGGTGGTAAGCACAACGACCTGGAAAACGTCGGCTACACCGCCCGTCACCACACCTTTTTCGAAATGCTCGGCAACTTCAGTTTTGGCGATTATTTCAAGCAAGACGCGATCAACTTCGCCTGGACCTTCCTCACCGGCGTGTTGAAGCTGCCGAAGGAAAAACTCTGGGTGACGGTCTACGCCAGCGATGACGAGGCCTACGACATCTGGACCAAGGACGTCGGCGTGCCGGCTGAGCGCATGGTGCGTATCGGCGACAACAAAGGCGCCCCGTACGCCTCCGACAACTTCTGGACCATGGGCGATACCGGCCCGTGCGGCCCGTGCACCGAGATTTTCTACGACCACGGCGCCGATATCTGGGGTGGCCCACCGGGCTCGCCAGAGGAAGACGGCGACCGCTACATCGAGATCTGGAACAACGTATTCATGCAGTTCAACCGCACCGCCGATGGCGTGTTGCATCCGTTGCCAGCGCCGTCGGTGGACACCGGCATGGGCCTGGAGCGGATCAGTGCGGTGATGCAGCACGTGCACTCCAACTACGAAATCGACCTGTTCCAAAGCCTGCTGGCGGCGGCGGCCAAGGCTATCGGCTGCGCCAACGAAGACCAGGCCTCGCTCAAAGTGGTGGCTGACCACATCCGTTCCTGCGGCTTCCTGATTGCCGATGGCGTGCTGCCGTCCAACGAAGGCCGTGGCTACGTGCTGCGTCGCATCATTCGTCGCGCCTGCCGCCACGGTAACAAGCTGGGCGCCAGTGGCAGCTTCTTCTACCAGATCGTCGCGGCCCTGGTGGCCGAGATGGGCCAGGCGTTCCCGGAGCTGGCACAGAACCAGGCGCACATCGAGCGCGTGCTCAAGGCTGAAGAAGAGCAGTTCGCCAAGACCCTGGAGCAGGGCCTGAAAATCCTCGAGCAAGACCTCGCCGAGTTGAAAGGCGACGTGGTGCCGGGCGATGTGGTGTTCAAGCTCTACGACACCTACGGCTTCCCGATGGACCTGACCGGCGATATCGCCCGCGAGCGTAACCTGACCCTCGACGAGGCCGGTTTCGAGCGCGAGATGGAGGCCCAGCGCGTGCGCGCTCGTTCGGCCAGCGCCTTTGGCATGGACTACAACAGCCTGGTCAAGGTTGACGTGGCCACCGAATTTACCGGTTACACCGCCACCAGCGGCTCGGCCAAGGTGATTGCCCTTTATAAGGACGGGCAGTCGGTCGACGTCTTGAATGAAGGCGATGACGGCGTGGTGATCCTCGATCAGACGCCGTTCTACGCCGAATCCGGTGGCCAGATTGGCGACTGCGGTGTGCTCAAGGCCGCGTCCGGTCGTTTTGATGTGCGTGACACCACCAAGACTGGCGGCGCATTCCTGCACCACGGTGTGCTGGCCTCGGGCAGCCTGGTGGTGGGCGCGCCCGTGCAAACCCAGGTGGACGCCGACGTGCGCCACGCCACCTCGCTGAACCACTCGGCCACCCACTTGCTGCACGCGGCGCTGCGCCAGGTATTGGGCGAGCATGTGCAGCAGAAGGGCTCGTTGGTCGACAGCCAGCGCCTGCGCTTCGACTTCAGCCACTTTGAAGCGATCAAGCCGGAGCAGATCAAGGCTCTGGAAGATATCGTCAACGCCGAGGTGCGCAAGAACACCCCGGTGGAAACCGAAGAAACCGATATCGAGACCGCCAAGGCCAAAGGCGCCATGGCGCTGTTCGGCGAGAAATACGGTGACAACGTGCGCGTGCTGAGCATGGGCGGCAGTTTCTCCGTGGAGCTGTGCGGTGGTATCCATGCCCAGCGCACCGGCGACATCGGCCTGCTGAAAATCATCAGCGAAGGCGGTGTGGCGTCCGGTGTCCGGCGGATCGAGGCGGTGACCGGCGCTGCGGCCCTGGCCTACCTCAATGCGGCCGAAGAACAACTCAAGGAAGCGGCGACCCTGGTCAAGGGCAGCCGTGACAATCTGATCGATAAGCTCTCTGCTGTCCTGGAACGCAACCGCCAGCTGGAAAAACAGCTGGAACAGTTGCAGGCCAAGGCGGCCAGCGCAGCGGGCGACGACTTGTCGGCCTCGGCCCTGGATATCAAGGGCGTGAAGGTTCTGGCCGCGCGCCTGGACGGTCAGGACGGCAAGGCGTTGTTGGCCTTGGTCGATCAGTTGAAGAACAAGCTCGGCCGCGCAGTGATCCTGCTCGGCAGTGTCCATGAGGAAAAGGTCGTACTGGTTGCCGGTGTAACCAAGGACCTGACTGGCCAACTCAAGGCTGGTGATTTGATGAAACAAGCCGCTGCGGCAGTGGGCGGGAAGGGCGGTGGTCGTCCAGACATGGCGCAAGGCGGTGGTGTAGACGCCGGTGCCCTGGACGCGGCCCTGGCCCTGACCGTGCCGTTTGTCGAAGCCGGTATTTAAGGCGCTGTTAACGAGCCCATGGTCTAGTCATGGGCGTGTTTAGGTGCTGGACGATTTGTTTATTGGGCGCCCCTTTACGGGCTGAGGCGGCTTAGAAATGGCTTTGATCGTACAGAAATTTGGAGGCACCTCGGTCGGCTCTGTCGAAAGAATCGAGCAGGTCGCCGACAAGGTTAAGAAATTCCGCGATGCCGGCGATGACCTGGTGGTGGTGCTGTCGGCCATGAGCGGCGAGACCAATCGCCTGATCGACCTGGCCAAGCAAATCAGTGGTGATCAGGCGCCGCTGGCGCGTGAGCTGGATGTGATCGTGTCCACCGGTGAGCAGGTGACCATTGCCCTGTTGGCCATGGCGCTGAACAAGCGTGGCGTGCCTGCGGTGTCCTACACGGGCACCCAGGTGCGGATCCTGACAGACAGCGCGCATACCAAGGCGCGTATCCTGCAGATCGACGACCAGAAGATCCGGGGTGACCTGAAGGCCGGTCGCGTGGTGGTGGTCGCCGGTTTCCAGGGCGTCGACGAGCACGGCAATATCACGACCCTGGGCCGTGGCGGTTCCGACACCACTGGTGTGGCGCTGGCGGCCGCCCTGAAGGCTGACGAATGCCAGATCTACACCGATGTGGACGGCGTCTACACCACCGACCCGCGGGTAGTGTCCGTGGCCCAGCGCCTGGACAAGATCACCTTTGAAGAGATGCTGGAAATGGCCAGCCTCGGGTCCAAGGTGTTGCAGATCCGTGCGGTGGAGTTCGCCGGCAAGTACAACGTACCGCTGCGCGTATTGCACAGCTTCAAGGAGGGTCCGGGCACCCTCATTACTATTGATGAAGAGGAATCCATGGAACAGCCGATCATTTCCGGCATCGCCTTCAATCGCGATGAAGCCAAGCTGACCATCCGTGGCGTGCCAGACACCCCGGGCGTGGCCTTCAAGATCCTCGGGCCGATCAGTGCCGCGAACATTGAAGTCGACATGATCGTGCAGAACGTTGCGCACGATAACACCACCGACTTCACCTTCACGGTGCACCGCAACGAGTACGATGCGGCCGAGCGGATCCTGCAGAACACGGCCCAGGAAATCGGGGCCCGTGAAGTGGTTGGCGACACCAAGATCGCCAAGGTGTCGATCGTCGGTGTGGGCATGCGCTCCCATGCGGGTGTTGCCAGCCGTATGTTCGAGTCCCTGGCCAAGGAAACCATCAATATCCAGATGATCTCCACGTCGGAGATCAAGGTGTCGGTGGTGATCGAAGAGAAGTACCTGGAGCTGGCTGTGCGTGCACTGCACACCGCTTTTGAACTGGACGCGCCGGCCCGACAGGGCGAGTAACGCGTTGCCAGGAAGGCGCGGTTGATCCGCGCCTTTCTTTTTTGTCGGGTGAGGGCGCAGGCCTGTTCTTTTGCCCGGGCTCGACAATACTTAGGCATGCCGGGCCATGGCCGCAGGGTCATGGGTCCAAGGCCTTTTTTTGCAGACTGTTGTTCCCGAAATGAAATGCGTGAGGAGAAAGGTATGCTGATTCTGACTCGTCGATGCGCAGAAAGCCTGATTATTGGTGATGGCGAAATCACCGTGACCGTGCTCGGCGTCAAAGGCAATCAAGTGCGGATTGGGGTCAATGCCCCCAAAGAGGTGGCTGTCCACCGTGAGGAAATCTACCTGCGGATCAAGAAAGAGAAGGACGACGAACCAAGCCATTAATTTTTATCGTTTTTTATGTTTGCAAACGGGGATGAAGCTGGTTAATATACGCCCCGTGTTGCGGAGAGCTGGCCGAGTGGCCGAAGGCGCTCCCCTGCTAAGGGAGTACACCTCAAAAGGGTGTCGGGGGTTCGAATCCCCCGTTCTCCGCCATTATTTGCTTAGTACGTTGCAATCTGGTTTTTTCGCTAAGTTGTTGAAATTAAACGAAAAAATAGCTTTACATAGAGATTGAACGGCCTATAATGCGCGGCAACAAATGCACTCGTAGCTCAGCTGGATAGAGTACTCGGCTACGAACCGAGCGGTCACAGGTTCGAATCCTGTCGAGTGCACCATTTAAGAGTTGGTTGCAGCAATGCAGGTAACTTGGCTCCAACCAGTCGTGATCTGGTATAAAACCACAATCTGCACTCGTAGCTCAGCTGGATAGAGTACTCGGCTACGAACCGAGCGGTCACAGGTTCGAATCCTGTCGAGTGCACCA
>NZ_JBWKWY010000027.1:66213-76034 GCF_059422465.1 Pseudomonas sp. GW821-FHT01D09
ATACAAACAAAAAGCCCGCCAAGTGCGGGCTTTTTGCCGTCTGGGGTTTTATTTCCCGGCTGCCGGTTGAGCGTGGCCGTGTAGGAATAGTCTCGGACAGGGAGGTTTTTCTCTCGCCCATGTGTTTTCTTTTCTGCGGCTGTCGTCGCAGTTTCATAAGTGTGGGCAACACTCAGCTTTGTTGCGCAAGCGCTTGTTCTTTCCAGTTTTTTAACGTTTAAAGCGGGCGCACGGTGTATCATTGCGCCCGTCAGCCCCGCCGGGGCTTGTGGAATACCTCCATGGACTTACCCAGTAGTTACTCAGTACCCCGTTTTACCAATCATGAATTGACTGATTGATCCTTCCGGCGTGCCCCGCTGCTGGGAGTGGAGTTCGCCTATGACCGAAGTTGAAGTAAAGAAAACACAAGAAAGCCTGCAGGATCGCCTGGCTCAAGTCGTCGAGCTGCTGCAGCGCCAGCGTGTGGTCGAAGATCTGACCCATCGCCAGGAAGGCCCTCATCAAGACCGGGTCGAGAACCTGGTCCACCGGCAGAACCTCGTCGAATTGCAGCGCAAGCTCGATGACCTGCACTCTGCCGACGTTGCCTACATCCTTGAAGCCCTGCCGCTGGACGACCGTCTGACGCTCTGGCAGCTGGTCAAGGCTGATCGCGATGGCGACATCCTCCTTGAAGTGTCCGATTCGGTGCGGGAAACCCTGATCGCCGACATGGACGATCACGAGCTCCTGGCGGCAGCCAAGGAGATGGACGCTGACGAACTGGCCGACCTGGCCCCTGAACTGCCCCGTGATGTTGTGCATGAGCTGATGGAGACCCTCGACGGCCAACAGCGTGAGCGCGTGCGCTCCGCGTTGTCCTATGACGAGGAGCAAGTCGGCGCATTGATGGACTTCGAGATGGTCACCATCCGCGAGGATGTCAGCCTGGAAGTGGTCCTGCGTTACCTGCGGCGTCTCAAGGAGCTGCCGGGGCACACCGACAAGCTGTTTGTGGTCGACTACGAAGGTATCCTCAAGGGCGTGCTGCCGATCAAGCGCCTGCTGGTCAATGACCCGGATAAACAGGTTGCCGAGGTCATGGCCAGCGACCCGGTAAGCTTTCATCCTGATGAAGATGCCTACGATGCCGCCCAGGCATTCGAGCGTTATGACTTGATCTCGGCCCCGGTGGTCGACAAGAACGGTAAGCTGATCGGCCGTTTGACTATCGACGAGATGGTCGACCTGATCCGTGAAGAAAGCGAAAACGAAGTCCTCAACATGGCGGGTCTGCGTGAAGAGGAAGATATTTTTGCGTCAGTCTGGCGATCCCTGAGCAACCGTTGGGCGTGGCTGGCGGTCAACCTGATCACGGCATTTATTGCCTCGCGGGTCATTGGCCTGTTTGAAGGCTCTATCGAGAAACTGGTGGCGCTGGCGGCGCTGATGCCGATCGTGGCCGGTATTGGTGGCAACTCGGGTAACCAGACCATCACCATGATTGTGCGGGCGATGGCCCTGGATCAGGTGAGCACCGGGAACACCTCGCGCCTGATGCGCAAGGAACTGGCGGTGGGCTTGATCAATGGCCTGGTGTGGGGTGGGGTTATCGGTGTGGTGGCCTACCTGCTGTATGACAGCTGGTCCCTGGGCGTGGTCATGACCGCGGCCATGACCCTCAACCTGCTGTTGGCGGCACTGATGGGGGTATTGATCCCCATGACCCTGGCGCGCCTTGGGCGCGATCCTGCGATGGGTGCCAGTGTGATGATCACGGCCATGACCGACAGTGGTGGCTTCTTCATCTTCCTGGGCCTGGCGACGATCTTCCTGCTTTGAACCCAATAGGAGCCGGCAAGCCGGCTCCTGCATCCAAAGTAAAAATCCCATGCAAAAAAAGCCAGCGCAAGGCTGGCTTTCAGCGTTCAGTTGCCGATTATTCGGCTTCTGCGGCTGCCTCAACGTCGTGGGCAATCAGCGACACCAGCGCGTTTTGCTGACGATGGGACAGTTGGCGAAACCGCTGTAGCAGCTCACGCTCGTGCAGTGACAGCTCCGGGCTGTCCATGCGCATGTTCAGTTCGTCACCCAGCGCGCCTTCCTGAATAAGGCTTTGCTCCATGCGCGCGATGATTTCAGAGTTCATGCTGCGGTGATGATTGCGAGCCACCTCGGCAATGCGTTCCCGCATTCCGTCTGGCAGACGTACGACGAACTTGTCAGCCGTACGGCTGGAATAAATTGCCTGTTTCAATGGGCGCATATATTTAACCGGTTAGTTCAGGGGAGCGGTTTTTGGAATTGGCCGCAAGATGTGTGTTAGGACAAGGCTTGCGGACAAATGTTCAACCTGAATTGCAAAGAGGCCGCATCATGCCTCAAATTTGCCAGTTCCTTGGCGTCAATTCTGTGACAAATATTGAACTGACTACAGGCTTTATGCCAGTACTCATTTTCAAATTTGCGGACTGGTTGGAAAACTTTTCTGCCGGCCGATCTGACGGAGGATCAGCCCGCAGGCTCTCGATGCAAGAGGGTTTTCGGGCGCACATCCTATAGCAATGTGGCCTTTTGCCCTTAATTTTAAGACTAGTGGCAAATGGCCGATTTGCGAGCCGAGGCGATATAAGGTCGGGTGGCATGCGGAGGGGATTGGCAGGGTGTCAATCTCTCGTCGCAGAGGCGTTCAGCGCAGGACGGGGTCGAACTTGAAGCGATGCCCGACGACCACGGCGATCACCAATGCGACGGCGAACACGGCGCAGGCGCTGAGGCAAAGGGTCTGCCAGTGCGCCGATGGAGGATTGAGCCCCAGGATGCCCGTGGACACGGCCAGGACGAGAAATAGCCAGGCTGGCTTGGTCATGGTGGGCTCGCTTAGAAGATCCAGTGTTCAGAAGAGCTGCTGGCCTGCGTGCCCTGTGTCAGGTGAGCCGACGATTGGCCATTGGCTGTCATCACGGCCAGTTGAGGTCGTTGCTGGGTCTGGTGGCTACCCGTGTGGCTGATCTGTGCCGTATCGCTGTCGCTGCTGGCCTGGAAGTGGAACATCACCAGTACGGCCAAGGCCAGGGCGTTCAGGATCAGAAGTGTGCTGTTCATGGGTGTTTCCCCGTGTTCACGTGCAGGACCGTTTTATAAGCATAAAGAGTGCAGTCATCGTGCCAGCGGTTAATTTGAAAAATATCATTGTAAATCAATGATATAAATTGATCTCAAACGTATGGCTCGTTGCAATATGCAATGATGGCATTTCGCATCAATGCATTTTGCACGATGACGTGGGTGGGCCCGTGGGCCCAGGTTTATCGCTGGCGGGGCGGGATGAAGGCTTACGCCTAAAAAGCTGACGGACGACATGACAAAACTCACCTTGGCCGTTAACATGCACGCCGTCTGTCGCAACGCCATCTGGCCGTGCGCCTGTCATTAGTCCCAGTAGCTCAATTGGATAGAGCATCCCCCTCCTAAGGGGAAGGTTGGCCGTTCGAACCGGCCCTGGGACACCATTTGCAGTCTCGCCGCCCACCCGGCCGAGACGCTGAAAAACCCCGCTCAGCCTGCGCTGGCGGGGTTTTTTTATGGGTGGCTGCTTTCTTGGCCGTTTGGCCAGTGCCTTCAGCCCGGCTGGCGAGATATATTGTCACAACCTTGTACCGCGCCTTCTGCCTGAGTGCGTCTGACAGGTAACGCAACGGCGAAGGAACTGTTGGCGGTCGAGTTCATCGAAGGCTGCATGCTTGAACGTTACCGGATCCAAATGCTTCTGGGCGCCTGTGTCGTCAGGTGCCTGGGTTTAACGATGCTTCGCCCTCGGTCTATTGTGTCAATAGCCTGAAACCCACTGCAAGGAGCCGCTCGGACCGCCGATGCGCCAGATCTGGAAATCTTTTCGAGCCCTTTATTTCGCCTCCTTGATGATGCTGATCGGCTCCGGCCTGCTCAGTACTTACCTGGCCTTGCGCCTGGCAGCGGATAACGTCGACAGCCTGTGGGTCGGCGCGTTGATGGCGGCCAACTATTTTGGCCTGGTGCTGGGGGGCAAGATCGGGCATCGCCTGATTGCCCGGGTCGGGCATATCCGGGCCTATGCCACCTGTGCCGGGATTGTCGGTGCGGCGGTGCTGGGCCATGGCCTGGTGGATTGGCTGCCGGCCTGGATCGTGCTGCGGATCATCGTCGGCCTCGGCATGATGTGCCAGTACATGGTCATCGAGAGCTGGCTCAACGAGCAGGCGGATGCCAAGCAGCGCGGCGTGGTGTTCAGTGGTTATATGATCGCCTCCTACCTGGGCCTGGTGCTGGGCCAGTTGATTCTGGTCATGCACCCCCAATTGGGGCTTGAGCTGCTGATGCTGGTGGCGCTGTGTTTTGCCCTGTGCCTGGTGCCGGTGGCCATGACCCGGCGTATTCACCCGGCGCCCTTGCACCCGGCGCCGATGGAACCGCGTTTTTTTATCAAACGTGTGCCACAGTCCTTGAGTACGGTCTTGGGGGCCGGCCTGATCGTCGGCTCCTTCTATGGCCTGGCGCCGCTGTATGCGGCCCAGCAGGGGTTGAGCACCGAGCAGGTCGGCCTGTTCATGGGTAGCTGTATTTTTGCCGGCCTGTTGGTGCAATGGCCGCTGGGCTGGCTGTCGGATCGCTATGACCGGGCCTTGTTGATTCGCTGCTTCGCCCTGTGCCTGGCGGTGGCGGCATTGCCGCTGGCGATCATGACCCAGGTGCCGTTGGAAGTGCTGTTTGTCGCCGGTTTTCTGTGCTCGCTGGTGCAGTTCTGCCTCTACCCGCTGGCCGTGGCGTTTTCCAACGACCATGTCGAAGGTGATCGCCGGGTATCGCTCACCGCGATGCTGCTGGTGACCTACGGGGTGGGCGCGAGTATCGGGCCGTTGCTGGCGGGGGTGGTCATGAAGCTGTTTGGCAACCAGATGCTCTATGCGTTCTTCAGCTTGTGTGCCTTGATCCTGGTCTGGCGCATTCGCCCCAAGGCGGTGACCAACCTGCATCAGGTGGACGATGCGCCGCTGCAGCACGTAGCGATGCCCGACAGCATGTCCAGCTCGCCCTTGGTGGCAGCCCTCGATCCGCGTGTGGATGAGCAGGTGGTCCAGGACCAGATGCAAACCGCTGCGCCAGAGCCAGGGCCCGAGGCAGAACCGGAGGTAGAGCCGCAACCTGAGCCTGACCCGGCGGAGCATCCCGACCCGGATGAGCACCCGCATGACTTGAGTCGGGCCCGTCCCTGAAACAAAAAACGGGCAGTTCCCAAAGGAGCTGCCCGTTTTTTTGTGCCTGTGGTTCGGCGTTTACAGGTCGTCGTCTTTATCGAACCGTCGCGCCTCGCGCTGCAGTTGGTAGACAAAGCGCTCGACCTGGCGCTGCACCAGGCCGCTCATATTGTGGAAGCGCACACCGGCAAAGGTTGTGTTGATCCTTTCTTCAACGTGCAGGTAACGCAACTCCACCGCAGTGGTCATGCTGCCAAAGGGCAGGGCGGCAATAAAACGGTCGTAGACCTGGCCCAGTTGCAGGCGCTCGGAGATGTCCCCGTCAAAGCGCAGCTTGCAGCCGGTGGCGGAGATATCCAGCAACTGACCGCTGATAGGCGTCTTGAGTTTCTCGCCGCCCAATTCGATATTCACCAGTTGCGCCAGTTTCAAGGCTGCGCGAAAGGCATTGCGGCGCTGATGGTAGACCACTTCTTCAGGCAGGCTGCCTTTGTAGATACGGTGGCCGTCCTGTGTGCCGATTGTCAGGCTGCCATTACTGTCCCAGGCCACGCGCACGCCTTCGTGAAAGCCTTCGATGCGAAAGGCTTCGCCATTTTCCAGGTAGCGTTCACCGTCGGGCGGGATCATCTCGTCCAGGCTCAGGGTCTTGCTGTCCTTGTCGACCTCCACCAGGTAGCTCTGGAAGCGCTGGTTGCGTTCGTGAAAGGTGATGATCAGCGGGTCGTGGCTCTCTTGCAGCAGCCGCAGGGTGCTGGCAATTTCCAGAGGGGTGGTGAGGACCTTGGGTGGCTGCGGAGCATCTACCGCGCTAAGGGTGTTGAACACGGTTCTTCCATCTCCAGACAAAATACGACTACACGCAAGAACCGGCATTTTGCCAGTATGTGGCGCGCCTTGATAGGGCGCCCGATAAACCGGCGTCAGGCTTGGCTGAGGGTGCTGGGCTTGACCAGTCGCGAGGTGGAGCCCTGGGCGTTATACAGTGCTGGAGGTTCGCCGCCATGCAGGATGCGCAACTGGTTGGCGGTGGTAGCTTGCTGCAGTTGGATCGACTGGCCATTGAGCACATTGGCTTGCTGGCAGTTGATCAACAACTCATTGAGTGCTTTGCTCTGGGCCAGCAACTGGTCGCCGACCGACGAATGGCTGGCCAACTGTTCCAGGCCGCTGTGGTCAGCGGGCAGGCCCAGGCTGAGCAGGATCTGGCTGCGTTTCTGGCCGTGTTGTTCAAGCAGGATGATCAGCGATTGCTTGCGTGCCAGGATGTCTTCCAGCAGGCGCATGTCGCGACCGCACAGGGCCACGAATTCGTCTTGAAGCAGCTCCAGCAGGTGTTGCGCGGGAGCCAGGTCTTCAGTGATCAGTTGCAGCAGATTTTCGTCGTGCATGGCTGGCCTTGGGGTTTAAGCGTCCAAAAGCCCGGCGCAGGCCTGTGCCTAGCGCTCGGCTTTGATGATTTTGCCGGCTAAACGGTCGTTGTCGATCTGATAGCTGCCATCGGCAATCGCCTGTTTCAACTCGGCCACGCGGGCTTTATTGACAATCGGCTGATCGCGCAGCGAGTCAGTGATCTTCTGCAACTGTTGAGCCTCGTTGCTCAAATGGACCGATTCGCCACTTTGCGTCGAAACGGTTTGTTCTGCCTTGGCAGGCACTGCCGGTGCCTTGGCTTCAACGCTGTCCTTGGCCGCGTTGGTACGCGTGCTGCCGGGCGTTGCCTGGGCGTTATTCAATCGGCTGAAATCAATGACCATGTTAAAAAACCTCTGGGTATTTGGACGCTTGCCATGTTTTCGGCCATACCCGGACAAACTTTAGGCGCGATCGACAATAAACCTATGCCTCGCAATATCGTGCGCACAGTGTAGGAAAAGCCAGCGTCCCACGCCAGTAATCTATAACGCCACCTCCACTTGGCCAGGGGCCGTGACACGGGCCTTGATCACCCGCTTGGAGTTGAGGTTCTTGACGCGGATCTGTTCGCTCATCCCGCCATTGGCCAGGGCCTCCCCCGGCATTTTCACGTTCAGGCCGCCACTGCTGGCGGAGATCACCACCTGGTCGCCCTTGCGCACCACTTCTGCCTGTTCCAGGTGAACCAGGGTAATCACCTGGTCGCTGACCATTGGTCGGGTTAATTTCTGCCCAATGGCCTGATCCACAGAGGTGAGGTAGCCCTGGCTGATCTGGCTGATGTCGCGTTCGCGCATGGCCACGTCTTCAAAACCGATGATGCCGGTGCGCTTGAGTGGGCGGGTAACGGTCACCACTTCGCGGAACAATCGCACCTGGGCCGGCACGAACACGGTCCAGGGCGAGCTGCCGTCGCAGCGTACGCGCACGGTCACGCGGCCAATGGGCTGGGCGGGGCTTTCCAGTGAGCCTGTCAATTCCTTGTCGCACATGGGCATGCGCAAACGCGGGTCCAATGGGTTGACTTGGATCTCATAACGCCCCGGTGTCTGTGTGGTTGCCAGATAATCTTCTACAGTGAACTCAAGAAAGCCTTGAGTGACGCCGATAAGCAGATCAGGCAAGGTGACATTGTCGGCACGGGCCTGGTGGCCTGCGCCCAAGGCAAGCAACGCCATCCAGGCACAGAGCGATCTGCGGTACTGGGGCGAGCCAAGGCGTCGGAAAACTGTCGTTTTGATGTTCATAGCCAATAAAAAGCAAGGCTCGTGCCGTTTTGTGTTGGGTGCGCGTCGTACCCGTAAGTTTTGTAGCGTAGGAGTCTGGGCATGGCAGGTGTAATGGATTCAGTGAACCAGCGCACGCAGCTGGTAGGGCAGAATCGCCTGGAGTTGTTGCTGTTTCGACTCGATGGCAAGCAGCTATATGGCATCAACGTTTTCAAGGTACGGGAGGTGCTGCAATGTCCCAAACTCACCATAATGCCCAAGTCCAACCCCGTGGTGTGTGGTGTGGCCAACATTCGTGGCTCGACGATTCCGATTCTTGACCTGGCGATGGCCACCGGTACTTCCGGCCTGCAGGATCGCGAGAGCCCGTTTGTGATCATCACCGAATACAACACCAAGACCCAGGGGTTCCTGGTGCGCTCGGTGGAACGTATCGTCAACATGAACTGGGAAGAGATCCATCCGCCGCCCAAGGGCACCGGGCGCGATCACTACCTCACGGCAGTGACCCGGGTCGATAACCAGTTGGTGGAAATCATCGACGTCGAGAAGATCCTCGCGGAAGTAGCGCCGACGTCGGAACATATTTCGGTGGGTGTGGTCGATGAGCAGACCCAGCAAAAAGCCCTGACCCTGCGGGTGCTGACGGTGGATGACTCGTCGGTGGCGCGCAAGCAGGTGTCCCGTTGCCTGCAGACGGTGGGCGTCGAAGTAGTGGCGCTCAATGATGGCCGCCAGGCGCTGGACTATCTGCGCAAGCTGGTGGACGAAGGCAAGAAGCCGGAAGAAGAATTCCTGATGATGATTTCCGACATCGAGATGCCGGAAATGGACGGTTACACGCTTACGGCCGAGATACGCAGCGATCCACGCATGCAAAAATTACATATAGTCCTGCATACTTCATTGTCCGGTGTATTCAATCAGGCGATGGTCAAGAAGGTCGGTGCCGATGACTTCCTGGCCAAATTCCGTCCTGATGACCTGGCATCCCGGGTAGTCGACCGGATCAAGTCTGCAGATCACGGCTAGGGGCTTTCTCCCTGGCGGTCACACGAGTTAAGAGGCGGTTGCATTGTCTACGGGTAATTTGGATTTTGAACAGTTCCGGGTATTCCTGGAAAAAGCCTGTGGCATATTGCTCGGTGAAAACAAGCAGTATCTGGTATCAAGCCGCCTCAACAAATTGATGGAGCAGCAGGGTATCAAGTCCCTGGGCGAGTTGGTGCAGCGTATCCAGGGCCAACCGCGCAGCGGGCTCAAGGAGATGGTGGTCGATGCCATGACCACCAACGAAACCTTATGGTTTCGCGATACCTACCCCTTTGAGGTGCTCAAGAGCAAGGTATTGCCCGAGGCCATCAAGGCCAGTCCCGGCCAGCGCTTGCGCATCTGGTCGGCGGCCTGTTCTTCGGGGCAGGAACCGTATTCGCTGTCGATGTCCATCGATGAGTTCGAGCGGACCAACATGGGCCAGCTGAAGGCAGGGGTGCAGATTGTTGCCACTGACTTGTCCGGCACCATGCTGACCAACTGCAAGACCGGCGAGTACGACAGCCTGGCCCTGGGCCGCGGCCTGTCCCAGGAACGCCTGCAGCGTTACTTCGACCCCAAGGGCGCCGGGCGCTGGGGGGTCAAGGCACCGATCAAGAGCCGGGTGGAGTTCCGTTCGTTCAACCTGCTGGACAGCTACGCCAGCCTGGGCAAGTTCGACATCGTGTTTTGTCGCAACGTTTTGATCTACTTCTCGGCTGAAGTGAAGAAGGACATCCTGTTGCGCATTCACGGTACGCTCAAGCGCGGTGGCTATCTGTTCCTCGGCGCGTCCGAGGCGCTGAACGGCTTGCCGGATCATTACCAGATGGTGCAGTGCAGCCCCGGCATTATCTACCAGGCCAAGTAACAACTCGCTCAAAATGTGGGAGCTGGCTTGTCGGGTCGCCGCATCGCAGCGATGCGG
>NZ_JBWKWY010000028.1:0-75890 GCF_059422465.1 Pseudomonas sp. GW821-FHT01D09
CGCGATAGCGGTGGATCAGTCAAAAAAATTACTGACTGATCCACCGCTATCGCGAGCAAGCCCGCTCCCACATTAGATCACTGGCAGTGATCCAGCATCGCCATGCTTACCCCGACTCCCCGGCACAAAAAATGACGCCCTAGTCACCTTTCCCCAGACCACCCTCTCTTCTGCAAAAAAATATGTAGTGCTCAAAAATAATCACTACATAACCGTTGACGTAAGCATTTTGACCTTGCATGATTCAAGCGTCTCCCGGATCGGGAGCGTTGGTAACAAGCGTTTTGAACAAGCTCGTCTGACCGCCGGGCTGTTTTTCTGGATGTGCACTGCCCACAAGGCAGATTGATGAAGCTGACCGGCCCGAAAGGATCGGTACAAGAAGCTCAAATGCTGCTTGTCTTCGTTATGAAACCATTGCGTAGCAGTTCATCAGAAACACTACATGCATCAGGTTCAAGACCCTGCCCGTATCTGGCAGACCGTTTCTGACGCCCGGTTTTCGCAACCGGAGACAACTAACGTGGATTAACGAATCAACTGAAGATCGCCAACTGGTCAAGGGGCTTACACATGAATCTGAACAACCAACCAACTATCGATGAATTGGCTGAGATGTTCGCAGCGCAGAAAGACACACTCGACGACCATATCCTGTGGATTGGCAAATCGGGCGAAGTGCAAATTGACTGCCTGGCGCCCCATACCGAAGAAGCCGAGTTCGACCGCAATAACCGTGAACTGGCGGCGCGCCTGAAGATGTACCGCCGTGGCCAGGGTTATGTCGGTAAAAAGGCCGCTGCCGATCGCAACTTTATTGAGCAGGTCTTCGATACACTTAACAATGCCTGGGAGTCGTTCAAAGACAACTCGCAAGTTAAAGTGATTGACCGCTACTACTAAGAATAACTAGACCTTTGTGGGAGCTGGTTTGCCTGGAATAACCGTTTAACGATCAACCTAGTTGTTGAATGTTAAATAGCTATCGCTGGCAAGCCAGCTCCCACATTTGTTTGTGTTGACTTAAATCCCCGGGAATCGCCCCTTCTGCGCTTCGCCCCTGAAGATATCAAACAGTGCCTGCGCCGCCGCCGACAGCTCATATCCTGGCTTGGTCAGCACCCCAATCGGCCGCTCGATCACCGGACCGTTCAAGGTGAGGCAATGAGCCCCCGCCTCCTCCATTTGCTGTGCACATAAGGCTGGCACGGCGCTGACACCCAGACCGTTGGCAACCATCTTGCCCACCGTCGCCAATTGATGGCTTTCCAACGCCACCGGCAGCTTCATCTGCAAGGCACCCAGGTGCTCTTCGAGCATCACCCTTACCGTCGAAGGTCGCTGCAAGGTAATGAAGGGTTGTGCCAGCAGGGTTTTCCAGTCGATCTCGGTCATGTGTGCCAGCGGTGAGTCACCGGGCACTACTGCGACAAAGCGGTCCAGGTACAGCGGGGTAAAGGCCAGCGACGATCCCGATGAGGGTTCAAATGCCACACCCAACTCGACCTGGCGATCGCGGACCATTTCCAGGACCTGCTCGTTGATCAAGTCATGCACCGTGACGTTGACCTGGGGAAACCGCGCACGAAAGATCTTCAGGATCGGCGGCAGCAGGTTGCCGGCAAACGACGGCATCGCCGCCACCGTCACGCGCCCGCGTTGCAGGGTAAAACGCTGACGCAATTCATCCTCGGCATTGTCCCAGTCGGCAATCAACCGACGGGCCAGGGGCAACAGGGATTCACCTTCCGGGGTCAGCGCGACGTTGCGCGTATTACGACTGAACAGCCGCCCGCCCAGGCCTTCCTCCAGGCCCTTGATGGTCAGGCTCAGGGCCGACTGGGACAAATGCAGGCGCTCACAGGCGGCGGCAAAACTTAAGGTCTGGGCCACGGCAAGAAAGGCCCGCATCTGTTTAACTGTCATGATGCTGCTCCAACGGCTTGGCGATTGTGCTGTTTTTTAAATCAATCAACCTTAAAAAACAACTTAACAAATCAATCCGTCAGCGCAACACTCGGTTTACTGGCTGGACCACAAACAATAAAAGAGGTGCATATGGCAGGTTTCGATAAACGCGTGGCGTCCTATGAAGAAGCGCTGGCAGGCCTGGAAGACGGCATGACCGTACTCTCCGGTGGCTTTGGCCTGTGCGGCATCCCGGAAAACCTCATCGCCGAAATCAAGCGCAAAGGCACCCGCGACCTCACGGTCGTCTCCAACAATTGCGGCGTCGATGGCTTTGGCCTGGGTGTGTTGCTCGAAGAAAAACAGATCAGCAAGGTCATCGCCTCCTATGTCGGTGAAAACGCCCTGTTCGAGAAACAACTGCTCAGCGGTGAAATCGAAGTGGTGCTCACGCCCCAGGGCACCCTCGCGGAGAAAATGCGCGCAGGCGGCGCCGGCATTCCAGCGTTCTTTACCGCCACCGGTGTTGGCACGCCCGTCGCCGAAGGCAAGGAAACCCGCGAATTCAACGGCCGCCCATACCTGATGGAAGAATCCATCACTGGCGACTTTGCCATCGTCAAAGGCTGGAAAGCCGACCATTTCGGCAACGTCATCTACCGCCACACCGCCCAGAACTTCAACCCGCTGGCCGCCACCGCCGGCAAGATCACCGTGGTCGAAGTCGAGGAAATCGTCGAACCGGGCGAGCTGGACCCGGCGCAGATCCACACCCCTGGCATCTACGTCGACCGGATTATCTGCGGCACCTTCGAGAAGCGCATCGAACAGCGCACTGTCCGTAAATAATCTGCCTCCAGCCCGAACAATAAGGACACCTAAAATGGCTCTTACCCGCGAACAAATGGCTCAACGCGTCGCCCGCGAAATGCAGGACGGCTTCTACGTCAACCTCGGCATCGGCATCCCGACCCTGGTGGCCAACTACATTCCCGAAGGCATGGAAGTGATGCTGCAATCGGAAAACGGCCTGTTGGGCATGGGACCGTTTCCTACCGAAGACACCATCGATGCCGACATGATCAACGCCGGCAAGCAGACCGTCACCGCGCGCATCGGCGCCTCGATTTTCTCCTCGGCCGAGTCCTTTGCGATGATTCGCGGCGGCCACGTTGACCTCACGGTGCTCGGCGCCTTTGAAGTGGACGTACACGGCAACATCGCTTCGTGGATGATTCCTGGCAAGTTGGTCAAGGGCATGGGCGGCGCCATGGACCTGGTGGCCGGCGCAGAAAACATCATCGTGATCATGACCCACGCCTCCAAGGACGGTGAATCCAAGTTGCTCAGCCAGTGCAGCCTGCCGCTGACCGGCGCCAACTGCATCAAGCGCGTGCTGACGGATTTGGCCTACCTGGAAATCGAAAATGGCGCTTTTGTCCTCAAGGAACGCGCACCTGGCGTCAGTGTTGAAGAGATTGTGAGCAAGACCGCCGGTAAACTGATCGTCCCGGACCACGTTCCAGAAATGCACTTCCAGTGAGGACAGATTCCATGCAAGACGTCGTGATTGTTGCTGCCACCCGCACCGCCGTGGGCAGCTTTCAAGGGGCCCTGGCCGGCATTCCGGCACCGGAACTGGGCGCCGCCGTGATCCGCCGCCTGCTGGAGCAAACCGGCCTGGACCCAGCGCTTGTGGACGAAGTGATCCTTGGCCAGGTGCTGACCGCAGGCTCCGGCCAGAACCCGGCGCGCCAGGCGTCGATCCTCGCCGGCCTGCCCCACGCAGTGCCCAGCCTGACCTTGAACAAAGTCTGCGGCTCGGGCCTCAAGGCCCTGCACCTGGGCGCTCAGGCCATCCGTTGCGGTGATGCCGAAGTGATCATCGCCGGCGGCATGGAAAACATGAGCCTGGCCCCCTACGTGCTGCCCGCCGCCCGCACCGGCCTGCGCATGGGGCATGCGAAGATGGTCGACAGCATGATCAGCGACGGCCTGTGGGATGCGTTCAACGACTACCACATGGGCATCACCGCCGAGAACCTGGTGGACAAGTACGGCATCAGCCGTGAAGCCCAGGACGCCTTCGCCGCCGCCTCCCAGCAAAAAGCGGCCGCCGCCATTGAAACCGGGCGTTTTGCCGATGAAATCACACCGATCCTAATCCCCCAGCGCAAGGGCGACCCGATTGCCTTTAGCGTGGACGAACAACCCCGCGCCGGCACCACCGCCGAGTCCCTGGGCAAGCTCAAGCCCGCCTTCAAGAAAGACGGCAGCGTCACCGCCGGCAACGCGTCGAGCCTCAACGACGGCGCCGCCGCGGTGTTGCTGATGAGTGCCGATAAAGCCAAGGCCCTCGGCCTGCCAGTGCTGGCGCGGATTGCCAGCTATGCCAACGCAGGTGTCGATCCGGCGATCATGGGCATTGGCCCGGTGTCCGCGACCCGTCGCTGCCTGGACAAGGCCGGCTGGCAGTTGGCCGACCTGGACCTGATCGAAGCCAACGAAGCCTTCGCCGCACAGGCGCTGGCAGTGGGCAAGGAACTGGAGTGGGACGCGGCCAAGGTCAACGTCAACGGCGGCGCGATTGCCATCGGCCACCCGATTGGCGCCTCAGGCTGCCGTGTGCTGGTGACCCTGCTGCATGAAATGCTCAAGCGCGATGCCAAGAAAGGCCTGGCGACCTTGTGCATCGGCGGCGGCCAGGGCGTGGCACTGGCCCTTGAGCGCGACTGATTCAACGAGCAACATGGAAAAGGCCCGGCTCCACGAAAAGCCGGGCCTTTTTTGCCTATTTTGATTGGCGAACACCGTCCAATGTGGGAGCTGGCTTGCCTGCGATAGCGGTGGGGCAGTCACCGGCAGCATTGACGGTTACACCGCTATCGCAGGCAAGCCAGCTCCTACATTAGATCTCTATCGCTAAGTAGATTGCGGCACGGCAATACACCGGGCCCAGCAAATCCAGGAGCGGGCTGCTACGGGGTAAGGGAATAAAACCTTCAGGGATATCCGCCATGGTAGATCGTCCTTGTGGCCGGGCATGAGGTTTAACCCGTGTCGCTCATGGCAGCCAGCATGATCAATCGGGTAAATCAGTGTCGATAAGCCCACACCTGCTTTGCGTTCGCCGGGCAAATTCGCTTTAATCGCCGCGCACTGTATCCCGCACACTTGAAGGAACCGCCATGCGCCACCTGGAAGGCAGATCGACTGCATTGATGTTATTGACCGCCCTGCTGCTTGGCGGCTGTTCGCCCAAGGAATATTCCGAAGCCACGCTGATCAATGGCGAACAGGGCCGGGCCGGCGCGCAGTTGGCCTATGAACACGAGTTGAGCCTGGCGATGCCGGTGGCCCTGCTGGCCCCGCGCATGCAGGCTACCCGCCAGGCCTGTGAGTCGGCGCAGTTTGGCGCCTGCAATATCCTGCGGATCGAAGAGAACAGCGACGGCGGCATGATCGTGCTGCGCATTGCCCCAAGCGGTGTCGAACCGCTGGTGAAGATGGCGGCCGAGGGCGGGCAACTGGGGCAACGCATCACCAGCGCCGAAGACCTGGCCGACGCGGTGGCCGATGTGCGTCGCCGCCAGGAGCGCTTGCAGACCCAGCAAAAACGCCTGGATGAACTGGCCGCACGCAAGGACATCACCGTGGGCGACCTGATCACCCTCACCAAAGAACAGGCCGCCATCGAAAACGAGCTGCAGGAGCTGGCGCAGATCGCCGCCGGCCAGCAGCGGCGCCTGGATACCAACCGCGTGACCCTGAATTTCCGCCCCTCCGATGGTGAGCATCAGCAATCACGCTTTGCCCGGATGTTCGGCAACCTGGGCGACAACCTGGTCGACGGCACCGCCGATGCCCTGGAACGCTCCAGCTATGTGCTGCCGTTCGTGATCCTCGCGTTCCCGGTGTTGTGGCTGTGGGTCTGGTTGTGGCGCAAGCTGGTCAAACGCCGCCCCTGACCTCAGCGCTGCATGCAGCGCTGGTAACGCTCATCCACGCGCTTGGCGAACCAGGCAGTGGTGAGGTTGCGGGTGATCTTCGGGCTCTTGAGCACAATCCCCGGCAGGATCGCCCGTGGCAGCGGCTTGCCTTCGGCTTTCTCGGCCAGGGCAAATACCCGCTGGTACAGGGTGGTCTGTTCAAAGTCCAGGCGGTCACCCTGCTCCAACTGGCTGCGAATGCTCGGGTTGCGCATGTCTAGCCTCTTGCCCAGGGAACGCACCGCCAGCTCCGTGGTGCCGGGCATGATCGAGCCGTAGCGGATCAAATCGCCATCTAGCGCCAGGCGGGTCCCGGAAGCGCGGCTGACCGCAGCCTGGAACGCAGCATTGCGGCTGGCGTACCAGCCGGCGTTAAAGTCCGCAAAGCGATACAGCGGCTGCGCGTAGCTCACCGGATAACCCAGCAAATGGGCGATGCCGAAGTACATGCCGCCACGCCGGGTAAACACTTCGCGGCGAATGCTTCCGTCTACAGTGTAGGGATAATCCCGGGCCTGCTGCTCGGCGAAGGCAATGCTCACCTGCATCGGGCCTGCGGTATGCACCGGGTTGAAACTGCCGAACAAGGTACGACCTAATGGCACGCTGCCGATAAAGTCATCAAAGATCCCACTCAGGTCCTTCTCGGTACGCGCAGCACTCAGACGCTCGGCGTAGGACTTACCCGTGGGCGAACGCAGTTGCAGCGCGGTGCGCACCAGCACGGCCGGCACATGCACCTTGGCTGCACGCTTGAGGATTTCATCCTGGGCGATCTTGCCCATGTTCGGCACCGGCGGGTCAACCTGATAGGTGGACTCTTGCTCGGTGACCGCCAGCACCGCGCAGATATTCTCGGTGCTGGGGTAGATTTTCTGGCTGTCGAAGGCAGTGTAGATGTCCTGGGCCCAGCCGGCGCGATCGGCCACCTTGGCCGGCAGCAACCGCACGATCTGCGCCTTGACCTCGGTTTCACTGCGCTCTGGAAGCTGCTGGCCGCGTTGTGTCGAACAGCCGGCCAGCACCAGTAAGGCGGCCAGGCAGAGAGTCAGCCGGGATGAAAGCATGCGGGGAGTGTCCTGTGAGTCGCTGAAAGCGCCCACTATCTCACAAACCCACACCCACCCCCTGTAGGAGCGGGCTGGCCCGCGATGGCGTCCTCAAGCCGGCGCCCACAGTACATACACCGGGATCAGATACCGGCGAGCGCCAGGTCCATCGCAAAGTAGGTAAAGATCAGGTCCGCACCGGCACGCTTGATCGACCCCAGGGTCTCGCGCACCACCCGCGCTTCGTCGATGGCCCCGGCCTGGGCGCCGAACTTGATCATGGCGTATTCGCCACTGACCTGGTACGCCGCCACCGGCAAGCGCGAGGCTTCACGGATGTCGCGGATGATATCCAGGTAGGCACCGGCCGGCTTGACCATCAGGGAATCGGCCCCTTCCTGCTCGTCCAGCAGGGATTCGCGCACGGCTTCGCGGCGGTTCATCGGGTTCATCTGGTAGCTTTTGCGGTCGCCCTTCAGTGCGCTGCCGCCCGCCTCGCGGAACGGGCCATACAGGGCCGAGGCGAATTTGGTGGAGTACGCCATGATCGGGATATGGCTGAACCCGGCCGCGTCCAGGGCCCGGCGAATGGCCTGGACCTGGCCGTCCATCGCGGCCGACGGCGCGATCACATCGGCACCGGCACGGGCTGCCGCCACCGCCTGCTTGCCCAGGTTGGCCAGGGTGCGATCGTTATCCACTTCATTGCCGTGCATCACGCCGCAATGGCCATGGTCGGTGTATTCGCAAAAGCAGGTGTCGGACATCACGATCATTTCCGGCACCGCGTCCTTGCAGATCGCCGACATGCGCGACACCAGCCCGCGCTCGTTCCAGGTGTCGCTGCCGCTGGCATCCAGGTGATGGGACACGCCGAATGTCATGACCGACTTGATCCCGGCGCGGGCAAAGCGCTCGATTTCACTGGCCAGTTTCGATTCGGGGATGCGCATCACGCCGGGCATGCTGGTAATCGGCACGAAATCGTCGATTTCTTCCTCGACGAAAATCGGCAACACCAGGTCATTGAGGGTGAATTCGGTTTCCTGGAACAGGCTGCGCAGCTCGGGGGAACGGCGTAGGCGGCGGGAACGGGTTTCGGGGAACTGACTGGACATGCATGCTCCTGAAAAAAACAGGCGAAAAAACCTAGGGGCAAAAGCTTATGCCCTACGCACCCATCAGAACAAACGCTGGGGAACAACAGTTTATTCCCCTGGCGGTAACAATTGCATTGACCTACAGCCGTAGACAGCCCTCTATGCAGAGCGTCACGGCACCACCGATCCAGACATCATCACCTTGCTGGGCGACACGGATTCGCCCGACGCGGCCCATGGCAGTGCCCTGGCTGACCACATACTCGTCGGGCGCCAGGCCTTCGCCTAGCAGCCACTGCGCCAGGCCGGCATTCAGGCTGCCAGTGGCCGGGTCTTCCGGCGCACCATCACCGGCAATGAACGCCCGCACCTCAAACTGTGCATCAACCTCATCGCGGGCAGGGTCACACGGGGCAATCACGCCCACCGCCAGCCCCAGCAACTTTGAATAGTCCGGCTGCAAAGCCAGTACCGCCTGCCGATCAGTCAACATCAGGGCCAGCCAGCCCGCGCCGTTATCGACCCATTGGCTGCGAAGGATCGCCTCGGGCTCAAGGTTCAGGGCAAGACGCACACGCTCCAGCAACTCAACATCCAACGGGCCCGAACGGAGCAAGGGCGGTGCGATAAACGCCAACTCGTCACCCTCGCGGCGGATGCGCACCAAGCCGATCTCGCACTCCTGGATGATCTCGCTGCCCCGGGGTACACCACCGGCGTGCAGCCACGCCTGGCAACTGCCCAGGGTTGGGTGGCCGGCGAACGGCAGCTCCTGCACGGTGGTGAAAATGCGCACCCCGTAATCCGCACGCGGGTCGCGTGGTTGCAGCAGGAACGTGGTTTCGCTGAGGTTGGTCCACTTGGCGAAGTCGGCCATCTGCTGGTCGCTGAGGCTATCGGCGCCCAGCACCACTGCCAGTGGGTTGCCCTTGAGGGCCACGCTGCTGAATACGTCCAGTTGCTTGAAATCGAAAGTCGGCATGGGTCAGCTCGGAATATTCAGACCACGGATCACCGCCGGCCGGGCGACAAAACCATCCAGCGCGCGCAGCACATTGGGGAAGTCGCTGATGCCCACCAGCTCGCCCGACTCATAGAAGCCAATCAGGTTGCGGATCCAGGGAAAGGTGGCGATATCGGCGATGCTGTACTCATCACCCATGATCCAGCTGCGGCCCAGCAGGCGCGTTTCCAGCACCGCCAGCAGGCGTCGGGCTTCAGCGGCATAGCGGTCGCGGGGGCGTTTGTCTTCGTAGGCCTTGCCGGCGAATTTATTGAAGAAACCGACCTGGCCGAACATCGGCCCGATCCCGCCCATCTGGAACATCAGCCATTGCAGGGTTTCGTAGCGCGCGGCGGGGGCCTGGGGCAGCAGTTGTGCGGTTTTTTCCGCCAGGTAGATCAGGATCGCCCCCGACTCGAACAACGCCAGCGGTTCACCGCCCGGGCCGTTGGGGTCGATGATCGCCGGGATCTTGTTGTTGGGGTTCAGGGACAGGAACTCGGGCGAGAGCTGGTCCTGGGTGTCGAAGCTGACCTTGTGCGCCTCATACGCCAGGCCCACTTCTTCGAGCATGATCGACACCTTGACGCCATTGGGGGTCGCCAGCGAGTACAACTGCAGGCGTTCGGGATGCTGGGCTGGCCATTTGGCAGTGATCGGGAAAGCAGAGAGCGAAGTCATCGAGAGGCCCCAAGGCGAAAAATCCCATGATAGTCGCCTGGTTGCCGGCCTGCATCAGACTTTAATCCGCAACATCCGCCGGTTAATCTCTGGCCGCCAGCGAACCAAAATGCCCTGGTGCACTCTTAGAGGCGCTTGAACGGGTGAATGGAAGCATACCGTCATACTCATGGAAAATCGCACGATGCTCGGAGCGTCGCTGTGGCTGGGCCTTGCGGTCTTGATCCGATGCACAGAAGACCGACCCCCAAATGAAAATCAAGCCTCCGGGCCTTGGCAAACGCTTTAAACAATATGCTTACTTGATGTTACCGACAGCCTTCGTAGGCGGTGCCTTGATGCTGGCCTTTGAAGCCCGCGAAAGCAGTGCCGAACCCAAGAACGGCGTGCAAACCCTGGTCTTTTTACGCCATGGCGAAAAGCCCGCTGGCGGCCTGGGCCAACTCAATTGCCAGGGCCTCAACCGCGCGATGAACCTGGCCACGGTCCTGCCGGAAAAATTCGGTGCCGCCGATTTTGTGTTCGCGGCCAACCCGACACGCAATGTCGAAGAAGGCGAGTTCGACAATTCCTACAGCTACATTCGCCCGTTGATGACCATCAGCCCCAGCGCGATCAAACTCGGGCTGCCGGTGAACATCGAGTTCTCCGCCAACGACACCAGCGACCTGGCGGATGAGTTGATGCATGACAAGTACCACAACGCCACCATCTACACCGCGTGGTCCCACGGCTATCTGCCGGAGTTGATCAACAAGGTGGCCAGCGAAGCAGTCGGTGAGAAGTACACCATCACCGAC
Source organism: Pseudomonas sp. GW821-FHT01D09 (assembly GCF_059422465.1). Classification (NCBI taxonomy): domain Bacteria; kingdom Pseudomonadati; phylum Pseudomonadota; class Gammaproteobacteria; order Pseudomonadales; family Pseudomonadaceae; genus Pseudomonas; species Pseudomonas sp. GW821-FHT01D09. The sequence goes on from NZ_JBWKWY010000028.1 coordinate 10,531, forward strand.
GACTGGTCCGGCGGCGACTTCGACAGCCTGTACGTGCTGACCCTCACCTGGCAGAACGGCAAGGCCAGCCTGCTCAGCCGCAATGACAAGCAAGGGTTGGATAACGGCTTGCACACGTGCCCGGATGCGACGCACATAGCCGCCGACACCTGACACCGGGACCGCGTATGATGCGTCGCTATCGACTTATCTGCGGATCTTGACCATGTCTAACCTCACCTCTGCCAGCCCTGTACGCGGCTGGTCTTTCTGGTGGAAACCGGCGCTGTTCCTGTTGGTGGCCTGCGTCGGCCTGTATTACGTGAAGTGGTCGCCCTACTACTTCAAGGCCTTCGTCGCGGCCGATAGCCATAGCATCGGCAACTCGATTCTCAATGACCAGCAAGGCTCGCCCTTGGCGGCGGCCCTGGCCTATGCCCAGGTGTATTTCCTGGCGATCTGGAAAGCTGCCGTGCTGGCGGTGATTCTCGGTTCGTTGTTGCAGGTATTGATTCCCCGGGACTGGCTGTTGCGCCTGTTTGGCCGCGCCGGGTTGGGCTCCACGGTACGCGGCGGGCTGTTCGCCCTGCCGGGCATGATGTGCAGTTGCTGCGCTGCGCCAGTGGCTGCCGGCATGCGCCGCCAGCAAGTGTCGGTGGGCGCTGCCCTGGCATTCTGGATGGCCAACCCGGTGCTCAACCCGGCGACCCTGGTGTTCATGGGCTTTGTCCTGGGCTGGGATTTTGCCGCCCTGCGGCTGGTGGCCGGCATCGTGCTGGTGATTGGCGTTGCGCTGGTCGCCCAACGCATCGCCCGGCCGGAGCAGGTGCCACAGGTGGCGCTGGAGGCCGTGGCCAACGTCAGCGGCGCCGAGACCCAACCGTTCCTCAGCCGCTGGCTGCGGACCCTGTGGCAGTTGTTCTGGAGCACCATCCCGGTGTACATCCTGGCGGTGCTATTGCTGGGCGCCGCGCGGGTGTGGCTGTTCCCCCATGTGGACGGGGCGATGGCCGACAGCCTGCTGTGGCTGGTGCCGCTGGCGATTGTCGGCACCCTGTTTGTGATTCCCACGGCCGCAGAAATCCCCATCGTGCAAACCATGATGGCCCTGGGCCTGGGCACCGGGCCGGCAGTGGCGCTCTTGATGACCCTGCCGAGTGTGAGCCTGCCGTCGCTGTTGATGCTGCGCAAGGATTTCGATACGCGGGTGCTGGTGACGGTGGCCGGGCTGACCATGCTGATGGGTGTGGTGTGTGGGTTGGTGGCGGTGGTCGTCCTGTAGGGAGGGATTGACTGTCAGGGCCTTATTGCAGGCAAGCCAGCTCCCACATTTGGAACTGTGAATACATTCAAAATGTGGGAGCTGGCTTGCCTGCGATAGGGCCCGAAAACCAGCCAATCACCCGCGCCGGGCAGCGCGCTCGCGCAAATACTCCAGTACCGCCGCCTGCTCCCCGGCAAACTCGATCCGCGCACCCTTCTTCTCACGCTGGAACGCGTACATCGGGTCGTAGTACTCACGCAGCCCAACAATCCACCCGCGATGCAAATCCACGTTCCCCGAGCGGGCCTGCTCGGCCAGGGCTTCCTGCATCAGCCCGTGCAAGCGCTGGTAGCGCTCCCCACCCAGACGCTTGTGGATATTGGCCAGGCTCTGCACCAGGCGCTCGGCAAACAGGGTGAACCCCGCTTCGCCAAACTCGGCGTTGAATTGCGCGCACAGGTCAATGACATAGTCGCGCAGGACCCGCTCGACGCGGTTTTCCAGGCTCTCTTCCAGCCATACCATCGGATACGCCTGCATGCCCCGGTGCAGGTTCAGCGGCAAGGCGCAGCTGCCGATCATGCGGCTTTCGTCCTCAAGCACAAACTGCTCGATACCCCGCGCGCGCTTTTTCAGCACGTCCACCGCCAGGCGGTTTTCAAAATCGATATTCGACGGCTGGCCCGTGGCACGCTTGCCAAAGCTGGAACCCCGGTGATTGGCATGGCCCTCCAGGTCCAGGCCATTGTGCAACTGATGGAGCACCTCGGTCTTGCCACTGCCGGTCAGGCCACCCAGCAACACGAAATCGCATTGCTCGACCGCCTGGTCCACGGTCTCCAGCAAGAAGGTACGCATGGCCTTGTAGCCACCGCCGACCCGCGGATAGTCGATGCCCGCCTCGTCCTTGAGCACCTTCTGCACCAAGTGCGAGCGCAAGCCGCCCCGGAAGCAATACAGGTAACCGTCAGGGTTGGCCCGGGCAAACGCGGCCCAGCGCGCCAGCCGCTCCTGCAACGTCGCGCCACTGACCAACTGATGCCCCAGCACAATCGCCGCCTGCTGCCCCTGCTGCTTATAGCAAGTGCCTACCCGCTGGCGTTCGTCGTCGTTCATCAAGGGCAGGTTGACCACGCCGGGGAACGCGCCCTTGACGAATTCGACCGGGGCACGGGTATCCATCATCGGCCGGTCATTGAGAAAGATGTCGCGGTAATCGGTGATGTCGATGGGCATCAAGACACCTCTACCGCGTTGCTCTGTCGCTCAACCAACTGGCCAATGGGCGCAAGGTTCAGCCCCAGTTCGGCGGCGGCCGCCAGAAACTCGGCTTCACCCTGCGGCGTAACCGCCACCAACAGCCCGCCACTGGTTTGCGGGTCGCACAGCACGCGCTTGTGCAACTCGGTGAGACGGCCCAACTGGCTGGCATAGCTGTCGAAATTGCGCAACGTACCGCCGGGCACGCAGCCCTGGTCCAGGTAGTACTCGACCCCCGGCAGGCGTGGGACTTTTTCGTATTCGATAAGCGCGGTCAACCCGCTGCCGTCCGCCATTTCCACCAGGTGCCCGAGCAGGCCGAAACCGGTCACATCGGTCATGGCGGTAACGCCGGCCAGCTTGCCAAAACGGCTGCCGGGCGTGTTGAGGGTGCACATCCAGTCCCGCGCCAGGCCGATATCGGCTTCGCGCAGTTTGCCCTTCTTCTCGGCCGTGGTGAGGATGCCGATGCCCAGGGGTTTGGTCAGGTACAGGCGGCAGCCGGCGGTGGCGGTGTCGTTGCGCTTCATATGGCGCTTGTGCACCAGCCCGGTGACGGCCAGGCCGAAGATCGGCTCCGGGGCGTCGATGGAATGGCCGCCGGCCAGGGGAATGCCCGCCGCGTCGCACACCGAGCGGCCACCGCGAATCACTTCCCGGGCGATTTCCGGGGCCAGCACATTGACCGGCCAGCCGAGAATGGCGATGGCCATCAACGGATCGCCGCCCATGGCGTAGATATCGCTGATGGCGTTGGTGGCGGCAATGCGCCCGAAATCGAAGGGATCATCGACGATCGGCATGAAAAAGTCGGTGGTGGACACCACCCCGCGCTCGTCATCGATGGCGTACACCGCCGCGTCGTCCCGCGAGGCATTGCCCACCCAGAGCTTGGGGTCGAGGTTCTGCGCGCCGCTGCCGGCGAGGATCACTTCCAGCACCTGCGGCGAAATCTTGCAGCCGCAACCGGCACCGTGGCTGTACTGGGTCAGGCGAATCGGCTCGTTCATGGTGGACCTCAAGCTATCAAGTGCGGGGATTCTAACAGACAGCAAAAGGCCGGCTGGGCTCTTGTGAGCGCAGCCGGCCTTGGGGGCCTGGCGATTACTGGCGGGCAGCGAGCAAACGCTTGTGCCGATTGCGCCGTGCAATGTTCAGGCACTCGATGGCAGCCGAGAACGCCATGGCCGCGTACACGTAGCCTTTCGGCACATGGGCACCGAAGCCTTCGGCGATCAAGGTCATGCCGATCATGATCAAGAAGCCCAGGGCCAGCATGACCACGGTCGGGTTGTCGTTGATGAACTTGGCCAGGGGTTCAGCCGCCACCAGCATCACGATCACCGAGGTCACCACGGCAATGATCATGATCGGCAAGTGCTCGGTCATGCCCACGGCGGTGATGATGCTGTCGATGGAAAACACCAGGTCGAGCAACAGGATCTGCCCGATCGCGGCGGCGAAGCCGATCGCCACTGTGTTGCCGACGCTGGCCTTCTCTTCGGGCTCCGGGTCCATGCTGTGGTGGATCTCGGTCGTCGCCTTCCACACCAGGAACAGGCCACCGGCGATCAGAATCATATCCTTCCACGAAAACGCCTGGCCGAACACTTCAAACACCGGCGCCGTCAGTTGCACGATAAACGCGATGGTGCTCAACAGGCCCAGACGCAGGATCAGCGCCATGCTGATGCCGATGCGCCGTGCCTTGGCCCGGTGCTGCTCCGGCAGCTTGTTGGTGAGGATCGAGATGAAGATCAGGTTGTCGATCCCCAGCACGATTTCCATGACGATCAGGGTTGCCAGCGCCACCCAGGCAGTGGGGCTGGCGGCCAGTTGTAAAAGGTAATCCATAGGTCAGTCCTGACGTTGTGCTGGGAGATTAAGTTTCTTTGGTGTTCGATTCAGACTCTTTAGTTTCCTGATCGTCCTTTTTTTCTGGGCTGATCAGGCCTTGTGTCGCTTCACTCAATGCCTGCTCGGCAGCCTTTTGGGTGTCGTCGATCGCTTGCTTGGCCGACTCACTGGCTTTGTCCAGGACCTGCTGCGTGCTTTTTTCGACCTGATCGCAGCCGCTGATCATCACTAATGAAAGCGCAAGCAACGATGCCGCACCGAAAGAATTGAGTTTCATGATGTATTCCTCGTTAGAACCATTGGGCACAAGTAGTGGCCCCGCGATAGCGAGGCATTCTATGCAGGTGAACACTTCAGTAAAATTCGTATTTTTCTCACGTATACTTCGATTTTTACGAAGTGACGGCCGCCATGCTCAACTACCGACAACTGCACTACTTCTGGGTGGTCGCCAAGACCGGCAGCATCGTGCGGGCGTGCGAGCAACTGAACCTCACGCCGCAGACCATCAGCGGGCAAATCAGCCTGCTGGAGCAGACATTTGGTATCGCCCTGTTTCAACGCGTCGGCCGCCAGCTGGAGCTGACCGAGGCCGGGCGCCAGGCCCTGCCCTATGCCGAGCAGATGTTCCAGACCGGCAACGAGCTGGAAGCCATGTTGCGCGCCCAGCCCCATGAACAACAGATTGTCTTTCGCGTCGGCGTGGCGGACGTGGTGCCCAAGTCCATCGTCTACCGCCTGATCGCGCCGACCATGGAGTTAAGCGAGCCACTGCGCATTACCTGCCGCGAAGACAAACTCGAACGGCTGCTGGCCGACCTGGCGATCCAGCGCCTGGACCTGGTGATTTCCGACAGCCCGATGCCGACGCACCTGGATATCAAGGGCTACAGCCAGAAGCTGGGGGAATGTGGCATCAGTTTCTTCGCCACCCAGGCTTTGGCGGACCTGCATGGCGGCGATTTCCCACAATGCCTGCACGGTGCGCCGCTGTTGATTCCCGGTGCGGAAACCGTGGTGCGCAGCCGCTTGCAGCGCTGGTTCGCCGAGCAGCAGATCCGCCCGAAGATCATCGGCGAATTCGACGACAGCGCCTTGATGCAGGCCTTCGGCCAGTCCGGCAGCGGGATTTTCATTGCCCCCAGCGTGATTGCCGAGGAAGTGCTGCGCCAATACGGCGTGGCCTTGATTGGCCAGACGGACGCGGTCACCGAGTCGTTCTATGCCATCTCGGTGGAGCGCAAGGTCAAGCACCCCGGCATCGTGGCGATTACCGAAGGCGCCCGCCGCGAGCTGTTTACCGCGTTGCCGGCCTAGGCACAGGCGACCCGGGTCTTGGCGGTCATCAACCACAGGGCCAGGAGGATCGACAGCAGGATAAACCCCGACGCGGCGAACCCCAGGCTGCCCAGGCCCAGGGTGTCGATCACCCGCCCGCCGACCATGGCGCCCAGGCCGATGCCCAGGTTGGCCCCGGCAATGTTCAAGGACGCGGCAAATGCCGGCGCATGGGGCGCCGCCTTCATCAGCCGCACATGGCTGACCAGGAACAGCGCCGCCTGGGTCACGCCCCAGACAGCCATGGCTGCCGCCAGGCCGAGGGTGGAGTGGATCGCCGGGACCAGCGCCACCATGCCGGCGATCATAAAGCCGCAGAACACCATGGACGCGATCAGCGGATGCTTATCGACCATGCGCCCGCCCAGGGAATTGCCGATCAGCCCCACGGCGCCAAAGCCCATCAGGCACCAGCCCACCAGGGTGCCATCGAAACCGGCCAGGCGCTCGAGAATGTCCGCCAGGTAGGTATAAGCGGTGAACATACCGCTAAATACCAGGATCGACAGCAATACATGGCCCTGCATCAACGGGTTGCGCAGGATCTTGAACTGCGAGCGCAGGGTCACGGGGTCTTTCTTCAGCGTGGTCGCCGGCAGGTAAATCAATAGCAGCAACGCCTTGAGCAGCGCCACCCCGGCGAGAATGCCAAAGGCAGTGCGCCAGCCGAACATGTCGCAGATCAGGGTGCCCACCGGAATGCCGAACACGGTGGCACAGACAATGCCGAAACCGATCTTGGCAATTGCCCGGCCGGCGTAGTCCGGCCCGACGATATCCACCGCCGTTTCACTGGCCAGGGCCCAGAACACCGGCAGCCCCAGGGCGGGAATCAGGCGGGCCACGGCCATCACCCAGATAGTCGGCGCCAGGGCCGCCAGGGCATTGGCCGCGCCGAACATCAACAGAATGCTGATAAACAGGCGCTTGCGCTCGAAACGCGCGAAATACGCAGTAAGAAACGGCCCGAACGCCGCCACGGTGAAGGCAAACAGGGTCACCAGCAGCCCGGCCTGGGACACGCTGACTTCCAGGTCACGGGCAATGGAGGGCAACAGGCCGACGATGACAAATTCGGTGGTCAACACCGTAAAACCGGCTGCGGACAGCAGCAGGATGGGCAACAACATGCACAACTCCAGAAACGGCGACGCCAGCGCTGGCCCAAGGGCCCGCTGGCAGAGAGATAAGAAGAGGATGGCGAATCTTAACAGAATGTGACGGCGACTGAATGCCGCAACGAACAGGATAACTCCTACAGCATGTTAGACTTCGCGCCCTGCATAGCGCTGTACACATTAAAAAAACTAGAGACACTCTTTATGACTGCTGCCCCTTCGCTGTTTCAACGCCTGCTGCGCCTCAGCCTGGTGACCCAAATTGTCATCGGCCTGATCGCGGGCATTTTACTGGCCCTGCTGTCGCCCAGTGCTGCCTTGTCTACCGCGTTTATCGGCAAGGTCTTTGTCTCGGCGCTCAAGGCCGTGGCGCCAATCCTGGTGTTTGTGCTGGTGATGGCCTCGATAGCCAACCACAAGCATGGCCAGGAAACCCATATCCGGCCGATCCTGTTCCTGTACCTGCTGGGCACCTTTTCGGCGGCGGTGGTCGCGGTGATTGCCAGCACCCTCTTCCCGTCGAACCTGGTGCTCAGCACCCATGACGTGGCCATCAGCGCCCCTGGCGGGATCGGCGAAGTGCTGCAGAGCCTGCTGCTCAGCGTGGTGGACAACCCCCTCAGCGCGCTGATGAACGCCAACTTCATCGGCATCCTGGCCTGGGCCATCGGCATGGGCATCGCGATCCGCCATGCCGGGCAAACCACCCGCACCGTATTGGACGACCTGTCCAACGGCGTCACGCTGATTGTGCGCGTGGTGATTCGCTTCGCACCGCTGGGGATTTTCGGCCTGGTGGCCTCGACCCTTGCCGCCTCTGGTTTCGATGCACTGCTGGGCTATGCGCACCTGTTGCTGGTGCTGATCGGCTGCATGCTGTTCGTGGCCCTGGTGGTCAACCCGGCGATCGTGTTCTGGAAATTGCGTCGCAACCCCTACCCGCTGGTGCTGTTGTGCCTGCGTGAAAGCGGGATCACGGCGTTTTTCACCCGCAGTTCGGCGGCCAATATCCCGGTCAACCTGGCCTTGAGTGAGCGCCTGGGCCTGCACGAAGATACCTATTCGGTATCGATCCCGTTGGGGGCGACCATCAACATGGCCGGCGCCGCCATCACCATCACTGTGCTGACCCTGGCGGCCGTGCATACCCTGGGCATTGCCGTCGACCTGCCGACCGCCGTGCTGCTCAGTGTGGTGGCGGCGATCTGTGCGTGTGGCGCGTCGGGTGTGGCCGGTGGCTCGTTGTTGCTGATTCCGTTGGCGTGCAGCCTGTTCGGCATTCCGAGTGAAATCGCCATGCAGGTGGTGGCCGTGGGCTTCATTATCGGGGTGTTGCAGGATTCCGCGGAAACCGCGCTGAACTCGTCTACCGACGTGTTGTTCACCGCAGCGGCGTGCCTGGGCCAGGAAGACAAGAACCCGGCCTGACACAACGCGGTAAGCAGGTGGGAGCCAGCTCCCACCCACATTTGTTTTGTAGGGTTACTCAGCGCTTAGAACGCGCCCATGTAGTCACGCTTGCCCACTTCCACACCGTTATGACGCAGCAAGGCGTAGGCAGTGGTGACGTGGAAGAAGAACTGCGGCAGGCCGTAGGTCAGCAGGTAGGACTGGCCGCTGAAGCGCTTCTCTTTAGGGGTGCCCGGACGGGTAACGATCTCGATGCCTTCCTTGCCGTCGACCTGTGCCGGGGCGATGGTGTCGATAAAGGCCAGGACCTTGGCGATCAGCGCTTGCAGGTCGGCGAAGGTGACTTCGGTGTCTTCGTATTTCGGCACTTCAATCTCGGCCAGGCGTGCAGAAACGCCCTTGGCAAAATCCACGGCAATCTGTACCTGGCGCACCAGCGGAAACATATCCGGGTACAGGCGTGCCTGCAGCAAGGCGTTCGGGTCGATATTCTTGGCGCTGGCGTGGGCCTCGGCCTTGTTCAGCACATCGCTCAGGGCGTTGAGCATTTGCTTGAAGACCGGGAGGGAAGCGGCGTACAGGGAAATAGTCATGGCAGTCTCGACAGTGGTGACAGGGTTTGAACAGCGGCGATTATAGCCATGCGCGCTGCTTGTCTTTTATTTTTTCGGGATTAGGCTAGTGGGCTCACTGCATAGGGAAAGCGCGATGACCACCGAGCACGACACCACTTCCTCCGAGCCGCGCCTCAACAGCACGGAAATCCGCGTCCTGGGCTGCCTGATCGAGAAGCAGGCCACCAACCCGGAAACCTACCCGCTGACCCTCAATGCCCTGGTGCTGGCCTGCAACCAGAAAACCAGCCGCGAACCGGTGATGAACCTCAGCCAGGGCCAGGTCGGCCAGAGTCTGCGCGCCCTGGAAGGCCGTGGTTTTACCAAACTGGTGATGGGCAGTCGCGCCGACCGCTGGGAACACCGGGTGGACAAGGCCCTGGAACTGGTGCCGGCGCAGGTGATTCTGACCGGCCTGCTGTTTCTGCGTGGCCCGCAGACGGTCAATGAACTGCTGACCCGCAGCGGGCGCATGCATGATTTTGAAGATGCCGAGCAAGTGGTGCATCAACTCGAACGCCTGATCGCTCGCGATCTGGCGGTGCTGGTGCCCAAGCAGGCAGGCCAGCGCGAAGACCGCTACACCCACTCCCTGGGCGACCCGGCGGATATCGAGGCGATCCTGGCGGCCCGGGGTAGCCCGGTGGAGCGCAGCAGCGCTGGCAGCGGGGTTTCCCTGGAACGCATCGAGGAGCTGGAGGCGCGGATTGCGGCGCTGGAAGAGCGCCTGTCCCGTCTCGAATAACCGTCCCCCCCCCCTTATGGGAGCGGGCTTGTGTGGGAGCGGGCTTGCCCGCGATGACGGAGTGTCAGTCAACTATTTATTAACTGACCCACCGCTATCGCGGGCAAGCCCGCTCCCACACAAGCCCGCTCCCACAGGGGCCGGCGGTGTTTATGAGATTTGTTACTGCCGGGCAAAATCCACGGCCTTCTGGAACTGCTCGTCCGTCGGCCGGATGCCGGTGTACAGCACAAACTGCTCCAGGGCCTGGATCGCGATCACTTCCAGCCCGGTAATCACCCGCTTGCCCTGGGCCCGGCCACGCACGATCAACGGCGTTTCGGCGGGAATCGCCACCACATCGAACACAGTGTCGGCCGCCTCAATCGCATCGGCCTCGAATGCCAGGTCCTGCGCCTGGGCGCCGCCGGTCATGCCGATCGGCGTCACGTTAATCAGCATCTGCGGGCGCGCGTCACCCAAGGTCGCCTGCCACTGATAACCCAGGTTCTGTGCCAGGGCCCGGCCCGCCGCTTCATTGCGCGCAACGATCAGGCCATGGGCATAGCCACCATCGCGCAAGGCGCTGGCCACGGCCTTGGCCATGCCGCCGCTGCCGTGCAGGGCGAAGGTCGACTCCTTGGGCACCGCGTGTTTTTGCAGCAGTTGTTCGATGGCGATGTAATCGGTGTTGTAGGCCTTGAGGTGCCCGGCGGTATTGACGATGGTGTTGATCGAGGCGATGGCGCGGGCCGAGTCGTCGAGTTCATCCACCAGTGCGATGCAGGCTTCCTTGAACGGCATCGACACCCCACACCCCCGGATACCCAATGCACGGATCCCGGCCACGGCGCCGTTCAAGTCCTGGCTGCTGAAGGCCTTGTAGTAGAAGTTCAGCCCCAACTGCTCATACAAATGGTTATGAAATCGCAGGCCGAAATTGCCTGGGCGGGCCGACAACGACATGCACAACTGGGTATCTTTATTGGGGTTCATCAGCATCGGTGATTCCTTTTTCAAGTAGGCAAACCGGTACAGACCTTACACAACCTTTACCGAGTCGCGGTGCTGTTTTCCTGAAATACGTTGTCTTAAAAGTATCCCCGCGACAATCCTTGAGTCTATTGATTGCAGACCACAAGCGCTGGGGCCAACCGAGGAAAGACCATGATGCGTAAAACCCCCAGGATCGCCTTGCTGATCGGTGCATTTGCTGTAGCCAGCCAAGCCTTCGCCCATGGTGGCGGTTGGGGTGGCCCGGCCGTATTGGGTGCAGTGGTCGGCGCAGCCGTAGTGGGCTCGGTAATCGCCAGCCATGATCGGCCGGTGTATGTGCAGCAACAACCGGTGTATTACCCGCAACAACCGGTGTATTACCAGCCACCGCCGGTGTATGCCGCCCCTCCACCGGTCTATTACCAGCCGGCGCCGGTATATGTGCAACAGCCGGTGTATTACCGCCCGGCGCCCGTGTATTACGGGCCACCACGCGGCTACTATGGTCCGCCCCGCGGCTATTACAGGCGCGGCTGGTAAGCCCGGCAGAAAAAGCCCCCCACACCAGGCGGGGCTTTTTTATGGACCCGGTCTGGATAACGCTCGCCAAAGTCGTTATGGAGACAGCGCTGGCTGCTGAATCCGACACGATTAAGGCCAAAGTACACTTGCCCAACCGGGGGCCGCGCTGTCATGTTTATGTCACGCAACGCTCTCACTATTGAAACTGTCCACCTATAACAGGTCATAACAACAAGGACGACCCAGCATGCCCACACAAAACCCGCACCGTGTCGCCGGCCTCTGCACGTCAAGCAAGGTCTATAGCGCCCTGACCGAGCTCAAGCACCTGGAAGGCCATCGCAGCGCCAAGTTTCTCGCGCTGCTGGCAGAAAACCTGGTCCGCAAGGGCCTGCTCAATGAGCAGGAAGTGCTGAACATGCTGGACCAGGTGGTTGATTGAGCCCCCTGCCGGCGCAGTCTCGATGGCAGTGATGTTGACTATCGAGCAGGGTGATTTTCCCTCGACGCCAACCCGCCGTAAGGTGACTTCCATCAGCAATGGAGGTCGATATGCCCACTATCCAGATCATGTCCGTCGTCGGCAGTGCCGTCCCCGTCCCCCTGCGCCAGCGCGGTTTGCTCGCCTGCTGGTACCTGGTACGCGACGGTGAAGCCATCAGCGGCCCCCTGACGTCGCTGCCCGATGCCCAGGCCCTGTCACGCAAGATGGCCCACTGCTTCTCAGCCTAGGGCAATGGCAGGCGCACCCGGGGTTTGGTTTCAACAAACAGTGCCCAGCTGGAGATAAACAGCGCGGCAATCAACGGCCCGATAACAAAACCGTTGAGGCCGAAGACCGACAGGCCGCCCAGGGTCGAGATCAGGATCAGGTAGTCCGGCATCTTGGTGTCCTTGCCCACCAGGATCGGGCGCAACACGTTGTCCACCAGGCCGATCACAAACACCCCGAACAACGCCAGCACCACCCCTTGCCAGATCGAACCGCTGAGCAGGAAGTAGGCGGCCACCGGCCCCCACACAATCCCCGCGCCCACCGCCGGCAGCAATGACAGAAACGCCATCAGCACCGCCCAGAGCAACGCGCTGGGGATATCCAGGAACCAGAAGATCAGGCCGCCCAACGCGCCTTGGGTCACGGCCACCAGCACATTGCCCTTGACGGTCGCCCGCACCACGCGGTTGAACTTGAGCTGCAGGCGACGCTTCTGTGGTTCGGCCAGCGGCACCGCCGTGCGCACTTTGCGCACCAGGTCGGGACCGTCGCGCAGCAGGAAGAACAGCAAGTACAGCATGATGAAAAAGCTCACCAGGAAATCAAAGGTGCCCTGACCGAAGCTGAATGCCTGGCTGGCAAAGAACTGGCTACCCTGCATCGCGCCCTTGACGATTTTCTCGCGCAAGCCTTCCAGGTTGCCCATGCCGAAGCGGTCCAGCAGGTGCTGGAAGTACGGCGGCAGGAAGTTCTTGAATTGTTCGAGGTAGCCCGCCACATCCAATCTGCCGCTTTCAACGTTCTTGTACAGCGTCGCGCCCTCCTGCACCAACAAGGCGCTGGTGATGATCACCGGCAAAATCGCGATCACCAGGCACACCATCAAGGTGCACAGCGACGTGAGGTTGCGGTTCCAGCCAAACTTGAGCTGCAAGCGCCGTTGCATGGGCGCAAAGATGATCCCGAGGATGATCGCCCAGAACACTGCGCCATAGAACGGCAACAGGATCCAGAAGAACGCGAGGGTCACCATGACCAACAGCAACAGCAGGGTTTTGAATTGCAGATTCGTTTGGTTCATGTCCGATCCATGCCAGAAAAACGCCGGGCGCCCAGCGCGCCCTGTTGCTTAGTCCACCGCGCCTCCGGCGAGTGCCATCTTTATTTCTACAGCGTAGACCCAGATCAATAACCGCCTGGCCCGGCTCGGCTACCCTGCCGCCCTTTTGCGACCCGAATCCCCATGCCCCCTGTCCTCGCCCCCGAATTGCTCGCCCCCGCCGGCACCCTGAAAAACATGCGCTATGCCTTTGCCTACGGCGCCGATGCGGTCTACGCCGGCCAGCCGCGCTACAGCCTGCGGGTGCGCAACAATGAATTCGACCACGCCAACCTGGCCCTGGGCATCGCCGAAGCGCAAGCCCAAAACAAGCGTTTTTATGTGGTGGTCAATATCGCGCCGCACAATGCCAAGCTGAAAACCTTTCTCAAGGACCTGGAACCGGTGATCGCCATGGGGCCGGACGCGCTGATCATGTCCGATCCGGGCCTGATCATGCTGGTGCGCCGGCACTTCCCGCAGATGCCAATCCATTTGTCGGTGCAGGCCAACACGGTGAACTGGGCCAGCGTCGAGTTCTGGCAGCAGCAAGGCATCTGCCGGATCATCCTGTCGCGGGAGCTGTCCCTGGAAGAAATCGCCGAGATCCGCCAGCACGTGCCGGCCATGGAACTGGAAGTGTTTGTGCATGGCGCGTTGTGCATGGCCTATTCCGGGCGCTGCCTGTTGTCGGGGTATATGAACAAGCGCGATGCCAACCAGGGCACCTGCACCAACGCCTGTCGCTGGAAATACCAGGCCACCCCGGCGGCCGAAAACACCGTAGGCGATATCGTCCAGCAGTATCAGCCCGAGCCGACCCTGGGCCTTGGTGCGCCCACCGACCAGGTGTTCCTGCTGCAAGAGGCCAACCGCCCGGATGAGCAGATGCCGGCCTTCGAGGACGAGCACGGCACCTACATCATGAACGCCAAGGACCTGCGGGCGGTGCAGCATGTGGAACGCCTGACACAGATGGGCGTGCACTCGCTGAAGATCGAAGGCCGTACCAAATCCCACTTTTATGTGGCGCGCACCACCCAGGTGTACCGCCAGGCCATTGATGACGCGGTGGCCGGTCGCGCGTTCGACCGGGGCTTGATGACCAACCTCGAATCCCTGGCCCAGCGCGGCTACACCGAAGGCTTCCTGCGCCGCCATGTGCATGACGAATACCAGAACTACCAGAACGGCAGCTCCGTCTCCGAGCGCCAGCAGTTTGTCGGGGAGTTGACCGGGGAGCGACGCGGCGAACTGGCCGAGGTCAAGGTGAAGAACCGCTTTGCCGTGGGCAATCACCTGGAATTGATGACCCCGACGGGGAATTTCCATTTTGATTTGGGGATGATGCACAACGCCAAGGGTGAGGCGATTGAGGTGGCACCGGGGGATGGGCATACGGTGTATGTGCCGGTGCCGCTGGAAATGGATATCGGGTTTGGGTTGTTGATGCGGGATGTGTAGCGGCCTTTAGGGCCCTATCGCGGGCAAGCCCGCTCCCACATTTTGACCGTGTTCACCGTTCAAAATGTGGGAGCTGGCTTGCCTGCGATGGGGCCGGAACCAGCACCGCAATTGCCAGGTCAGATCCTGAACTGCCCCACCAACTGCCCCAACCGCTGCCCCAGGTCCGCCAGGCTGCGCGAGGTCTGCGCGCCCTGCTGGGTCTCGTCCGCCACGCTGTCCACTGCCACGGCAATCTGATGCACGCTGCGGTTGATCTCTTCAGCCACGGCGGTTTGCTCTTCGGCGGCGCTGGCGATCTGCGCGTTCATGGTGTTGATGGTGCCGATCAGTTGCGCCATGGTGTCGAGGGACGCCCCGGCCTCGTTGGCCTGGGCCGAGGTGCCGTCGCCGGCATCGCTGGAGCGGCGCATGGATTCCACGGCCGCCTCGGTGCCCTTTTGCAGGCGGTCGATCATGCCCTGGATTTCCTGGGTGCTTTGCTGGGTGCGGCTGGCCAGTGCACGGACTTCATCGGCCACCACCGCAAACCCACGCCCGGCCTCACCGGCCCGGGCCGCTTCGATCGCGGCGTTGAGCGCCAGCAGGTTGGTCTGCTCGGCAATCGAGCGGATCACCCCGAGTACGCTGACAATCGACGACACGTCCTGTTGCAGGCTGTCCAGGGACACGCCACTGCTGCGGATATCACTTACCAGCGCATGGATCTGCGCGATGCTGCCATCCACCACACGTTTGGCGGCCTGGCCTTCGGCGTCGGTCTGCTGCGCCGCCACCGCCGCACTCTGGGCACTGCGTGCCACTTCATGGGCGGCGGATGACATTTCATTGATCGCGGTGGCCACCTGGTCGGTTTCCTGGCGCTGGCGTTCCATGGCCTGTTCCGAACGGTGGGCCTGCTCGGACACCTGGCTGACCAGCCCGGTCAGTTGCGCAGTCATGTCCGTGATCTGGCGCACCAGGCCGTGGATCTTGTCGACAAACCGGTTGAACGAGCCCGCCAGTTCACCCAGTTCGTCCTGACTGGTGATGGCCAGGCGCCGGGTCAAATCACCCTCACCGGCGGCGATGTCATCGAGGTTGACCTTCATCAGGTGCAAGGGCCGCAGGATGGTATTGGCCAGTACCATGCCCACTGCCGCGATCAGCAACAGCAACACCGCCGCGATGCCGACGATGCTCAACAGCACCCCTTCCATGCGCTCGTTGACCTTGGCTTCCACTTCGCTGACCAGGGCGTCGATCCCGTCGAGGTTGACTGACGTGCCGATCACCATGTCCCACTTGGGCAGGTATTCGGTGTAGCCGAGCTTGGGCACCAGTTCGGTTTGCCCCGGCTGGGTCGAGCTGTATTGCAGGTAGTGGCTGCCGTCCTTGCCGACCTTGACCAGGTCGCGGTTGACGTAGACGCCGTTGGGGTCGCGGTTGTCCTTGAAGCTCTTGCCTACGCCTTCGGGGCTGTTGCCCTTGAACAGGCGGATAGTCTCGGAGTCGTAGCCGAAGAAGTAACCGTCCTTGCCGTAGGTGGTGTTGGACAGCAGCTTGACCACTTGCGCCCGCGCCTCTGTATCGCCAGGGGCGGCGGCGTCGTACAGCGGCTTGATGGTGGTCATCGCCACTTCGACATAACTTTGCAGGGTGGCCTTGGCGTTGTTGAGCAGGCGTTGGCGGGTTTCGGCCACCTCGGTGCGCGCCTGTTCCTTGAGGATCCATACGGTGGTCAGGCTGATGACCACGGCAAACAACAACACCGGCAGTACGGCGAGGGACAGGACTTTGGCCTTCAGGCTCAGACGCATGGATCTTCTCTCTTGTAGGGCAACGTTAAGAGGTTAACGGCCCTAAAAGAGAAAACTGTAGGAAGCTCGTTGCTACAGAGTCATCGCGGCCAACCAGCCAAACACCAGCAACGGCAGGTTGTAGTGCAGGAAGGTCGGGACCACGGTGTCCCAGATATGGTGATGCTGGCCGTCGATGTTCAAACCCGAGGTCGGCCCCAGGGTCGAGTCCGAAGCTGGCGAACCGGCGTCACCGAGGGCCCCGGCGGTGCCGACGATGCACACAATGGCCAGCGGGCTGAAGCCCAGTTGCACACACAACGGTACAAAAATCGCGGCGAGGATCGGCACCGTGGAGAACGACGAGCCAATGCCCATGGTCACCAGCAAGCCCACCAGCAACATCAACAGCGCCCCCACGCCACGGCTGTGGCCGATAAAGGCGGCGGAGGACTCCACCAGGGTCTGCACTTGGCCGGTGGCCTTGAGCACTTCGGCAAACCCCGAGGCGGCGATCATGATAAAGCCGATCATCGCCATCATCTTCATGCCTTCGGTAAACAGATCATCGGTGTCGCGCCAACGCACGATGCCCGACACCGAGAAGATCAGGAAACCCGCCAGGGCACCGACGATCATCGAGTCCAGCCACAACTGGATGATAAACGCCGAGGCAATGGCCAGCCCGGCCACCAGCAGGGTCAGCGGGTTGTAGTGCACGGCCACTTGCTCGACCCGCTCGATCTTCGCCAGGTCGTAGACGCGCTTTTTGCGGTAGCTGATAAACACCGCCACCAACAGGCCGAACACCATGCCCAGCGCCGGGATGCCCATGGCATGGGTGACATTGACCTGGCTGATATCCACCCCGCTCTTGGCGACGTTGGCCAGCAGGATCTGGTTGAGGAAGATATTGCCGAAGCCCACCGGCAGGAACATGTACGGGGTGATCAGGCCAAAGGTCATGACGCAGGCGATCAGGCGCCGGTCAATCTGCAGCTTGGTCAGCACATACAACAGAGGTGGCACCAGCAGCGGGATAAAAGCGATATGGATCGGCAGGATGTTCTGCGAGGCAATCGCCACCGCCCCCAGCAGGCAGATCAGCAACCACTTGACATGATTACCACCGCTGGCCTCCTGACGCCCCACCAGCAGCAGGGCCTTGTCCGCCAGGGCGTGGGCCAGGCCGGACTTGGCAATCGCCACGGCGAAAGCGCCGAGCAACGCGTAGGACAGCGCCACCGTGGCACCGCCGCCCAGGCCGCTGTTGAACGCGCTGAGCGTCGCGTCGATCCCAAGACCTCCGGTCAAGCCGCCGACCAGGGCGCCGACGATGATCGCGATGACCACATGCACGCGGGACAGGCTCAGCACGAGCATGGTGCCGACTGCGGCGATTACTGCGTTAATCATGGTTACCTCAAGACAGAAACACACGCCCGGGCCTCGCCCGCCGGGTTATTGGCAGCCTAGGCACAAGCAAAAAAGGAGTTTTATTAGAGGGCGCGCACTTTGCAACAGCGGGCGCGTCATGTCAAAGAACGACGTCGCCCACAGATTCAATCGAACGTATGAATAAAGAAAAAAGCTGCCCGGCCGATACGGTGGATCATCTCTGTCGTAACGAAAGGTTAAGGATCTCCATGTCGCTCAGGCAGCTGTCCATTCAATGGAAAATCACCCTCCTCGCCGGCCTTTGTCTGTTGGGGATCGTAACCTTGCTGGTGGGTCTTTCGCTGTACCGCATGGACCAGAGTTCGCAACGGGTCAAGGCCTCCAGCATGGACATGCTCGACGTCGCAGCCCAGGCGCGGATCGAAGCCCAGGGCGAAGTCCAGGCACTGGGCATTCGCCAGCAGTTTATGGATGCCTACCAATATGGCCATGGGTTTTCGCGCCAGGTGCTGTTTTTGCGCGAACAGGCCGAGAAGCGCTTCCTCGATGCCTTCGACCTGCGTGAAGACCTGACCCGCCAGGTCAAGGCCGCCCTGCAAGCCAACCCGGACCTGCTGGGCCTGTCCCTGGTGTTTGAAGCCAACGCCCTGGATGGCAAGGATGAGCTGTTCGCCGGCCAACCGGAGCTGGGCAGCAATGAAAAGGGACGCTTTGCCCTGTACTGGTCGCAGCCGACCCCCGGCACGCTGACCTCGATGGCGCTGCCGGAAAGCGATATGGCCGATACCAGCGTCGGCCCCAGCGGCGAGAAGGCCAACACCTGGTTCACCTGCCCGCGTACCACGCTCAAGCCGTGTGTGATCGAGCCATACTTCTATGTGATCGACGGGCGCAACGTCTTGCTGACCAGCATCGTGTTCCCGCTGACGGTCAATGGCAAAGTCATTGCCTCGCTGTCGGTGGACATCAACCTCAACAGCCTGCAGGCGGTCAGCCAGAACGCCAGCCGCAAGCTGTATGACGGCCAGACCAGCGTCAGCATCATCAGCCCGGTGGGTTTGCTCGCCGGCTACAGCCCGGATGCCAGCAAGCTCAGCCAGCGCCTGGACAGCGTGGATACCGCCAGCGGCGCGCAACTGATCAGCGCCATGGCCAACAGCACCCAGACCCACAGCCTGCGCACCGATCATCAACTCAAGGTGCTGGCACCGTTCCAACCCATCCCCAATGGCAAGTCCTGGGGCGTCTTGCTGGATGTGCCGGAAAAAGTCCTGGTCGGCCCCGCCGAAGCCCTCAAGGCCGAACTGGATGCCGACAACACCCGCGGCACCCTGCTGGAACTGGGGCTGGGCCTGCTCGCCGCCATCGTCGGCCTGCTGTTGGTATGGCTGATGGCCCGCAGCGTGACCCGGCCGATCCTTGGCGTGGCCCATATGCTGGAAGATATCGCCAGCGGCGAAGGCGACCTGACCCGGCGCCTGGCCTACGACAAGCGCGACGAGCTGGGCGAACTGGCCAGTTGGTTCAACCGTTTCCTCGACAAACTGCAACCGATCATTGCCGAGGTCAAACGCTCGGTGCAGGACGCGCGCAGCACCGCCGACCAATCGGCGGCGATTGCCAGCCAGACCAGCGCCGGCATGGACCAGCAATACCGCCAGGTCGATCAGGTGGCCACCGCCTCCCACGAAATGAGCGCCACCGCCCAGGACGTCGCGCGCAGCGCCGCCCAGGCGGCACACGCGGCACGGGATGCCGACCAGGCCACCCGCGAAGGCCTGACCGTGATCGACCGCACCACCACCAGCATCGGCCACCTCGCCGCCGACATGAGTACGGCGATGGCCCAGGTCGAAGGCCTGGCAGCCAATAGCGAGCAGATCGGTTCGGTGCTGGAAGTGATCCGCGCGATTGCCGAACAGACCAACCTGCTGGCGCTCAACGCCGCCATCGAAGCCGCCCGCGCCGGTGAGGCCGGGCGCGGTTTTGCGGTGGTCGCCGATGAAGTGCGCAACCTCGCACGGCGTACCCAGGAATCGGTGGAAGAAACCCGCCAGGTGATCGAGCAGTTGCAGAGCGGCACCCAGGACGTGGTGAGTTCCATGGGCAACAGCCATCGCCAGGCCCAAGGCAGTGTCGAGCAGGTGGGCCAGGCAGTGACGGCATTGCGCCAGATCGGCGAGGCGGTGACGGTGATCAGCGACATGAACCTGCAAATCGCCAGCGCCGCCGAGCAGCAAAGCGCGGTGGCCGAGGAGATCAACAGCAACGTGGCGAGCATTCGCGACGTGACCGAGTCGCTGTCGGGCCAGGCCAATGAATCGGCGCGGGTCAGCCAGACGCTGAACAGCCTGGCCAATCAGCAGCAGGGGTTGATGGATCAGTTCCGGGTCTGATGGCGCTTTAAAATGCGCGGGGCCTGGCGTTGGACCCAGCGTCCAGCTCACAACTCCACAACTCCAACGCCGGCCGGCTCGCGTGTGGCGGGCCGAGCCAGGCACTCATCCACTGGCAACGCTGGTTGAAGCACAGCTGATAATCCCCGGCCTCGGGGGTTCGCCCCACACGCAGGGGTTGCAAGGGCGGCAGCTGGCGCTGGTAGTGCCAACTGCCCTCGCGCAGCTCGGCGCCGTCCGGGATTTCCATGCCAGCTCCCGAACCCTTGACCCGCGCCTCGCCCAATACCAGCCCCGCAGGCGTCACGCGGTAATCCTCTTCCCAGCGTACTTTCTCAACGGTATGGGTCCAGGCCAGGGTGAAGGCCGGCGTGGGGAGTTGCGCCCAGACCACACCGGCCAAACCCAGGCACACACCGATCACGCAGTGGCCACCTGAGCACGGCGGGCACGCCAGCAGTGCTGGGCGATCAACAGCACGGCCAGGGCGAAGCCGATTTCATCACTTAACGGCGTCGCCAGGATCAGGCTGGCACCGGCGACAAAGCCCAGCACGCGCTCCCAGCCATTGAGCCTCGTCAGCAGGTAACCGGTGAATACCGCGCCCCAGATGCCAATGGCCAGCAGCGCCTTGGCCACCACGTAGAGTGTGGCCAGCAGGCTGTCGCCCTGGAGCATCAGCGCCGGCTCGTACACCGCCATAAAGGGCACGACAAACCCGGCCACGGCGATGCGGATCGCCCACAGGCTGATCTTCAGCCCGCTTGCCCGGGCAATCGGTGCCGCCGCGAAACAGGCCAGTGCCACCGGTGGTGTGAGGTCCGCCATGATGCCGAAATAGAACACGAACATATGCGACACAATCAGTGGCACCCCCAGGTCCAGCAGGGCCGGTGCGGCAATCGAACTGGTGATGATGTAGTTGGGAATGGTCGGGATGCCCATGCCCAGCACCAGGCAGGTCAGCATGGTGAGCACCAGTGAGAGGAACAGGCTGTCCTGGCCAATGGCAAGGATGTAGCCGGCGAAGGTGGACGCCACCCCGGTCAGCGACACCACGCCGATGATCACGCCCACCAGGGCGCAGGCGACCCCCACCGGCACGGCATGGCGCGCCCCTTCTACCAGTGCGTGCAGGCAAAGGGTCAGGGTGTCACGGCCGCCCTTGATAAACCAGCACACCGCCACCAGCAGCGCCACGACGCCGAACACCATACCGATACCAAGCCGGAAGAACCCCGCGCAAAGCACGCCCAGGGCAATCCAGAAAGCCAGGCGCATGCCCCTGGACGAGACGCGCAGGATGATCGCCGAGCCCAGGATCACGATGGACGTCAGTGCCAGGCCGACCATGCCCGAGAACAGCGGTGTGCGCCCGGAGAACAGCAGGTAGATCAGCACCAACAACGGGATCAGCAAGTACCAGCGCTGCTTCACCGCCGCCCAGGGATTGGGGCATTCAGCCTTGGGTAGGCCACGCAGGTTGGAGCGCCGGGCTTCCAGGTGCACCATCCAGAATACCGAGCCGAAGTACAGCAACGCCGGCACCAACGCGGCCTTGGCCACCTCGAAGAACGGCACGTTGATCGTCTCGGCCATGATAAAAGCCACCGCGCCCATGATCGGCGGCATGATCTGGCTGCCCATCGACGAAGTCGCTTCCACGCCGCCGGCAAACGCCGATTTATAGCCAAAGCGCTTCATCAGCGGGATGGTGAACTGGCCGGTGGTGACCACATTGGCCACGCCCGAACCGGTAATGGTGCCCATCAGCGCCGATGACACCACCGAAACCTTGGCCGGGCCACCGAGCTTGTGGCCGAACAGGCCCATGGCGAAATCGGTGAACAGCTTGATCATCCCGGCCTGTTCGAGAAACGCGCCGAACAGGATAAACAGGAAGATGTAAGTGGCTGATACATAGGTTGGCGTGCCATACAGCCCCTCGGTGCCAAAAGCCAGTTGGTTGACGACCTGGTCGATGGCGTAGCCGCGGTGCATCAGGTCGCCCGGCAGGTACTGGCCAAACAGGCCGTAGGCCAGAAACAGCGCGCAGATCAGCGGCAGGGCAATGCCCATCACCCGCCGCGCGGCTTCAAATACCAGCACGATCAGCACCAGGCCTATGGCCATGTCGCTGCCCGTCAGGTCGCCGGAACGTTGGATCAGGTCGGCCTCGAAGTACCACTGGTAGAACGCCGTGGCCATCCCGGCCAGCCCCAGCAGCCAGGCCAGCGGCTGCCAGGGCTGGGCCTTGCCCCGCGCCGGAAAACACAGAAACACCACCAGCAGCAGAAAGCCCACATGCACGGCCCGCAGAATCTGGCTGGAGACCGGGTGGAAGGCGGCGGTGATGACCTGGAAGGTGGAAAACAACAGCGCGACATAAAACAGTGCCCTGGGCCAATCCCTGGGGTTGGCAGCGAGGCTTTGGTCTTGCTCACTCATGGAGGTACTCCCACGTTACAACGTCGATAGGCCCACAAAACCTGGCACGCGGCGTACACAGGTTTTATCGCAGCCTCGGCATGCATCCGCAACGGTGGGTGCCGCGTACAGCACCCACCTGCCGCTTACAGAGCGCCCACTTCCCTGTAGAAACGCTCGGCCCCCGGATGCAGCGGGATCGGCAAGCCCTTGGCCGCGCCTTCCAGCTGGATATCCTTGGCAGCCGAGTGGGCATTGCCCAGGCGATCGAGGTTGTCGAACATGAGTTTGGTCATCTGGTAGGCCACGTCATCAGGCACACCGTTATGGCTGACCAGCAGGTTAGTGATGGCCACGGTCGATACATCGCTGTCCTGGCCGTCGTAAGTGCCCGCCGGGATCGTGCCCGCCTGGTAGGCCACGTTGTCGATCCTGGCGATGACATCCGCTGGAATGGCAACGAAGGTGAGCGGCAGGGTCGCGGCCAGGTCGCGGATCGCCGCCATACCCAGGCCCGAGGACTGCAGAGTGGCATCCAGTTGGCGGTTCTTGATCAACTCGACCGACTCGGCGTAAGGCAGGAACTCGACCTTGCCCATGTCTTCGTAGCTCAGGCCAGCGGCCTTGAAGATGGCGCGGGCGTTCAGCTCGGTGCCGGACTTCGGCGCGCCAACCGAGATGCGCTTGTTTTTCAGGTCGGCCAGGGTGTTGATGCCGGACTCCTGGCTGGCAACGATCTGGATGTAGTTGGGGTAGGTGCCGGCAATCGCCCGCAGTTTTTTCAGGGGGGTCTTGAAGCCGGCGTCTTCCACACCGCTCCAGGCATCGGCCACCGAATCACCGAGGGCAAAGGCCAGTTCGCCGCGACCGGTTTGCAGCAGGTTGAGGTTTTCTACCGACGCCTTGGTGGCCTGCACCGAGGTCTTCGCCCCTTCGATACCGTTGCTGTACAGCTGCGACAGGCCCACGCCAATCGGGTAATACACGCCGCTGGTGCCCCCGGTCAGTACGTTGATAAAGGTCGGGGCGGCGAGTGCCGCAGAGCTGACGGCAAAGGTTGCCGCAACAGCAAACACGCTGAAACGCTTGGTCATTCCCATGGAATTCACCTTTT
Source organism: Pseudomonas sp. GW821-FHT01D09 (assembly GCF_059422465.1). Lineage (NCBI taxonomy): Bacteria > Pseudomonadati > Pseudomonadota > Gammaproteobacteria > Pseudomonadales > Pseudomonadaceae > Pseudomonas > Pseudomonas sp. GW821-FHT01D09. The sequence goes on from NZ_JBWKWY010000028.1 coordinate 34,004, forward strand.
TATCGTTCTTATTCGGCGCCGAGCAAGCGAGTGCCCGGCTGACAAGTGCTCCGGCAGATACCGTACCTTGCAAGAGCGAAAACCTGCTCGGCATGGCCAGCCAGGTGGCTGTTATAAGCGAAATTGTCCCGTCAGGCGTTACAAGAAAAGCCTTGTTGCAAATCCCTACACTCCTACACCAAGGTGCCCATCAGACCTGGCGTCGGGGCAACTCGATCAGCACCTTGAGCCCGCCCAGTTCACTCTCGTGCAACTGCAAGGTGCCCCCCCACACTTCGACGATATCCCGCACGATCCCCAGCCCCAGGCCATGGCCATCGGTCTGCTCATCCAGACGGGTGCCGCGGCTGAACACCTGGCTGCGCTGGGCCTCGGGAATCCCCGGCCCGTCATCCTCGACCCGCAACTGAAAACAGTGGGGCGCCTCGTCGAGGTTCAGGCGCACCTCGGCATCCGCCCATTTGCAGGCGTTGTCCAGCAGGTTGCCCAGCAGTTCCAGCACATCTTCACGGTCCCATGGCAGTTGCAGGCCAGGGCGTACGTGGTAGCTCAGGTCCAGGTGCTCGCCGTGAATCATGCGCAGGGTTGCCAGCAGGCCCGGCAGTTCGCTGTCGCAGTCGAACAGCGCGCCGGGCAGGGTTTCACCGGCCAGGCGGGCGCGGTTGAGTTCGCGGTTGAGGCGTTGCTGCACCTGCTGTAATTGGTCGCGCAGCAGCTTGACCAGTTGTGGCTGGTCCTTGAGCTGTTCGCTGGAGGCCACGCTCAACAGCACTGCCAGGGGGGTTTTCAGGGCATGGCCAAGGTTGCCCAGGGCATTGCGCGAGCGCTTGAGGCTGTCTTCGGTATGGGCCAGCAGGTGGTTGATCTGTGCCACCAGCGGCTCCAGCTCCACCGGCACCTGGGTATCCAGCTGCGAGCGCTGGCCTTGCTGCAATTGCGCAATCTGTTCGCGGGCGGTTTCCAGCGGGCGCAAGGCCCGGCGCACGGTGACCCGTTGCAGGACCAGGATCAGCAGCAACGCCGCCAGCCCGAGGACCAGGCCAACCTGGCGCATCAGGTGGAAACTTTCCCGCACCGGCGTGTAGTCCTGGGCCACGCTGATGGAGATCGACTGGCCAAAACGCTTGTAGTCCGAACGCAGGACCAACAGTTGCTGGCCTTCCGGGCCCAGTTGCAGGTTGCCCTGCAGGCCGGCCTGGGGCAGTTGCGGCAGTTCCTGGTCCCACAGGGAACGGGAACGCCAGTGGTTGCCGCTGAAGTCGATGCGAAAATAGTGCCCGGAAAACGGCCGCTGATAGGCCGGTGACAAGCGCTGTTCATCCAGTTGCACGCCGCCAGGGCCGCGTACCAGGGCCACCAACAGGTTTTCGCTGTCGTTGCGCAAACCCGATTCCAGGTAGCGCTGCAAGCCCATTTCAAACAGCCACAGGCTGGTTTGCGCCAGCACCAGGCCGACAATCACCATCACGCTGATCAGCCCCAGGCTCAACCGCCGCTGGATCGACCTCACGCGGGGCTGGCGCCAAAGCGGTAACCCTGGCCACGCCGGGTTTCAATCACACTGCGCCCGAGCTTGCGCCGCAGGTGGTTGACGTGGACTTCGAGGACGTTGGAGTCGCGCTCGGTCTCACCGTCATACAAGTGCTCGGCCAGATGGCTTTTCGACAGGATCTGTTCGGGATGCAACATAAAGTAGCGCAACAGGCGAAACTCGGCAGCGGTCAGTTGCACCTCGGCCCCATCGCGCAGCACGCACTGGCGGCCTTCATCCAGGTGCAAGCCCGCCGCCTGCAAGGTCGGTTGGTTGGCCTGGCCATGGGAGCGACGCAACAGCGCCTGGATGCGCAGGTACAGCTCCTCGGGGTGAAACGGCTTGCTCAGGTAGTCATCCGCCCCGGCCTTGAGCCCTTCGATGCGCTCGGCCCAGGAGTCGCGGGCGGTGAGGATCAACACCGGGATCGCCAGGGCGGCGGCGCGCCATTGGCTCAACACCTCAAGCCCCGGCAGCCCGGGCAGGCCCAGATCGAGGATGATCAGGTCGTAAGGCTCGCTGCGCCCCTGGTATACCGCGTCGCGACCGTCCGCCAGCCAATCCACGGCATAGCCCTGGGCTTTGAGCCCGGCCATCAGTTCATCGGCCAACGGTACGTGGTCTTCCACCAGAAGCAGGCGCATCAGTCATCTTCCTCGTCTTTAAGCAACGCGCCGGTGGTCGCGTCCAGTTTGATTTCCCGGACCACGCCATCGACGGTCACCAGCTCCACCTCATAGGCATACCCGCCGTTTTTGCTCTCAAGATCAGCCTCCAGCAACCTAGCGCCGGGATGCCGCGCCATGGCCTGCTGCAACAGCAGCTCAAGGGACAGGATCACCCCTTGTTGGCGCAGCTCCAGAGCTTCATCCTGGTTGAGGTCCCGGGCAGCCACCACCGAGCAAAAGGCCAGGAGCACCAGCGCCAGTCGACTGCCGGTGCGTAGATTTACCTTCATTACGTATCCTGATGATCCTTGAGGATTTGCCCGGTAACAGAGTCCAATTCCACATCCCACTCGACGCCTTGGGCATCGCGCAGCTCAACCTGGTAAATATACTTGCCGTACTCCTGCTCCAGCTCGGTTTCATGCACGGTGCCACCGGGATGTTTGGCCAGGGCGGCGGCATTGAGCTTCTCGAAAGACTGGATGGTACCAGCGTCACGCAATCTCAGCGCTTCATCCGGCCCCAGGTCCCGCGCCTGGGCCAGGCCGGTAGTGAGGGCGATGATACTGGCGGCGATAATGGCTGTGAGGGTTTTCATGATGATTCTCCATTTCCGGATGTTTTGCCTACGGCCCCCACAGTACGGGTCACAACTTAACTGAAACTGAATTGCCACCATGGCAATTGTCCCACAACACCTTGCCTGACTCCGGGGAAAATTTCCTATACTGCCCTGCTCGCCTGCACAGAGACCGGTATGACGGCCATCCACATCAAGTTCCCAGCCCTAACAGTCAAGGCTGGCCAGCGCGCCTTTTCACGCATTCGCGAGCAAGGGCTGGCGCCTGCGGACGTGGGCATTCTGCCTGGCGCGGCCGGTGGCCCCAAGGCCTTGGGGATTCAGGGCCTGGACCTGGCGCTGTTCGGGGACTGGCTGGCACGCGCGCCCCGCGAGCGCTCGCTGATTGGCGCGTCGATTGGTTCCTGGCGCTTTGCCAGCGCCTGCCTGCCGGACCCGGTGCAGGGCCTGCTCGACCTCGGGCGCCTGTACAACGAGCAACGCTTTGCCAAGGGCGTGACCATGGCCGAGGTCAGCCAGAGCTGCCAGCGCATGCTCGATGACCTGCTGGCCGGGCGCGATGCGACGCTTTTGGATAACCCGCACTACCGCCTGAATATCATGGTCGTCAAAAGCCATGGCCTGCTGGCCGACGATCACCGCGGGCGCCTGGGCCTGGGCCTGTCCTCGGTGATTGCCGACAACCTGCGTGGCCGGGCACGGCTGTCCCGGCACTTTGAACGGCTGATCATCCACGACCCGCGCCAGGCCCCGCCGCTGCACCCACTCAAGGATTTCCCTTCGCGTTTCCTCGACCTGGAACTGGGCAACCTGCGCCAGGCCTTGCTGGCGTCCGGCTCGATCCCCATGGTGATGCAAGGTGTGCGCGACTTACCGGGCGCCGGTGCCGGCACCTATCGCGATGGCGGCCTGCTGGACTACCACCTCGACCTGCCCTACCACGGCCATGACATTGTGCTGTACCCGCACTTCACCGACCGGGTCATCCCCGGCTGGTTCGACAAGAGTCTGCCGTGGCGGCGCAGTAGCCCGCAGGGTTTGCAGGATGTGTTGCTGGTGGCCCCGTCACGGGACTACCTGGCCCGCCTGCCCCACGGCAAATTGCCGGATCGCAGCGACTTCAAACGTTTTATGGGGGATGACGCGCGCCGCAATCAGTACTGGCAAACCGCGATGAGTGAAAGCCAGCGCTTGGGCGATGAGTTCCTGGAACTGGCCGATAGCGGCCGGTTGGGTGAACGCCTGGCCCCCCTCTGATCCGCCAGTGCGCGCAGCGCGCCAGCCAAGCTGTTAAACTCGCCGCCTGCCAGACACCTGACCGAGCTGAAAAACACCGTGGAAATTTTCAAAGAGTTCACATTCGAGTCCGCCCACCGCTTGCCCCACGTTCCTGATGGCCATAAATGCGGGCGCCTGCATGGTCACTCCTTCAAGGTGGCCATCCACCTGAGCGGCGACCTCGATCCGCATACCGGCTGGATCCGTGACTTTTCGGAGATCAAGGCGATTTTCAAGCCGCTCTACGAGCGCCTCGACCACAATTACCTCAACGACATCCCCGGCCTGGAAAACCCCACCAGTGAAGTACTGGCCAAGTGGATCTGGAATGAGTTGAAGCCGTTGTTGCCGGAGCTCAGCGCCATTCGTATCCATGAGACCTGCACCAGTGGTTGTATTTATCGCGGCGAGTAGGTCAATCAAAGGAGCGATCCATGGAATCCACCTGGCTGGCCCAGGCCAAGCGTCTGCAGGCATTGGCTTCTACCGGGCTGCACTTTTGCACGGATGACTTCGAGCGCGAGCGCCTGGAAGAGATCGCCCAGATTGCCCACAGTATGCTCGCGCAGTTGGGGCAAGTGCCCCTGGAGCGCATTACCGGACTGGTCTCGGACTTCGCCCAGCGTTATTCAACGCCGATGATCGATGTGCGGGGAGCGCTGATTGAAGGCGACCGGATCCTGCTGGTGCGCGAAGCAACGGATGGCTGCTGGGCGTTGCCGGGGGGCTATGCCGATATCGGATTGTCGGCGGCAGAAAATATTGTCAAGGAGCTTCGCGAAGAGGCCGGGTTGAGTGTGACCGCGCGGGCGCTGTACAGCGTGACCCACAAGGCCAAGGGTTTGTACCGGCCCGACGTGCGCGACTTCTACAAGTTGTACTTCCTCTGCGAACGCACCGACCAGGCCGCCCCCATGGCAGGCTTTGAAACCACCGATGTCGGCTTCTTCCGCCTCGACGACCTGCCTCCCCTGTCACGCGGGCGCACCATCGAGAGTGATCTTGAAGCCGCCTTCGCCTTTCACCGCGGGGAAATCACCCAGACCCTGTTCGACTGACACCCTGGCCCGGTGATCCAATTTGTCTCACCGCTGCACCGCTTTCGCGCCTGAGCGGCCATCCCTGCTGTGCAACCTGCACAGCGCCCCCACGTGCGCATCACCGCCACGCAGTTGGCACGCGCACTGCAACAGCCCCGGTGTCACTCACAGGGGAACGGCACATGACGCACAACGAACCGGGCAACGATTACCCTCTCAGCGAGGTGCCCATGCATGCACGCAAGGGCCTTGGCTCCACGGCCATGGTGTTGCTGGGCTTCACCTTTTTTACCGCGACCATGTTCGCCGGCGGCAAGCTGGGGGTGGCCTTCAGCTTTACCCAGATGCTCGCTGTCGTGGCCCTGGGTAACCTGCTGTTGGGTATCTACGCCGCAGGCCTGGGTTACATCGCCTTCAAGAGCGGCTTGAACTCGGTGCTGATGGGGCGTTTCTGCTTTGGCGAAGTCGGTAGCAAGTTGAGTGACCTGATCCTGGGGCTCACCCAGATTGGCTGGTACGCCTGGGGCACTGCTACGGCGGCCGTGGTGCTGGGCAAATATTTCGAGTTGAACCAGGGCAACGTGCTGGCACTGATGGTGCTGTTCGGCCTGGTGTTTTGCGCCACGGCCTACGTGGGTTATCGGGGGCTGGAGATTCTCTCTTACATTGCAGTACCGGCCATGGGCCTGCTGCTGTTGCTGTCAATGTGGGTAGCCACCGTCCACATTGGCGGGCTTGAAGGCTTGCTCGCGGTGGTACCCAGCGTGGAACTGGATCTGTCCACGGCCATTACCCTGGTATTCGGCACCTTTGTCAGCGGGGCCACCCAGGCCACCAACTGGACACGGTTTTCCCGCTCGGCCAAGGTGGCGGTGCTGGCCAGCCTGATCGGCTTTTTTATCGGCAACGGCCTGATGGTGCTGATCGGGGCCTATGGCGCCATCGTCTATCAACAACCGGATGTGGTGGAAGTCTTGCTACTGCAAGGGTTCGCCATGGCGGCAATGGCCATGCTGCTGCTCAATATCTGGAGCACCCAGGACAACACCATCTATAACTTCGCCGTCGCCGGCTGCAACCTGCTGCGCACCAAGCGCCGCAAGACCGTGACCCTGGTCGGCGCCGTGATTGGCACCCTGCTCGCCTTGCTGGGCATGTACGACATGCTGGTGCCCTACCTGATACTGCTGGGCACCGTGATTCCACCGATTGGCGGGGTGATCATGGCCGACTTTTTCTATCGCTATCGCGGTCATTATCCACGGCTGGCGGATGTGCGCTTGCCAGCCTTCAACTGGCCGGGGCTGATGGCCTATGCCGTCGGTACGGTGCTGGCCTTCAGTTCGCCGTGGGTCGCGCCCTTGGTAGGGATCGTCGCTGCATCCGCCACCTACATCGCGCTTACCGCCGTCCTGCGGGTACGCGTACCATTGGCTGACATCCAGGCATGAGCCTGAGCGCCCCGACACAACAATGACCGCCTGGACATCGGCGTCACGCCGATAATCTGGCGGCTGTCTGCCTGATTGCTTTTTGCCCAAGAGGAACTTGCCCATGCATATCATCAATGCCCGCCTGCGCAACCGTGAAGGCCTGCATGATCTGCACCTGGAACATGGCCGGATCGCCAGTATCACGCCACAAACCGCCGCCCCGATCCTGGGGCCGGACGACCTGGACGCCGCCGGCAACCTGGTGGTGCCGCCGTTTGTCGAACCCCATATCCACCTCGACGCCACCCTGACCGCCGGCGAACCGCGCTGGAACATGAGCGGCACGCTGTTTGAAGGGATCGAATGCTGGGGCGAACGCAAGGCCACCATTACCCAGGCAGACACCAAGACCCGCGCCAAACAGACCATCCAGGCCCTGGCGGCCCACGGCATCCAGCATGTGCGCACCCATGTGGATGTCACCGACCCGGATTTGACTGCGCTCAAGGCCATGCTCGAAGTGCGCCAGGAGAGCAGCCACCTGATCGACCTGCAGATCGTGGCATTTCCCCAGGAAGGCATCGAGTCCTACCGCAATGGCCGTGAACTGATGGAAGAAGCTATTCGCCTCGGCGCCGATGTGGTGGGCGGTATTCCTCACTTCGAGTACACCCGCGACCAGGGGGTCAGCTCGGTCAAGTTCCTGATGGACCTGGCCGAGCGCACGGGTTGCCTGGTCGATGTGCATTGCGATGAAACCGACGACCCGCACTCGCGCTTTCTGGAAGTGCTGGCCGAAGAAGCCCGCAGCCGCGACATGGGTAGCCGGGTCACCGCCAGTCACACCACGGCCATGGGTTCCTACGACAATGCCTACTGCGCCAAGCTGTTCCGCCTGCTGGGGCATTCGGGCATCAGCTTTGTATCCTGCCCCACCGAAAGCATTCACTTGCAGGGCCGTTTCGACAATTTCCCCAAGCGCCGGGGTGTGACCCGGGTCCACGAACTGTTGGAGGCCGGCATGAACGTCTGCTTCGGCCAGGACTCCATCGTCGATCCCTGGTACCCCCTGGGCAACGGCAATATCCTGCGGGTACTCGAAGCCGGGCTGCATATCTGCCATATGCTCGGCTACAGCAACCTGCAAAAAGCCTTGGACCTGGTTACCGACAACAGCGCCAAAGCCATGGCCCTGGGCGACCGCTACGGGCTGGAGCCCGGGCGCCCGGCCAACCTGCTGATCCTGTCGGCAAACAGCGACTATGAAATGATTCGCAGCCAGGGCCTGGCGCTGTACTCGATCCGCAACGGCCAAGTGTTGATGAAGCGCCAGCCTGCGCAGGTAACTTTTGTGTAAAGCGCTGGCTTAAACGATCGAGTCCAGGTCCAGTGGTTTGCCCCTCCCCCGGTCTGCCTGGAAGGCCGGCGGGATACTTGCCAGTTGGGACAACTCACGGTTTTCCCGGTGACCGAACCAACGCTCGAGGCTGGGTTGCAAGTGCGCACTGGAAGCGTAGCTGCCGTATACATCGCGCACTTCCAAGCGGCGCCAGCGCAGGCTCTCCAGGCGCTGGCGACTGGTTTGCAGGCGATCGATTTCAGCGCTCAAGGCATCGTGCTGCTCATGACCACGCCCGTTCGCCGGGCTGAGGCGGTGGAGTTCAAGCCGCTTGTCCTGCAGTTGTTCACGCATAGTGCTCAGCGCGCGATCGATCAGTGCGTACTCCCGCGCCGTCACCAGGGAGCCGCGGTTATCCAGTGTCTGCTGCCAGCGGCGCAAGGTGGCCCACGCCGCCGGCACGTAGCTGACGACCATGGCGTGCTGGCTGGCCTGGAACAGTTGCTTGAGCAGGTTGTCACGCTCGGGCATGTCACCATGCAGGCGCAAGGCGCGATTGCACTCTGCCTCCTGCACCGACTCACACCCGGGCTTCCACAGCACCGAGGAATGCGTCCCGTCCGCCAGGGTGATCGGCATGAAGTGCTGTTGCTCGCCGTGATGCTGATAAGGCTGGCCCCCGATACGCACCAGACCCGCAGCAAACAACAGGCCTCCCGGCGTGGGCGCGCTGAACAAGGCCACAGCCCCCGGAACCCAGAGCTTGGCCGTGGTGTTCATCCACGTTGTGGGAACGCTGGGGACCGGGTCGTTATGGTTGACGATCCGGTGATGCACCAGGGCCGCGGCACCGCCTGTAAATTCGGCATCGGCGGCGCGCGGGGCACCATAGGTGTAAAGGAGGACGTTGTAGTTGGCATCCTTGACACGGCGCAATCCCTCAGCCAGCAACAAGGCGATTGCCCCACCCAGGCTGTGGCCACATATCACGATGCGTTGGCCGATGTAGAACTGATCCAGATAACGCAATACGAAGTCACGCATGGCGCGGTAAGCCTGGTAAAAACCTTCATGGGCTTTGCCAAGGCCGTCGGCAAAAGGCACCTGGTGGGCGTTCGCGTCACGCAGGCCATCCGCGGCACTGGCCGTCCCCCGCACGGCAATCAGCACCACTTCGTCGTGATGGCAGATAAAGGCCTGGGTATCGGTCCCCTGCTCTTCATCATCGAAAAAATGCAGGCGCGCCGGATATTCCTGCCTGGCCTCCAGCGTCGGACTGTTCTGCGGATACACGTCAGGATCAAAGGGCAGGATCTCGAAGCGCCGGGAGTACGGGACCTCCTCATACAACGGGTAAAAGCGCTGCACTTGCTCGGCGTCGACCCGCCAGGCCTGCTGATACCCCGAGAGCTTTTCAGCAAACAGATGGCCGATGCTGGGCTCCTGGGGAAAGTGGACCTCATCTTGCGGGTGGCTGGCCGGTTCCTGGCCAAAACGGCAGTAACTCAAGGTCGCCATCAAGGCCAGTTGGTACAGGTTCATGGCACAGAACCCGTCCTCGGTGGACAACATCGGGCGCAGTGCACGCAAGGGCCGCACTTGCAGCACCGTATGCTGGTTGGGGAACAGCACGACGCCCCACAACCCGGGCTGGGGTGGACCAAACCCAAGGTCGGCCATCATTTGCAGGGCATGTCGCTGGGGGCCGTGGGACCGGGGCGCCGGAGGCGGCAAATGGGCGACATGGCGGACCAGGTCGCGGACTTCGACCTGGTAGAATCGATTGGCTTGCTGCTGAGCCGGGTTGGTCTCGACACGCTGGCCGTCACTGCGAACAAAGCGTGTCTGTTCAGCTCGAAATTGCAGCTCTGTAATGGGCAAAGGGTAGTGACTTCGTGCTTGTAACACTCCGTAATAGTCACTTCCAGATGCCTCATGGAGCGCATCGAAAGTCAGAACCTGGGGGCCTCTGTACGGGTTATCCAGCTTCACATAACCATTGCCATCCAAGTGCCCAACGTGTTGCTGCCCCTGGCTGTCCAAGACCGAGTAGGCAAGCCCTGCATAGGCTTTCCCATCGCCTGTTTCATCAACCAGCGCAAAACTCAGCCAGCCTCCCCGTAACGGACAAACAGGCATTTTTTCGCTGAAAAACGGCTTCTTCCACGCTTCAAAATCCATAGCTGAATATCCTTATTCAGTACAGGTTGGGTAAACAGTGCATTCACGCCCGTCAGGCATCTTGAAAGGCCTGAAATGGGCAGCGCCCTTTGTACAAAAACCATATTGATCGTCCATGTTCTTCCCCTGGCAACGCTTCCACCCTTGTGGAACGCGAACCCAGGTATTGCCCATGTAAGGCTTCTCTTCGTTCGCAACTTCCAGGACCAGCCGGAGCGTGTTGCCTGGCAGTCGGTTGCGCGGCACGACCCCACCGGCCGGTGCCCCCTGCGGTTGCCCTTCGTTGTCCAGCGCGTTGCATTTAAGAATTTTCCTGATGGCATGCTGCGATCCAAGGGTACGAAACAGCCACTGACATCGCCCTTTCAACTCCGGCGCACCCAACTCGGGCCGCTCAACACCTGCACGGTCCTGAATGTAGATAGCCGCCATATCTGCGCCGACATCGGTATCGCGCACGCCCCACCGGGCATAAAAATCAAATTCCACGCTGCGCAACACCAACGGGCAGCCTTCTACCGTTTCAGTCAGGGGCAGCTCCTGGGTCACGCGGCTGGCTGTCGGGTTGTAGGGCACACTAAAAATCTTCCGCTCTGGCCTTTTGCCTCGGCGCCAAGGCAAGGTGCAGCTTTCACCTGTCGCCGGGCTGTAGTTGGCGGCGCTTTTAACACGGAAATTGGCCGGCAAGTCCACCTGCAACGTCACGCGATCAACGGGTATGCGCGCACATCCCGACGTGCACGCCATGCCAAGCGCAAGCCATGCCCCCCACTCCCGCCTATTCATGCTGATGCCCCAGCGTGCGCCACTGCTCCACCACCCGCCCAAAGTGATCCCCCGGTGTCTCCGCCACCAATGGCGGCCACCGGAGCACGCTCGCTCGCGTCGCTTCCTCCAAACGCCGCACCACCAAGAACTCCAACTGTTCCGGCTCTCGCCATTGCCAGGTGCGGGCCTGCTCCAGTACATGGGCCAACCATATCTTCGGGTCCTGGAACTCAACCAGGGCCACGAGGTTTTCGCTGTGTTCGGCCAACAGGTAGCGCAGGATATTGGCCTGCAGAATGGCCTTGGCCTGGGGGTTGGGGAGGTTTAGCCAAGGGACGGGATCGGGTACCGGGTACTTGCCCGGCGCCGGATTGCTGGCACTGCACCATTGCGCTTCATGCCAGTAGCACACGCTGATCAACGGCCCGAGATAGGCTGGCCATTGCGCTACCGGCAAGTAGCCCAGCGCACGTGCCAGGGTGCGGTTGTCGTGGAAACGGTACAGGGCCTGATTGCCCGGGGGCCCTACCAGCATCCGCGCCTGCCAATGCTCGATAACGCCGCCTAGGTCCACGTCGGGCAAACTGCCCAGCCAGCCCCAGTTCGCCTCGGGGTGCTCCAGCAAGCCTGCCAACGCAGGCTCACCAAGATGCTCCACTGACAGGATCACTGGCCCGGCCGCCGCCAATTCTGCCACTGCGCTCGTGCCGTAGAGGTTGCAATACTGCGCCCGATTGCCAGACGCCATCAGCCTCTGGAGCACGTCGTTGTTTCCCTCAAGGATCAAGCACAGCCGACGCCCTGCCTGCTGCTGTTGGGTCATCCATTGGCCTGGCATGCGCGCCATCAAGCCACCCTCCCGCCAAGGTCGCAGACCGCTTCACGGCAGTGCTCGCAGACCGGGCAAAAGTCCGCCCCGATCTGCCTGGCCATATGCATGATCACGCCCTGGACCGCTGAAAGATACGGCCCCGGATCGCCCGGCCCCAAGGGACTGGCCGCGTGCGCGGCGACCGGCGAGCCCCCCAGGGTGATGGGGCGACTGCTGAAAATACCGCCGGCCTGGATCAGCAGGTGTTCTCCTCCGGCCTTGAAGCTCAACTGCGCACCAGCGTCGATCACCAGGCTGGCACCCGCCTTGAGATGAACCTGTTGCCCGGCCTCGATCACCAGGTTCTGGCCGATACAGGCCTGGCTATCGCCCTGTACCTGGCGGTGCTCGCCACCCCCGACCAGGACTTTGCGATCACCGCGAACGTGGTGGTGCTCTTCGCTTTCCAGGTGGACCGTGCTCAGACCGTGAATGGTTTCACGCCGCTGCCCACCAACTTCCAGGTGGCTGTCATGGCCCACCTGCTGCTGCAAATCCCGCTGGGCCCGCAGGTAGATGAGTTCTTCACCCAGGCGGTCCTCCAGATGCAGTTCGTTGGAGCCTGCGCCACCGGGGCAACTGTGGCTGCGCAATACGCTGCGGGTCTTGTATTGCGGCAATGGATAGGCTGGCCTGTGCCGCGCATTGGGCAGGCAACCGTTGATCAACGGCCGGTCAGGGTCGCCTTCCAGGAAGGTCACCAGCACTTCCATGCCGACCCGGGGCGTCATGATCGCGCCAAAACCGTCACCCGCCCACCCGGAGGCCACACGTACCCAACAACTGCTTTTATCACTCGCGGTGTCCAGGCGATCCCAGTGAAACCGCACCTTCACTCGACCATAGGCATCGCAATGCACTTCCTCGCCCACCGGGCCTGTCACTGTAGCGGTCTGGCTGCCGGTGATCGTCGGCTTGGGGTGCTTGAGCGCCGGGCGATGGACCGCGCGCCAGGGCGTGGCGTTGAAGCGGTTGCGATAGCCCTGGAACACCTCAGCACCGGGCATTGCCTCTTCCAGCACCTGGGGTTGATAACCCTCGTGACGCACTGAAGTCAGCAGCCACAAGTCATTGCAGGCGGGTTGCGGGTGATCGCGCAATGGCAGGAAATGGCCACTGCACAACGCCGGCTGATCACTCTTGCCCAAGGCCCGGTGACGGTCGCGCTGATGGCGCTCCAGGCTGCGACGCGCCAGTTGCGCACCCCGCGCATGGCCGGTAAAGCCGCCAGGGTAGTGATAGTCCTCAAGGGGCGGCACCGCTGTAGCCCCGGCCTGTTCCTGCAGGCGCCGCGAAGGATGCTCGAAATCATGATCACGCCGGACAGCCTGGCGACTGCGGGTAGCCAGGCGCACATCGAACCGCTGGATCACCCGCATCTCGGCGGCCGGGCCGCTGGCCGGGCAAAAACGCTGTACAGGCAGGCGCCGGAATACCGTCTGGTCATCACCAAACACCACTACATGGGCATCCGGGCTGTGGCGGAAGTGGTAGTGAATCCCCTCTTCTTCACACAGCCGCTGGATAAAGTGCAGGTCGCTCTCGGCGTATTGCACACAGAACGTGCGCGGCGGATAGACCACAGGGCCTAACTCGAAGGCATACGCATCGGCCAGGATTGCGTGGTGTTCAAGCACGGCCGCGATAATCTGCGGCACGCTGCGTTGCTGAAAGATGCGCTGGTCACGGCGATGCGCCAGCCATGCCAGGCGCGGGGCCAGGGTCAGGCGATAACGGGTGAGCCGAGCCCCTGGATCGTCGCGGCCAACGGCATACACCTGCCCGTGCAGCCCTTGGCCCGCGTCGCCAAAACCCAGGTAGGCCGGCTGGTGCAGCAATGCTTCCAGGTCAAGGCCAGGGTTTTCGCTGACCAGTTGCACCTCGATGAAATATGGCTGGTCCAGGGCCTCGCGGCCTTTGAATGCCAGTACTTGAAAGTCGGCCTCTACGCTTTGAAGCGTAAAGTTGAAACGTGACGAAACAAACGCGTTAACCATCCGTTGTTACCCGCCATAACTATTTGACTGAAACACTCCCTCCCGCCAAACATAAACCCTGCGGCCAAAGAAAGTGCCTGAACGCCCTAAAGATTAGCGAGGTCCGCGAGAATCCGGCACTTTCAAAAATAAAAAAGAAGTTTCGTACGAAGAGAATGGAAGTCTCTTTTACAAGATGAGAAATCCTTAAAATAAACCAGACAGCAACAGCAGGAACTTACTTACACAACTCCCCGAATAACAAGTAAACAATAAAGAAACGACTGACACTTATTTAAGCCCTCAAGTACTTCAGTCTTGAAGCACTGCGGCCCCGAACAGGCTGACACTCAGCAACGTATCGGCCTGAACCTGCAAGCGTACTGGCGCTGTGCCGCCCGGCATCACCACCGCCACCTCTCCTGCCTCGACCCACCCCGCCCGCCATGCCGCACAGGCCACCGCGCTGGCACTGGTCCCGGAGGACGCCGTGGGACCCTCGCCGCGCTCGAACACCCGGGCAATCACCCGATTGGCAGCGTCGCGCGCAGCCCATTGCAGGTTGACCCCGGCAACACAGGGCCGGCCATTGCCAGCCGGAGGGGCAAAGGCCATCGCTTTCAATGGCTCGAACAGCCCAGGCTGGTGCATCTGCCGATTGTCCGGCAAGGCCGATGCGTGCTCGACCAGGGTCACGCAATGGGGGTTGCCGATACGCACAAATTGACTGCGCGCCCATTGCGGGTTGATCGCAGCCAGCTCACGTACATGACCAGGCCCGGAGCTTCCCTGCCCCAACGCGCCCACCGCCTGTGGCCCGAATTCCGGCTGCCCCAGCGCCAACCAGAACCCCGGGACCTGGCCATGGACTGCCGGCTCAACCCAGGTTGCTAGCGGCGATAGCCCACCCGGTTGGTCGTGGTGCACCCGCAGCTCACAGGCCCGGGGCATCAGCCCCGCATCCGTCAGGGCCTGGGCAAAAATCGTCAAGCCGTTGCCGCTGCGCTCGGCCAGGGAACCATCGGTATTGATAATCAGCAGGTCATACGGCGGCGCAGCCTGGAACGGCCCGACCAGCAAACCATCGCAGCGATAGGCCTTGGCCTCGGCTGGACGCGGCAACGTCCCCCAGCCACATTCGGCCGCTATCGCCGACGCCGCCCACCCCTGGCGAGTGCTGGCGGCCAGGGCGGCGCTTGTGGGCACGGCAATGCCCCGGCGGCGTAACAAGGCCGGGCTGACCACACCGTAGATATTGCCGCGAGCGTTGTAGAACAGGGTCATGGGGTGATCCACCTCAGTATCCGCCAATATCGGCCATGGGAAAAACGCCTGGCGATTGTGGGGGATGTCTGGGTGCGGCACCACCCAAGCTGTGTGCATCCCCCTGGCAAAACCAGCCACGCCCCCTACACTTCTGTTTTCCCTGGATGGACGTTTTCATCAGGCCGAAGTCCGTGCGCAGTCGAACAAACGCCGTCCTCATGTTCCCGGAGGATGCACCATGAAGCCACTTGCCCCGCAACATCCCATTGAAACGCTGTACCGCGCTGGCCGCAAAACGTTCATTGAACTGGTACCTGATGGCGGCGCACGCCTGGACGCGCTGTTCCATACCGCACCGGCCCTGGGCGAATTGGCGGTCGGCGTGGTGTATGGCTATCTGCATGATCGCCCCGGCCTTGATCCACGCCTGCAGGAGGCCGCGATTTTTGCCGCGATCGCCGCCGCCGGCATGGTCGGCCCACCGTTGAGCGTGCACTTCAAGACCAGCCTGGCCCAAGGCCTGGCGCCTGGGGAGCTGACGGAATTGTTATTGCTCGCCTCGGCCTTTACCGGTTTCCCCCGTGCCGTCGCCACCGCCGACCAGCTCAACCTGCTGTTTGCCGGGGCCAACCTGCCCTCGCCTCCGCCACCGACACCCCGCGCCGTGGCAGTAGCGTTTTGCGAAAGCGTGCGCCAGGGCCACCCGTCGTTCCCGGTGGATGCCCAGGCTCGAAAGCTGCTGCGCAAACCCCATAAGCTGTCGCTGCACGCCACCGCTGCGGATCGGGTGATGGTGGAGAGTTACATCGGCCAGGAAACCACGCCGCGCGGCACGCTTGTGGTGCGGGTCGATGGCGCTGATGTGGTGCACGTCAGGGCGTATCTCCCTGCACCGACCTGACCCGTGCACACATGAAAGTTCGCGCTCGCCAAGGGAACCTGGCTCGCTCCAGAGGGACTGATGTGCAAGGATGTCGCGCCGGACATCGTTCGCTGAACGCAACCCCCAAGGACTTTCATGACTGCCATTCCTACCCCAGCGCCCGTGGTTCCAGGCCGCCTGGAACAAATGTCGACCCGTATCGCGTTTTTTATTGCCGGCTTTGGCATTGCCGCCTGGGCACCGCTGGTGCCCTATGCCAAGGCTCGCGCCCAGCTCAACGAAGGCACGCTGGGCCTGTTGCTGCTGTGCCTGGGGGTGGGGTCGATCCTTGCCATGCCCGTGGCCGGCGCGCTGGCATCACGCTATGGCTGCCGACGCGTGCTGAGCGCCGGCACGCTCCTGCTCTGCGTGGCCTTGCCGATGCTGGCCACCGTCAGCTCGATCCCCTGGCTGATGGCCGGGTTGTTTCTGTTTGGTGCAGGCCTGGGCACGGTGGACTCCACCGTCAACCTGCAGGCGGTGATCGTGGAGCGGGCCAGTGGCAAAACCATGATGTCGGGCTTCCACGGGCTGTTCAGCCTGGGGGGGATTGTCGGGGCGGCGGGTGTCAGCGCGTTGTTGGGGTTGGGGTTGTCACCGCTGTCGGCCACCCTGGTGGTAATCGTGATTACCCTGGCCGCCCTGCTCAAGGCGGCCCCCCATCTGCTGCCCTACGGCAGTGAAAGCTCCGGCCCTGCCTTTGCCATTCCCCATGGGGTGGTGCTGTTTATCGGCTGCCTGTGCTTTATCGTGTTCCTGGCAGAAGGTGCCGTGCTCGACTGGAGCGCGGTGTTCCTCAGTGACGAACGCGGCCTCGACGAAGCCTATGCGGGCCTGGGTTATGCGGCGTTTGCCTTGACCATGACCCTCGGGCGCCTGACCGGCGATAGGATTGTGCGTCGCCTGGGCGCCAAACGGGTGATCGTGATCGGTGGCTTGTTGGCCACCGCCGGCATGCTGTTGGCCACACTGCTCCCGGCCTGGGAAACCGCGCTGCTGGGCTATGCCCTGGTAGGCGCCGGCTGTTCTAATATCGTGCCGGTGCTGTACACCGCCGTCGGCAAGCAAAAGGTCATGCCGGAGCATATTGCAGTACCCGCCATTACCACCCTGGGTTATGCCGGTATTCTCGCCGGCCCCGCGTTGATCGGCTTTATCGCCCATGGCAGCAGCTTGAGCGTGGCCTTTGTGTTGATCGCCGTGCTGCTGCTGGGCGTGGCAATCAGCGGGAAAATACTGCGGGTGTAAGGCCCGCAAGGCGCTACAGGTTTTTGTTGTTTTCGAGCCAGCCGTCAAGGTCTTTGTTGCTCAACCATCCCTTCTGGTAATGATTGCCGTAGAGGCGTCGCCAGCCAGAATGGACGCGCTCCAGCGAGCTCAATAGCCGGGGACGGTCCACCAGGTTTTTTGACATGTACACCAGTTGCTCGCTGTACATCTTTTTCGGCAACCCGGTGGCGGGGTCCCGGATAACGGCGCCGTCCTTGTCCGTTTCGTCCGGGTCCCGGCTGATTGAGACCAGCCTCGCGATTTCGACGTAGCCGACCTGCTCAAAAAAGCCCGTGCGGTCCCGGGACCGGTCACGCAGTTCATCAAAGGCCGCCCTGAACGCCTGCACCAACTCGATATTGGTCTTGGCGTGAAAAGGGTCCGAACTGAAGGCGTTGGGGTCGCTGTTGCCAAACATTCCCTGTACGGCCTTCGACAGACTTTCCCGCGTTATAAAACCCTCCTCATCAAGGATCGCGTCGATCAACCGCGGGCGTTGGAGCAGGGCCTTGGCCAGCAGGATGGCGTTGTTGAACACCGGCGTTTCCGTCATTTTTTCACCGGCGATTCGCTGCAATGAAGACAGTTTCAATCCTTCATTTTTCATGGAATTTTTCCAGCACGGTGAAATGCTCGGCCAGCGCCGTCACTAACTGGCTATCCGGCAATTGGGTATAGGGATTCACATGGGTGTTACGCGTCGCAGGCGTGTTTCTCAGTTCCTGATGATGCAGCCTGACCTCGTCGGGCGTGGCCCAGCGCAAGGGGCGCCTGAACCCCGATGTCCGGATTGTATTGGGCAACGGTTGATTGTCGACCTGCCACGCAGGCGGCGTGTTCTCGCTTGAAGCAGCATGGGCTTTGTGTTGTGCGTCATCCGGTATCGCATCATGGCGGCTCGTAACATCGGGCCGCAGGAAAGGGATCCCACCGTCAATTGCCATGATTCATCTCCACCTCTTTCAGATCCATACTCAGGCCGGCCAACACCACCGTCACTGCAAGGGTGGCTTTCCAGCAAGCGCAAAGTATGTGGCCAACGACCAGCAATGGTTCCGGGGTGGCCGACCATTTTCGATGACTGCATGTAAACAATGAGCAAGGCTTGGCTGCGGCCTCAATCAAGCACCCGGTCGGGAAACGCCCAGCAAGGCTTTTATGGCATTGATCAGCCCCGTCGGGGGCTCCGCAGCAGCCTCCATGGGCGCGCCTGGCACAGAGGGCGTGCGGTAGGCCAGCATGCCCTTGGCGAAGTCATCCGCCGCCGGGGCCTTGAAGGTGTACTGGCCGGAAAAATTCTTGACTCGCTGAACTTCGGTGCCTTCCTCGCCAGGCATACCCTGACCCTGGGCAGCGAAATGGCGGCACTGCGTGTGGTTGTCGCAAGGGGGGGCAAGAAGGGATTGCGGCAGGCCGGGAGTTTGAGTTCCAAACGACGTTGAAGTCATGTCGACACCCTCTCTTTGAGTGAAACCGACGGCGTCATAAAGGCCGTCAGATACACGTTATGTGGCAAACCGCTGAAAACAGTTCCTGATCATTGAGGGGCAGGTGATGAGTGGATGCGGGGCATCCTGGGCGAACCGGGAAACACCGCGAAAGACTCGTGGCGCTCCCCGGTTCTGTGCTTGCAATGCAATACCCGTGGTTTAACGGGACAACTTCCTCAACCCCCACCAACTGATCCTGCCGTCCTCGTCACGCCCCGCGGTATTGTCCATTTTTTGCAACAACTCGGACCGGTTGGTGAGTTCCTTCGCCAGGTAGGTGAGTTCATCTTTTTTAGGGTTACCCGTCAGGTCTTTTATGGCCGTCTGATAGATTTTGTCGAGTTTGATCTCTCTTCGCCAAAATGGATCCCAGGATTTATCTTCGAGCCGACTAAAATTCTTGAGCAGATCCTTGGCCAGTTCTTTGTCGTCCTTATACTTCAGCGGGCTGTCAGAGAGTATGACGTCCCTGATGTTTTGCCGGGTGAGCTTCTGATCCAGCCCGCCCGTACTACCATTGCGATCAAGGGCCTGCAGGAGGTCCGGACGCTTCAGGATTTCCCTGGCCAGCCGGGTGTTCGAGTCCTTGTGGGCGTAGCCTGTGAGGGAACGTTCTGCTCTATCTTTCAAGTCCTGCTGCGTAATATAGGACGAGTCGTCCTTACTACTGAACCCCGAGAAGTTTTTCAGCAGTTTCTGGGCCAGTTCATCATGGCTGAACTGTGAATACACCGGATCGGGTTTCTGGGGAAATGGCCTTGGCGGCGGGTTCCCAGGAAGCACAGGCTTGGCCGGGGAAAAAAACCCTTTCAGGCTGACGAAAAAACCCTGACCTGTCGCCCCTGCCGATCCTGCCGCCAGCGCTCCCCCCCCAGAGCCTTGTGCCATCGACGGCGCAGCCGCAAACATCGGGCCCGACTGACTCGTTATCCCGCTGAAACTAGGCCCGCTGGTGGCTGATACGGTGACGGCGGCCGAGACGGTAGCGCCCTTGGCATTGCCGGGCAGGTTAGGTGTGGCGCCATTCGGTAGATTGACGACAGACTGGTTGAAAGCTGATACCGACATATTGATCTCCAGTGCGGCTTGTTGACACGATTTACCACACCGTCCACAGCCCCCGACGATAGCCTGATCGCGAGCCGCCCGTGCACAGTGGGCTAATCGGGTATGTGGCAGGCCTACAGAGTTCGGTTCCTCAAAGTGATGAAAGCGGCTAAAAAAAGGTAGGAAATGGGTCAAGGCAACCCTTCAACAGCGGCAGCAGGGTCGTAAGCTGCAAGAGGAACGGCAGGAGGAAAAGCGCACCGGGACAAGCCCCATTGCCGCTGCCCCGGTCACACTCTCGATCAGGGCAGGCGACGCTCGCCCCCGTCAACGAACCGTCAAAACCCTACGCTCGCCTGTACAAAGAACGTACGCGGCTCACCCAGGTAGATCCCGGAGTTGTTATCGCTGGAACGGGTGTAGTGCTGCTGGTCAAACAGGTTTTTCACCCCCACCCCCAATTTCAGGTTCGACAACTGTGCGCCAAAGTCATAGCCACTGCGCACGTTGACGGACACATAGCCCGGAATATCACCGTACTGGCCATCAGCGGTCGGCTGGGTGATATAGGTGCTGGTGGTGCCTGGCGCCCGCTGGCCGGACTGGGCATACGCGTCCAGGTTGTGGGTCCAGTGGTTGACCGCGTAGCGCAGCCCCAGGGTCGCCACTTGCCGGGAGTACAGCGGCAGGTCACGGCCCTTGAACGCCACATCGCCTTCGGCGGTCGCCCTGGTGTAGGTCAAGCCGGCATTGGCACTCAGCCCCTCCAGGCGCGGGTCGAGGTTGGCCAGGTCGTAATGGGCCGAGGTTTCGATACCGGCGTGCTTGGTGGCCCCCAGGTTGGTCCAGCCCACGTCATTGCTGACGTACTGCAACTCATCGGCAAAATCGATGTAGAACAGCGTCACTTCGCCGCCCCATACCGTGTCGTTGTAGCGCGTACCCACCTCGTAGGTCTTGGCCTTTTCCGGTTGCAGGCCGTTGGCCGTCTGGTCGCCATTACCACCCTGGCCCAGCTGGAAATACTGCAAGCTGCCGAAGGACGTTTCGTAGTTGGCAAACAGCTTCCACGCATCGGAGACGTGGTACATCACGCTCAGCGCCGGCAGCGGTTCGTTGTTCTTGATCTGGCGGTGCTTCTCCTGGGTGCGGCGGCCATTGAGCGCCACCACCGGGCGGTCATGCCATTGGGTGCGGATGCTTTCAAAGCGGATACCAGGGGTGATCGTCCACTTGCCCACGTCGATCTTGTCATCGATATAGAACGCGTTGGCCTCGGTGCCACCGGTGCGGTCCTGGTACACATGGCCGTCACTCTGGCCACCCGGCGTGGGCACGTTGTTGACCAGGTTGAGGCTGGTGGCCTGTTCGTGCATGCCTTCTTTCAAGTAACGGTAGCCGATACTGGCTTCCTGGGTGGTCGGCCCCAGGTCGAACACATGGGACACCCGTGGCTCAATGCCGAAGGTGTAGTAGGTACGTGGGTAGGAACTGAGGGTTTTCAGGTCGCGGTTGGCGATGTTGCTGCCACGGAAGCTGTCGGAATAATAGGTCAGCACCTCAGCCTGGGTCCGGTCGTCGATCTGGCGGATGTACTTGAACGACACATCCTTGCGCCGGCCGCTGAAGTTGTCCCAGTCGCGCACCGACTGGTAAGGGTTGGCGTCGAACTGCTGCTGGGTCAGGCCGCCCGGCATGTCGGCGCTGGCGTCGTAGTAATGGAAGTTGAGGGTGAAGTCGTCTTGATCGGTCGGCGCCCAGTGGGTCTTGAGGATCACATCGTCGATGTCGTTGCCATTGTTGCTGTCGCGATAACCGTTGCCATTGACCCCGGAATACAGGAGCGCCATGCCCATGCCATTGTCGGCGGTGCCACCGATAAAGGCGTTGTCGATATGTTTCCAACCGCCATGGGCAGCGGTTTGCAGGGTGGTGCCGACTTCACCGGAAAAGGTCTCGGGGATCGCCCGGGTCACGAAGTTAATCACGCCGCCGACGTTCTGCGGGCCATAGCGCACGGAACCGGCGCCGCGGACCACGTCGATGCTTTCCAGGTTGCCGGCGGAAATCGGTGCCATCGACAACTGGGGCTGGCCATAGGGCGCGAACGCCGCAGGAATGCCGTCGATCAGCACCGTGGAGCGTGGCGACAGGCGCGATGTCAGGCCACGTACGCCGACATTGAGGGAAATATCGCTGCCGCCGGTGCCGTTGGATTCCTGCACCTGCACCCCGGGCACCCGGCGCAGTACGTCACCAACGTTCATCGCGCCCTGCTCCACCATGGCCTCGCGGCGGATCACGGTCCGTGCGCCGGGATGGTTCTGCACCACTTCGGCATTGGCGTCGCCCAGCCAGTCGCCCACGACCTTGATATCTGTCGCGCCCAGTTCCAGGGGCGAGCCGGCTTCACCGCTGCCCTGGGCCAGCGGATGCAGGGTCACCGAGCCCGAGTCGATCCGGTAGTCCAGGCCACTGCCTTGCAGCAACTGGCGCAGGGCCTGTTCCGGCGCCAGGTTGCCATCGACGGCCGGGGCTTGCTTGCCGGCCACCATTGCCGGGCTGAAAAACACTTGCAGCGCGGTTTGCTGGCCCAATTGGCTCAGCGCCGCTCCCAGGGGCTGGGCCTTGATATGGATGGCCTCGTCGGCATAGGCCGCGGTACTGATCGCCAAGGCCAGGGCCAACGGCGCCCAGCGGGGTGTTTTATGGTTGTGCGCAGCGAGTTTATTCACGTCGTAATCCCAGGAAAGCACGGCTGTTAATGCAAACCAGTTGCAGTTGGACAAGAAGACGAAGAACTCGGAAAAAACCTGAACCTAGCGTGCAATTATTTCCTGGCTACCGTCGGGCAGCGTGCGCAGGGCCACCGGTAGAATGTGCGGCAAAGCCTTGAGCAAGGCCTCGGTGTCGTGGGTGTTGAACACGCTGGTCAAGCGCAGGTCGCTGGCCGCGGCGCTAACCCGCAGGGGCTTTTCGCGGTAGCGCGAGGCTTCCCGCGCCACCTCGGCCAGGCTGGCGTCGTTGAACACCAGCTTGCCGGTCTGCCAGGCCATGAGCGCCTGGGCGTTGACCGGGCGGGCCGCCGCAACCGTGCCCTGGCTGTCGATCGAGGTGCCCAGGCCCGCCGTCAGGGTGACCACCGGCTGCGCCGCCCGCCCCTGGACCTTGACCGTTCCCGCCTCGACCACCACGCGGGTCTGGTCATCGTCGCGGCGCACGTCAAAGCGGGTACCGGTGACCGTCACCTGCCCGGCCCCGGCCTGCACCACAAAAGGCCGGCTGGTGTCGTGCTCGACGCGAAACAGCGCTTCACCCTGCTTGAGCACAATCGCCCGTCGGCCCTTTTCGTAATGCACCGCGACGACGCTGCGGCTGTTGAGGTCCATCAGCGAACCGTCCGGCAGCGCCACTTGCCGACGCTCCCCCAACAGCGTACTGAACTCAGCATCGTAGACCGCCGGATGCTCCAGGCCGCTGAACAGCCCAAGGCCCACAGCCACCGCCAGCACGCTGGCCGCCATGGCATAGCGCACGGCGCCACGACGCTTGCGCGGCCCAGGCGTATCGAGCAAGGCCTGCAAACGCCCCTTGGGCAGCAGGTCGGCGGCGCGCCACAGCCCTTGCAGCACCTCGAATTCGTACTGGTGCGCAGGATGTTCCCCACACCAGGTGTCGAAAAGACGTTGCTCCTCAACGTTCAAGGGTAGGTCCTGCAAACGCACGAACCACCGCGCCGCCTCGTCACGCACCGCTGCGCGGCCACAGGCACACTCACGGGTATCCATCATGGAAGATCCTGTTTCAAAGCGGGCATTGGTCATGGGGCCAGCGCATCCAGGCGCTCGCGTAAATGCCGCAGGGTGCGGATCATATACTTTTCCACCATGTTTTTAGAAAGCCCCAGGCGCTCGGCGATTTCCTGTTGGGTCAGGCCTTCGATCTTTTGCCAGATGAAAATCCTGCGGCAATTGAGAGGCAATTCGGCCAGGGCCCGCTCGATGGAGTCCGCCAACTGGACCGCGTGCATGTAATGCTCTGGGTCGCCACTGTGCGACGCACCCTGCTCAAACGCCGGCAGCGCCAGCGCGTCGCGCCGGTCGGCACGACGATGGGCATCCACCGCAATATTGCGCGCCGTCTGGTGCAAATAGGCGCGCGGCTGCTCAACCCGCGTCGACTTGGCTTCCAACACCCGTACGAACGTATCGTGGGCCAGGTCCTCGGCCTGCTGGCGATTGCGCAAGCGCCGCGTCCAGGTCCCGACCAACTCTTCGTAGTACGCGAAAAAGCCAGGTCGGCGGGGCGGCTGAGGAGTCATCGGGGGAGCACTGGGTCGGCGGGGCGGGAATAGTAATGCTTCCTATTAAGTGGAGCAATTGCTTGCCGTCGCCACAGCCACTTCTACACCAACCGCCTGATCGGCTGATGCCGCCACACCAACCGGTAATACGCGGTCTGCAACCCGAGCATCACCAGGTAAGTCACCGGAAACGCCATCCATACCCCTTCCAGGCCAAAGCGTGCATTGAGCAGGTACGCCACCGGCAGCTCCACGCCCAGCACGCAGAAGATCGAGATCGCCACCGGCATCAGCACCACGCCGCTGGCGCGCATGATGCCGCCAATCACCGCCTGGAAACCGAATACCAGAATGCTCCAGAGCATGATGTGCAACAGGTGTTCGGCCTGGACCCGCGCCGAGTCCTCGGTGATGAACAGGCCCAGCAGCCAGTGGGACAAGGCATAGCCGAGCACGATCAGGCCACCGGTCAGGCACAGGTTGATCGCAAGCCCAGTGCGCAGGATCGGCCCGATGCGTTCCAGGCGCCCGCCCCCAGGCCAATCACCAGGGCGATAAAAAAGAACACGATGGGAAACATCCCCGACACCGCCGCCAGCGCCTGAGTGCCGAGCATCTGCCCGACATAGATGCCATTGAGGGTGCCGGAAAAACTCTGGAGGAAGTTGGACAGCACCATCGGCGCAAGAAAGAACAGGTAGACCTGCCACAGCGGGCGTTGCAAAGGGCTTGGCATGAACAGGGAGGCCTCGGGCGAACACAGGGACCGTGGGGTTATAGCGTATTGGATCCGATATTGCTTGCCCTTGCGCTAGGCCGCCTGTGGCCCCGCCAGCCTTGCCGAGCTGACAAAAATCGCGATCCCCACAAACACCAGGCCAATGGCGGCCAATTGCGCGACGCTCATCTGTTCGTCAAACAACAGCCAGGAGGTGACGATACCCGACACCGGCACCAGCAACGACAGCGGCGCCACCGTCGACGCCGGGTACTTTTTCATCAGGGTGTTCCAGATCCAGTACCCGGCGATGGTGGTGATATAGCACTGGAAAACAATCGAGAATCCGGCCCCCCACGTCAAATCGGACAGCAGGTTGCGAAACGGTGCGGGCCCCTCCACCGCCAGCGTCATCCCGCCGATGACCGGCACCGCAAACAGGCTCGACCAGACAATAAAGGCCACCATGTCCCCCGGCCGCTTGAGCTTGATAATCAGGTTGCACAACGACCAGGATACCCCCGCCAACAGCACCAGGCCGATCCCCACGGTGGTCGAGACCGCCTCGGACAGGTGCAAGATCAGCAATAACCCCGCCAGCGAAAACAGCATGCCGAGCATGTGGATGCGGGTGATTGCCTCCTTGAGCACCAGGTGGCTCAACAGGATGGTAAAGAACGCACTGAACTGCAAAAACACCGACGACATGCCCGCCGACAGGCCGTTGTACATGGCAAAGTTCACCACCCACCACAACCCCGCACCAAACAGCGCGCCGTATACGGCCAGGGTCAGCCATGACACGCCTTTAGGCCTTTGGATAAACAGCACCAGGGGGATGGCACAGAAGGTAAACCTGAGCAACGTCAGCATAAAGGCATCCAGCGACTGCAACCCAAGCCCTATCACCGAGAAATTCGCGCCCCAGATCACCGTTACCAGCACGCCGGCGAATAAATCCCTATACCTCAACTTCATATCAACACAACCTTGTCAATCAATAAGGCGAGAGGAAAACAAGACGCTCTCGCTAGCAGTCAACCCGTGTTAAACGGTTGGCGATTCCAATGTCTTGGGCGCGATACCAAAGTAGACAAAGTTATCGAAGTCTTCATGGCGATAAGTGTCATGCCGCTCGTAATAGTTGTAGACCACCGACAACTTCTGCTCGGTGACCGTCGGTTCACTGTCATGCAGGGTCTTGCGGCCTTGCATGATCAGCAGCGCACCTTTTTTGGCGTAGATGGTTTTATGTTCAGTCCAGGGCGCTTTGCGGCTGGGGTGGGAGCGCTCGATTTGCATGCGCAAGGGCGCTTCCTGGTTGCTGGTGAGAAACAGCAGGACCGTAATGCCATTAGTGTCGTAATGCAGCCCCAATGTACCGCCACCCGGCGGGTAGGCCTTGATATTGATATCCGACAGCGGATACGGCGACACCACCGTATCGGTGTGGGTCACCAGGCTGACCAGCGGCACCAGGCTGTGGTAGATCGCCGTCAGTTCCGGCAAATAGGCCCGGATGTCATCGCCCTTGAAGATATGGTGGTTATATTCCCCACCCAGGTCGGACACCGCATCCGTGCCCAGGCTGTGATGCCGCACATGGGTCACGCCGTTGGCCCCGATAATGGCATTGACCCGTTGCGCGAGCATGTCACACAGGTCCTCGGGGACCAGGCCTTCAATCACGGTTGCCAGGTTATAAAAATAATCATGCCGGTGTTGATTGATATCGAACATGGTTTCTCCACTCAATAACTTAACGTTAATCACGCCAGGTGCTGGCGCGGAGCAACCCTACTTAAACTTATCAATATCGAAAACTACCCGCACGGCCAGTTGCAAAACCACCCACCACCATAACTAATAAAAGCCAATTTCTTATATTCCCTAGAGCTAACAATACCATTAAACATTTTTAATGACGCAACTAGCCAACAACTAAGCATTAACCACCCAACATTTCCCGCAACCGATACCCCAGCATCCCCAATGCCAGCAACGGCGAACGCAAGGCCTTGCCGCCGGGGAACGTCATATGGGGCACCCGGCTGAAGGTATCCAGGCCCTGGCTGACGCCGGCGTGGATCCCTTCGGCCAGCAGCCGCGCGCACCAGTGGGTGACATTGAGCCCGTGCCCCGAATAACCCTGGGCGTAAAACACGTTGGGATACTGCTGCAACCGACCCACCTGGGGAAAGCGATTGGCGGTAATACCAATCTTGCCGCCCCACTGGAACTCAATGGCCGTGTTGAACAACTGTGGAAACACCTTGAGCATCTTCGGCCGCATATAGGCGGCGATATCCACCGGGTCCCGCCCCGAATAATGACAGGCGCCACCGAACAACAGCCGGCGGTCGGCGGAAAGCCGATAGTAGTCCAGGCCGACTTTCTGGTCGCACAGCGCCAGGTTCTGCGGGCTCAATTCATCGGCGAGTGCAGCCGGCAACGGCTCGGTGGCGATGATATAGCTGCCGGCCGGCAGCACCTTGCCGCTCAGGCGTGGCTCCAGTTCGTCGAGGTGCGCGTTGCACGCCAACACCAGGCTGCCGGCCCGCACGGTGCCACCGGCGCAGCGCACCTGCACGGTGTCGCCATGGCTCAGTTGCAGCACCGCGCTGTGCTCGAAGATCCGCACCCCCAGGGCCTCGGCCACGCGGGCCTCGCCCAACACCAGGTTCAGTGGATGCAAGTGACCGGAGCCCATGTCCACCAAGCCCCCGGCGTACCGGGTCGAGCCGACCACCTGTGCCATATCCTGCGCCGCCACCCGCCGGGTTTCAGGTAGGTAACCCAGGGCCGCAAGGCTGTCCTGCTCCCCCTTGAACGCAGCAAATTGCGCCGGCGTATTGGCCAGTTCGCAAAAGCCCCAGCGCAGGTCGCAGTCGATGCCATGCTCACGGATGCGCTCCCCCACCAGTGCCACCGAATCGATACCCGCGCGCTGCAAATAACGCACGCCCTCCTCGCCCACATGCCGAGCAAACCCCGAAACGTCATGGCCAATACCCCGGATCAACTGCCCGCCATTGCGCCCGCTGGCGCCCCAGCCAATGCGCCGGGCCTCCAGGAGGATCACCGACAGGCCACGCTGGGCCAGCTCGATGGCGGTATTGACGCCGGTAAAACCGCCGCCGATCACACACACATCGGCACTCAGGTCCGCAGCCAGTGCCGCGCGCTGGGGCATGGCATGGGCCGACGCCAGGTAATAGGAACGGGCATGGTCTTGGGGCTGATTCATCGGTTGGACTTCACTTTGCTCCAGGCCCGGGTCATCACACGCATGATGGCCGGGCTGGGGGTGGTGGAAATGTACAGTTTGTCGAGCACGGCCTGGGGCGGGTACACCTCGGGGTTGTTCACCAGCTCTGGTGCCATGAAGGCCTTCGCCGCCAGGTTGGGGTTGGCGTAGCCAACGTAGGTACTGACCTTGGCAATCACCTCGGGGTCCAGCAGGTTGTTGATAAACGCGTGGGCCTGTTGCGGGTTAGTGGCGTCTGCGGGAATCGCCAGCAAGTCGAACCACAGGTTGCTGCCTTCCTTGGGAATCGCATAGGCGATGTTCACGCCATTCTTGGCTTCCTTGGCGCGGTTGGCCGCCTGGAACACATCGCCGGAGTAACCGAAGGCCACGCAGATATCACCGTTGGCCAGGTCCGAGATGTACTTGGAAGAGTGGAAATAGGTGATGTACGGGCGCAAGGTCAGCAGCTTGGCCTCGGCCTTTTCATAATCGCCGACCTGCTCGCTGCGCGGGTCCATGCCCATATAGTTGAGGATCGCCGGGAACGCTTCATCCGCCGAGTCCAGGAACGCCACGCCGCATTGCTGCAGCTTCTTCAGGTTCTCGGGCTCGAACAGCACCGCCCAAGAATCGATCTGCTCGATGCCCAGCACTTGCTTGACCTTGTCGACGTTATAGCCAATGCCATTGGTGCCCCACAGGTACGGCACCGCATGGGCATTGCCGGGGTCGTTCTGCTCCAGCAACTTGAGCAGCTTGGGGTCCAGGTTCGGGTAGTTGGGCAGTTGTGCGCGGTCCAGTTTAAGGAACGCCCCGGCCTTGACCTGGCGCCCCAGGAAATGATTGGACGGCACCACCACGTCATACCCGGTACGCCCCGCCAGCAGCTTGCCCTCCAGGGTTTCATTGGAGTCGAACACGTCGTAGACCACCTTGATCCCGGTCTTGGCCTGGAAATCGGCCAGGGTGGTCTCGCCGATGTAATCGGTCCAGTTGTAGACACTGACCGTCGGCGCGGCGTGGCTGGCGCTGCTGAACACTGCGGCGAGGGCCAGTGGGAGGAGCTGTTTGACGAGACGCATATCGACACCTTTTTTTATGGTTGAGGGTGGAGTCAGACACTCAGCAGCAGGAACTCACGCTCCCAGGAGCTGATCACCCGCTTGAAGTTTTCATGTTCGGCACGTTTCACCGCGACATAGCCCCGCACGAACTTGTCCCCCAGGTATTGCTTGACCGTATCGCAGGCCTCCATGCGCGCCAGGGCATCTTCGATGGTAATCGGCAGGCGCAGGTT
This sequence comes from Pseudomonas sp. GW821-FHT01D09, assembly GCF_059422465.1. Classification (NCBI taxonomy): domain Bacteria; kingdom Pseudomonadati; phylum Pseudomonadota; class Gammaproteobacteria; order Pseudomonadales; family Pseudomonadaceae; genus Pseudomonas; species Pseudomonas sp. GW821-FHT01D09. The sequence goes on from NZ_JBWKWY010000028.1 coordinate 63,231, forward strand.
GCGGCGTTCATAGGCGCGGCCTTCCACCGGGGCGCTCGGTTCGATCTTTTCGATCATCCCCAGGTAGCCGCACAACAGGCTGGCAGCAATGGCCAGGTAGGGGTTGGCATCGGCCCCCGGCAGGCGGTTTTCGACGCGCATCGCGTCGGGGCTGGAGGTCGGCACGCGCAGGCCGACGGTGCGGTTTTCTTCGCCCCACTCCACGTTGACCGGGGCCGAGGTGTCGGGCAGGAAGCGGCGGAACGAGTTGACGTTGGGCGCGAACATCGGCAGCAGCAGCGGGATGTATTTCTGCAGGCCGCCAATATGCTGCAGGAACAGCGGGCTCATCTGCCCGTCGGCATCGACAAACACCGGCTTGCCCGTGGCAATCTCCACCACGCTCTGGTGCAGGTGCATGGCGCTGCCCGGCTCGTCGGCCACCGGCTTGGCCATAAAGGTCGCGGCCACATTGTGCTTGAGCGCGGCTTCGCGCAGGGTGCGCTTGAACACGGTGATCTGGTCGGCCAGGTCGAGGGCATCGCCGTGGCGGAAGTTGATTTCCATCTGCGCCGGGCCGTCTTCGTGGATCAGCGTGTCGAGGTCCAGGCCCTGGGCTTCGCACCAGTCGTACACATCCTCAAACAGCGGGTCGAACTCGTTGGCCGCATCGATGGAAAACGACTGGCGCCCGGTTTCGGCACGCCCGGAACGGCCCACCGGGGTTTTCAGCGGCAGGTCCGGGTCTTCGCAACGCTGGGTCAAGTAAAACTCCATTTCCGGCGCGACAATCGGCTGCCAGCCCTGTTCGGTATAGAGTTGCAGGACCTTTTTCAGCACATTGCGCGGCGACAACTCGATGGGGTTGCCCTGCTTGTCGAAGGTGTCGTGGATCACGATGGCGGTGGGCTCGATGGCCCACGGCACCACGTAGGTGGCGTTGGCCACCGGGCGGCAGATCATGTCGATATCGGCCGGGTCCAGCAGGTCGTAGTAGATATCGTCGTCGACAAAATCCCCGGTTACCGTTTGCAGCAACACACTTTCCGGCAGGCGCATGCCGCGCTCATGCAAGAACTTGTTGGTGGGCGCAATCTTGCCGCGGGCGATGCCCGTCAGGTCGCTGATCACGCATTCGACTTCGGTAATCTTGTGTTCTTTCAGCCAGGTGGACAGCTGATCGAAAGGGGCATTCATAAAGACCTCGGCATGGGTGGGATGCTGCGCCGGCTTGTACTTGCGGCGCATTGAGGTCTATCTTGGGCCAGCCTTCAAACGGCATCTATCCACTTTGCACGACCCACAACGCACCAATAGAGTGCGCACGGATCACCCATGACACAGGCAACCGCTTTGCGCGTACAGGCCTTCACCACCGGTGATGTGGCCGCCCAATGCAGTGCGACACCCGGTTGGGTGCAGCAGTACCAGCAGATGTCCCCGGGGCATTTTGCCGGGCAGGTCCGCTACCTCGACCTGCAGGGGGTACAGGTGTACGAAGAGTGCATGAACACCCGCGTCGAGCAGCACTTCAACGCGCCGCCAGGCTCGCTCGCGTTCTGTTTCGACGGCAGCGACAACACGCTGTACCTGCTCAATGGCGAAAGCCGCAACACCTGGATCACCCCGGAAAACTACCGGGAAGTGGCCGTGGTGTTCGGCCCGCAGTTCGTGCAACGCCATGGCCTGGAGATGGCCAGACTCGAAGGCCTGTTCATGGCGCCGTTGACCGGCCAACAAAACGCGCTGTTCAGCCGCTGGCTCAGTGGCACCCTGACACGCTTGTCCAGCATGATCGACCCGCTCAGCCGCGATGCCCTCACCCGGCAACTGCTGGACGATTGCCTGTTTATCCTCGACAACGCCTGTGTGTGCCTGGACCACCACTCATTGCAGCGCCGCAGCGAAGCACGCCGGCTGATGGCACGCATCGGCGCGTGGGCGGCGGATGCGCCGGATGAAAGCGTCAACCTGCTGCAACTGGCGCAGATTGCCGGCGTACCGTTGCGCCAATTGCAGCAGGGGTTCAAGACCTACACCGGAATGAGCCCGGCGCAATGGTTGCGCCTGCGCCGGTTGAACGGCGCACGCCGCGAGTTGTTGAGCGCAACCGATACCACGGTGGCCGAGGTGGCGATGAATTGGTCGTTCTGGCATTTGGGGCGGTTTTCCCAGAGCTACCGGGCGCTGTTCAAGGAACTGCCGAGCGAAACCCGCAAACGCCATTGCTCAAATGCAATCCCCTGTAGGAGCTAGGGTGGGTCAATGGCTACTGACACACCGCTATCACAGCCCCGGAAAGATTGGCGTGAAGCCTCAGACACTGTGTCTCGAACAGCCGGGCCAAGCCGAGTACTTGTAAAGCCGCGCACTTATGCCTAGCTTATGCGCCCCCGCCCCGCGCTTTAAGGCCTTGCCCCATGGTTTTGCGTTTTCGCCCCGTCGTCACCCCACGTTTGGCCCTCGGCCTGTTGCTCAGCGGCGGCATCGGCAACAGCCTGGCGGCTGAGCTGGAACTGCCGGCACTGAACATCCAGGGCCAGGATGAGTCCGGTTATCGCGCACAAAGCGCGTCGGTCGGCGGCTTCGATGAAGCGCCGCTGCTCGACACCCCGGCCTCGATCACCGTGATCAACGCCGCGCTGATCAAGGACCAGCAGGCCCGCCTGCTCAGCGAAGTGCTGCGCAACGACGCCTCGGTGGGCGAAAGCTATGCGCCGATCGGCTACTACGAAAATTTCGTGGTCCGGGGCTTTTCCCTGAATGCCGCCAGCAGCTACAAGATCAACGGGCGCACGATCACTGGCGAGCAGAACGTCGCCCTGGAAAACAAGCAGCGGGTGGAATTGCTCAAGGGCCTGGCGGGTCTGCAAAGCGGGATTGCCGAACCCAGCGGCGTGATCAACTACGTGACCAAGCGCCCGGAAGACGTGCGTTCGGTCACGGTGTCCACCGATGATCGCGGCAGCGGCTATATCGCCACCGATGTCGGCGGCTGGTTTGGCAGCGAGCAGCAATTCGGCCTGCGCGCCAATGTCGCCCATGAAGACCTCAATTCCTATGTCGAACACGCCAATGGCCAGCGGGATTTTGTGTCCCTGGCCTTCGACTGGAACATCAGCCCCGACGCCGTGCTGCAACTGGATGCCGAATACCAGGACAAGCAACAGCGCTCGGTGCCCGGCTACCAGTTGCTCGGCGGCACCGAAGTGCCCCACGACGCCTCGCCGAAAAAACTGCTCGGCCACCAGAGCGGCGCCAAACAGGTGGGTATCGACTCGCTGAACCTCAACGGCAAGTTCGAGTACCGCTTCACTGACCAGTGGAAAGGCAGCGTCAGCGCGGCCCGCAGCAAGGTGGTGATTGATGACTACAGTTCGTTTGCCTGGGGGTGCTACGGCTCTCCCAGTTGCGCCGGCGTCAAAGTGCCCAACTACTTCAGCCCGGAAGGCAACTACGATATCGCTGACTACCGCAGCCCCGACGACACCCGGCGCAATGATGAAGTCCAGGCGGCCATGAGCGGCCTGTTCAGCATGGCCGGCCTGAGCCATGAACTGACCTTCGGCACCAGCGCGTTTCGCCGGGTGATCGACAAGCGCAAGTCGGTCAACGAATACATCGGCAGCGGCAATATCGATCAGGACCCGGAAACCTTCCCGCCCACCGACAAGCCCCTGAACGACAGCCACCGGCGCCTCGACAGCCGCCAGTACGGGCTGTTCGTCACCGACCGCATCCGCTTCAACGAGCAGTGGCAAACCGTGCTCGGTGGCCGCGAAGTGCGCCTGGATGAAAAAGCCTTCGATCAAGAGGGCGTGCAGGAGCGTCACACCCAGCAGTACGAATTCCTGCCCAACGCTGCGCTGATCTATAAGCCAATGGACAACCTGTCGCTGTACACCAGCTACAGCAAGGGCCTGTCCCTGGGTGGCGAGGCGCCGTGGTATGCGAGCAATGACGGGGAAATCCTCGCCCCCACCGTCTCACGCCAGATCGAAGCCGGGGTGAAATACGACTGGCGCCGCATCAGCTTCGCCGCCGCGGTGTTCCAGACTCGCCAGGCCTACCAATACGCCAAGCCCGATAGCGCCGGCGACTTCACCTACGTGCAGCAGGGCCAGCAGAAAAACACCGGGCTGGAACTGTCGGCCAATGGCTGGGCCACCGAGCGTTTGCAGATTGCGACCAGCGTGGCGGCGATTCGCGCCCGGGTGAACGGCAGCGGCACGCCGCAATACGAAGATCACCAGACGATCAACGTGCCCAAGCTGCGTGCCAGTGTGTACGCCGACTACGCCCTGCCCTGGGTCAACGGCCTGGCGGTGCTCGGCGGCGTGCAATACAGCGCCAGCAAGAAGGCCAACCGTACCGGCAATGTGGAAGTGGGGGATTATGCGCTGGTCAATATCGGCAGCCGCTACACCACCAAGGTCGATGGCTATGAAACGGTGTTGCGCCTGAGCGTCGACAACCTGTTCGACAAGCGCTACTGGCGTGACGCCGGCGAATACATGGGCGATGACTATCTGTTCCAGGGTGCGCCACTGACCGCGCGCTTGAGTGCTTCCGTCAACTTCTGACCCCGGCCCCTGTGGAACCTGGCTTGTGGCTTGTGTGAGGCTGGCTTGTGTGGGAGCTGGCTTGCCTGCGATGCAGGCGCCTCGGTCTATCAGTAAGACCGCGGTGATGCCATCGCAGGCAAGCCAGCTCCTACATTAGCCAGCACCTACCCTTGCATATCGTTACTTGGGCATCTTGCGAAAGCCCACCGCCAGGCGGTTCCAGCTGTTGATGGTGGCAATGGCCACGCTCAGGTCGACCTGTTCGGCCGGGCTGAACTCGGCCTTGAGCAAGGCGTAATCTTCATCGGCGGCGTGGGTCTGGCTGATCAGCGTCAGGCTTTCGGCCCAGGCCAGGGCGGCACGTTCGCGTGGGGTGAAGAACGGCGTTTCGCGCCAGGCCGAGAGGGTGCACAGGCGGCGTTCGGTCTCGCCGCCCTTGCGTGCGTCGGCGGTGTGCATGTCCAGGCAGAAGGCGCAGCCGTTGATCTGCGACACCCGCAGGCGCACCAGTTCCAGCAGGGGCAGTTCGATGGACAGTTTGCCGACGGCCGCCTCCAGGGCGAGCATGGCTTTCAGGGCGTCGGGGGAAGCGGTGTAGAAGTCGATGCGCGCGTGCATGGTGTTGCTCCAGGACAGTAAAAATCGGGGCCCAGCTTAATCACCCCACGGCCACAGACAAATAGCCAATTGGCGCGAAGAACAGGTAGCCAATGCCCGGCGCTTCAGGCCCGGTTGCGCAACCAATGCAAAAAGCCCTTTTTCACCGGCACGATTGGCGCCTCCTGGGTCAGGTGCTGGGCGGCGTGCAGGCGGAAATCCAGGAGGTTCTGCATGGCTTCGCCAATGTCGTGGCGCGCATCCAGGCACGGCTTGAGGTATTCCTTTTCGATGCGGTAGAGGGTGCAGTAGGTCTTGGCCACAAAATCTGCCGGCAGGCTCTGCCCATCGAGGATCCCGGCCTCGCCGATCACCTCCCCCGGGCCCATGCGCCCGGCTTCGAATTTATGCCCGGCCTTGGCCAGCATCACCGACACCACCCCGGACTCGATGATGAACAGATGGTCGCTGACCTCCCCGGCCGGCAAGATCATCGCGCCGGCACGGAAGGTGTGTGGGGTCATGTTCTGGCTGAAGGTTTCCTTCTCTTCCTGGCGCAGGGTCGAGAAGATCGTCGAGCTTTCCAGCAACGCCCGCGCGGGGGATGTGGTTGGCGAGGTCGGGCTTTCGGCACTGGACAGCAGGCTCACACCAGCCGCCTGCAAGTGCCGGTAGGCCAGGTCGTAAAGCTGGTTGCGCACCTCGCGCTTGAGGGTCATGGCCGGCACGAAGCCGCTGATTTCATATTCCACGCCACCGCCGGTGGAGGTCTTGAACGCCACGCTTGGCGCCGGCTTGGCCAGCAGTTGCCGACAGCCCTGCATGGCGCGCTCCAGGGCTTCGAGCACTGTTTGCGGACGCGCATGGGGGCTGACTTGCAGGCTCACCGCCAGGCCGAACATATCGGCCGGGCGCGAGAAGTTGATGATCTTGGCCTTGGCTGCCAGCGAATTGGGGATCACCGCCATGCTGCCCTGGGAAGTCTGCAGACGCGTGGCACGCCAGTCGATATCCGTCACCCGGCCTTCGGTGCCGTCGATGGAGATCCAGTCATCCAGTTGGTAGGGCTTGGTGGTGTTGAGCACAATCCCGGAGAACACATCACTCAAGGTACTTTGCAACGCCAGGCCGACGATGATCGCCACCGCGCCGGAGGTGGCGAGCACGCCCTTGACCGGCAGGTCGAGCACATAGGCCATGGCCGCAATAATCGCGATCAGGAAGATCACCGCGCCCATCAGGTCTTGCAACAACCGCCCGGTATGGCCGACCCGTTGCATCATCACGGCGCCAAGCAACACGGTCAGGGTGCGGGCTGCGAACAGCCACCAGCCGATCTGCAAGGCCGTGGCAGCCAGGTGCAGCGGGGTGTTGTCGGCATAGGGGGCCAGTTGCATGGGGTTCATGCCGTCGTTGAACAGCACGGCGCTGAACACGGCGAAGATGCCCAGGCGCGCGATCAGCTTCCAGTTACCGGGGTTGGCGACGAACAGGCGCCATACGGTCATGTCGATAACAATCAGCGCCAGGGCGCACAGCATCGGGTGATCGGCGATAAAAGACAGCATCCAGGCGACTCCAGGGCGAAGGCCCTGAAGATCGCACAAAATGGCACTGGCGGGTATAGGGCGCAGCCATCTGTGGCGAGCAGGCTTAGCCGCTCGCCACCACCACAAAGTCCAGATTCAGCGCTGGGAATCGAGCAACTCATGCTCGGTCGCCACCTGCTGGGCCTTGATATAGCTTTCGATCAGCAGTTGGTAGTGCGGCATCGCCTGGGTGTAGACCTTCGCCCACTGCTCGGCATCCGCGCGGTTCCAGGAGCCTTGCAGTTCCGACAGGGTGGCCATGATGTCGATGGGCACCGCACCGGCCTGGGCCAGGCGGGCGATAGTCAGGTCGGTGGCCAGTTTCGAGTGGTTGCCCGAGGCATCGACCACGGCAAACACTTTGTAGCCGGCATACACCGCGCTGATCGACGGGAAAGCCAGGCATACGCTGGTCAAGGTGCCGGCGATCACCAGGGTTTTCTTGCCAGTGGCCTCGACGGCCGCGCGGAACTCGGGGTTGTCCCAGGCGTTGATCTCACCTTTGCGCGCCACGTATTGCGCGTGGGGCGCGGCTTCGGCGATTTCCGGGATCAGCGGACCATTGGGGCCCTGGGGAACAGACGCGGTGGTGATCACCGGGATGTTCAACAGGGTCGCCGCCCGGGCCAGGGCGATGGCATTGGCCCGCAATTGCGGCACGTCCATGTCCTTGACGATCTGGAACAGGCCGCTCTGGTGATCGATCAACAGCATCGCGGTGTCGTTGGCGTCGATGGTCGGTTTCTGGCCGTTGAAATTAGCCGCTGCGGGGTGGGTCATGGGGTCTTTCCTCTTTTCACGGGCAACAGCCATCCTTGGCCGGTAAACCGGCCTGGCTGTCAGGGTTGGGTGATTTAGGTGCCGCGCAGGCGTATCAGCCGTGCAGTTGGCCAAACTGGCCGGACTGGAAGTCGGCGAAGGCCTGGTGGATCTCTTGCTCGGTATTCATCACGAACGGGCCGTGACCGACGATGGGCTCGTCGATGGGTTCACCGCTGAGCAGCAACACCATGGCGTCGGCGTTGGACTCCAGGCTGATTTGCTCGCCATCGCGCTCGAACAGCACCAGTTGCCCTTCGCGTGCCAGTTCCTGGCCGTTGACTTGCACAGTGCCTTTGAGCACCACCAGCGCGGTATTGCGCCCGGCAGGCAGGTCCAGGGTCACGGCCTTGCCGCCGTTGAGGCGCAGGTCCCACACGTCAATCGGCGTAAAGGTGCGGGCCGGGCCGGTGTGGCCGGCGAACTCACCGGCGATCAGGCGCAGGCTGCCAGCGCCATTGGCCAGGGGCAGCACGGGGATATCGCCGTCGAGGATCGTCTGGTAGCCGGCGTCGCTCATTTTGTCCTTGGCCGGCAGGTTGACCCACAGCTGCACCATCTCCAGGGCGCCGCCACTTTTGGCGAACGCTTGGGAATGGAACTCTTCATGCAGGATCCCCTTGGCAGCAGTCATCCACTGCACATCGCCCGGGCCGATTTTGCCGCCGGCGCCGGTGGAATCGCGGTGCTCGACTTCGCCCTTGTAGACGATGGTCACGGTTTCAAAGCCGCGATGCGGGTGTTGGCCCACCCCACGTCGTTGTGTAGTCGGGGTGAAATCCGCCGGGCCGGCGTGGTCCAGCAGCAGGAACGGGCTGATGTGCTTGCCCATGGTGTCGTAGGAAAACAGCGTGCGAACCGGGAAACCGTCGCCGACCCAGTGACCGCGGGGGCTGGTGTAGATACCGATGATGTTTTTCATGGTGTTTCTCCTAATCAGTGCATGGAGACACCTTAAATCCGTTACCTTTATTGCACTAGACGGCAAAAACGACCCTTAGCGTTCTATTTGGAGAACGATGGTGGAAGACCTCAATACCCTCTACTACTTCACCCAGGTGGTCGAACATGGCGGCTTCGCGGCCGCCGGCCGGGCCCTGGACATGCCCAAGTCCAAGCTCAGCCGGCGCCTTGCCGAGCTCGAAGAGCGCCTGGGCGTGCGCCTGATCAACCGTACCAGCCGCCATTGTTCCCTGACCGAGATCGGCCAGGCCTATTACCAGCGCTGCCTGGCGATGCGTATCGAAGCCGAAAGCGCCGCCGAAGTGATCGAACGCAACCGCTCCGAGCCCCAGGGCATCGTGCGCATAAGCTGCCCCACCGCCCTGCTCAACTCCTGGGTCGGGCCGATGCTCACCCGCTATATGCTGCAATACCCATTGGTGGAACTGCATATCGAGAGCACCAACCGGCGTGTCGATGTGATCCACGAAGGGTTTGATATCGCCCTGCGTATCCGCTTTCCGCCACTGGAAAGCAGCGAGTTGGTGATGAAGGTTTTGGGCAACAGCACCCAATGCCTGGTGGGCAGCCCGCAGTTACTGGCGCGCATGTCCAGCCCGGCGCTGCCGGCCGACCTCAATGGCCTGCCGAGCCTGCATTGGGGCTCGGCGCAACGCGAATACCACTGGGAACTGTTTGGCAGCAATGGCGCCAGCGCGGTGATCCGCCATATGCCGCGCATGGTCACCGATGACTTGCCGGCCCTGTGTCACGCGGCGACAGCCGGCCTCGGCGTGGTGCACCTGCCCAGTGCGGTGGTGCACAACGATATTGCCGCCGGGCGCCTGGTCAACCTGCTTCCCGGTTGGGCGCCGCGCACCGGGATCGTCCATGCAGTATTCCCCTCGCGCCGGGGCTTGCTCCCGTCAGTGCGGGCCCTGATCGACTTTCTCGGCGTGGAGTTTGGGCAGAGCGACATGGTGTAGTTGACGCAGCGCTTTGTGCGCGCCAAAACACCCTGACCGCTCCCACAGGTGGCCTGGCCGTGTTTTGGTTCAGCGCTTGGCCAGCTCCATAATCATCCGGCTCAACAGATAAACCCTCGGCACCACGCTCTCCACCTCGGCATATTCCTGCGGTGTATGGATATTGCCGCCGACAATCCCGAACCCATCCAGCGTCGGGGTGCCGACGCCCGCTGACAAGCTGGCGTCCGCCGCCCCGCCACTGCCTTCAATGGTCAGCTGACGGCCCAGTTCGGCGTAGATGCCCTGGGCGATCACCACCAACTTGTCGGATTCAGGCGTCTGCGGCATCGGTGGCAAACCCCGTTTCAGACTGGTCGTGACCTGTGTTTCAGGAATCAGCCGGTTGGCGGACACCCGCGCCAGATCCCGCTCGATCCGGTCAAACTCTTCCGGCAACGCCGCCCGCACATCGGCCTTGGCCGTGGCCTGGTCGGGGATCACATTAGTCCGGTCGCCGGCCTTGAGCACGGTGAAGTTGATGGTGGTTTTTTTCTCTGCATCCCCCAGCTTGCCCAGTTGCAGGATCTGGTGGGCGACCTCCATCGCGGCATTGCGCCCCAGCTCCGGGGCGACCCCGGCGTGAGCCGCCTTGCCCTTGACCTCGACCACCGCCGTGGCGCTGCCCTTGCGCCAGACCACCAGGCCATCGGCCGGACGCCCGGGTTCCAGGTTCAGCGTGACATCGTGGGCCCTGGCCGTGTTACGGATCAGTTCGGCGGCGGCCTCGGAGCCGACTTCTTCGCTGGCATCGAGCAGGAAGGTGATTTGCGCGTAGTCCGTGAAGTTCTGGTTTTTCAGCACTTTCAAGGCGTAGATCCCAGCCACGATCCCGCCCTTGTCATCCATCACGCCGGGGCCGTAGGCGCGGCCGTCCTTGATATAAAAGGGCCGCTCGGCCGCCGAGCCTTCCTTGAACACGGTATCCATATGCGCCATCAGCAGGATTTTGGCCTTGCCCTTGCCTTTGAGGGTGGCGATCACATGGCTGTTATTGGCCGCCGCATCCGGCACCAGCTCGATGCTGAAACCCAGCTGTTTCAATTCAGCGACGGCAATATCGCGCACCTGGGTCAGGCCCGGCTCGTAGCCAGACCCCGAATCGATATTCACCAGGCGCTCCAGCAACTTCAAGGCCGGGGCCTTGTACTGTTCGGCATCGGCCAGGATCTGCGGGTGCGGTTCGGCGCTGAAAGCCGGCATGGCGCTGCCCAGGGAAAGCGCCAGGGCGGCGGACAACAGTGTGCGTTGGACGTTGAAAGTCATGAACAGATCCTTGTTTATTAGAGAGGGAATGTCACAGCCTACCTGACAAAAGCCACTTTATTCAGCCTCAAGCCGGTCGCTTCCGACCGGGGGAATGTTCGGTAGGCACCGCCGAAATATCCCACCTGAGTACCGGATAAGCTCTACTGATACACGGTGAAAACCTCTGCAAAGTCCCTCGCCTGATCACACAGCGCAAGGGACCGCCGATGTACTGCCCAATTGATGCCCCGGTCCTGGGGGCAACCTCTTGAATGCCGCCATGGGTTTTATGGTCCTGGCGGCCATGGACACAAAGACGCGGGACGTCGAGGCGGTGCTCGCCGACTTCCGCCAATGCCTGAACACCTATGACGCCTGGGCCGAGAGCTTCTGGCGCTTTTCGGCGCTGGAGCTGGAACAGGTGTTCAAGGTGGGCGATGAGGTGGCGCTGATGGCGCCCATTTCATCCAAAGCCCCCAGCAGCACCGTCGCCATGTGCAAGGCCAGTGGCACGCTGACCCTGGTGCATTTGTTTGAAAGCACACGGTTTGTACCCATCGGCAACACCCCGGTGATGCTGCAAGCCATCCCCGCGGACGGTGGCCCGCTGGGCGAGCCCATTTACAAAACCATCGGCCCCAGCGGGATTCTCGAAGTCACCGAGTGCACTCGCGACCAACCCTATCGGATCACCTTCTATCCCAACGTTTCCAGGGATCACGTCAAGGCGTTGTATGCGTCTTACCAGTCGATCCTTGCGCCGCTGGAAAGTCAGTTGCGCAAAGACTGGACCGACACGTTCGAGCCCTTGTGGCAGGAGTATCGCGAAGCCAACTTTGTGCAGCGCTACCGCCTGCTGGACCAAGGCTATGCAAACGGGTTCGGCCACGTACTGCATGAACTGTGGGACAACATCGAGCACTTGTATCAATGGCTGGCGGACCTCAGGCCCAACAGCGAAAAACTCCTGCAATACCTCGCTCAAACCGAGCTGGATGCCCTGCTGGAACTGAGCCAGGACGCCATCGCCAATGGCCTGCTGGTGCTTAGCGATGAGCCACTGCTGTTTATCTACCTGGCGGCGATGGTCAGTTGGATGCGGATGCTGCCGCCGCCGTACCTGAACGAACTGCTGGGGCAAATCACCGCCGAGGTACTGATCAACCTGTTGCTGGTGTGGGTCACCGCCGGCATGGGCGTGACGGTACGCCTGGGCGCGCAAGTGCTGGGCAAGGTCAAGTCAGGGCGGGTGCGCCAGTGGCTGGAGCAAATGGCCCGGCCGTTTGCGGATACCCGGTTGGACCGTCATGCCGAGGCGCTCCGACCGTTATTACTGGGCAGCCCTGCAACGCCGATCAAGACGGTGCCCAGCGTGCCGCTGAAGGCCGGCGCGATGGAAGTAACGAATCCGGTGCCGTTGGTGCGGGAAAAATCCGCACCCAAGACGACCTTGGTCAAGCATCAGGCGGTGGACGATGCGCCCTCCTCGGCGAAAAACCCCAACGACCAGGCCAGCGCCAGCGCCGACAACACCGCGACCCACGGCTGCCCGGTGTCCATGGTTACCGGCGAAGAACTGCTGACCCTGACCGATGGCGAGCTGGATGGCGTACTGCCATTTGCCTGGACGCGCCTGTATCGCACCAGCGCCGTGGAGGTGGATTGCGGCCTGGGCTTTGGCTGGAGCCATTCGTTGGCCCAGCGCCTGCGTGTGGTCGGCGGCTCGGTGGTGTGGACCGATCATGAGAACCGCAGCACCACCTTTCCCCTGCCCTCCACGGCCCGTCCGGCCATCAGCAATAGCCTGGCCGAGGCGGCGATTTATCTGGGGGCGGCGTCGGATGAGCTGGTGCTGGCTCAAGGGGCACGGTTCTACCACTTTCACGACGGTGTGCT
>NZ_JBWKWY010000029.1:0-70116 GCF_059422465.1 Pseudomonas sp. GW821-FHT01D09
GAAAGCGGGCTGCATTACAACCGGCATCGCTACTACAATCCAGATAATGGCCGCTACCTGACGCCCGACCCGGTGAAATTGGCCGGTGGGGTGAACGGATATTTGTATGTGCCTAACCCTACGGGGTGGGTGGATCCGTTGGGGTTGAATGCGTGTCCGGGTGGGGATGGGTGTAAGCCAAGCGCGACCGTTCAGGATCCCGCGAAAAATGTTGATCACGCAGAGCCTACTCTCCCGCAAACGACACGCGCAGAACGACAGGCAAGAATTGATGAGCTTGCAGAAGCAAATGCCTATAGTCGTTTGAAAGAAATGGAGCACGCATTACCAAGAGCTCACTTCCTGGAAAAACATGGCGCGCAGACTACGCTGGACGCTCAACTTGAAAGGGTAATGACGGCTAAAAATCCAACTACAGGAGAAATCGAAAGACACGTTGATGGAAGAAGAGTCGGCCAACCAAAAATACCTAGCGCAGCTACCCGATACCTCAGCCACAGGGACCAATTAAATGCTATTTATCGGGCACAGCTTATACTCAGGAGAACCAACATAGGTAAATCACGCGAACCTATAGATATGGGAAAAGAAATTGGCGAAGGATACAAAAAAGCAAACTTAGAATACGGAAAGCAAACCAAAGCAAAAGTTATACTAGACACAGACGGAAAACCCATTACCGCATATACGGACTTTTAGCATGAAACTATTACCAAAACTTTCAATCATCAGAAGCCTACTATTTACATACAGCTTTGACAATTACGACGACCCCGACAGGGAACGTTTTATTGTTTCAAAAAACGTTAATGACGACAAAGAACTTTCAGAGTTATTCGACAAACTGACGAAACCTGAGTTTCTTCATTACAAAAAAGAAGAAAGAGAGTGGTACATCAATACACTAGAGTACTTCTTGAAAACCGACGAGAACTTTGATTCGGTTTTTTATCTCTTCGATACTTACTTTGACGATGAAATTACTGATCAGAGACAGTTTATGAAAATTTTACTCGAATGCCTCACTCGCTATCACGCCGAGGCAATGCAAAATGAGTCATAAAATTAAGATAGCTATTTAATCAGGTAACAATTACCGCAATAGGCCCAATGCTAAATAGTTCCGTCCCCTTAGGCAATAAGGCTGATTGACAATATAAAAAACCACCCCTCCTCATTTAGCAACATCAATGACGTAGTAAGTTCTTCAAAAGCTGCTGGACCAGACAGACTAAAAAGGTCAAGAAAATGAAAACTCAGACGCTAGAAGATTTAATCTGCGAGTACTTATATCAAGTTAAAAAAGCAACCGAATTACTTGAGTTAACTTTTGGCACAAAAAATATTTTAGGGCTGTGGCACTCCAAAAAAATCCCGCAGCGCGGAAAAGTCACTGATAACGCAACATACGAATTACATGGTATCGGCTGCAGGGTTTATATATCCGATAAGTGTATTGACTTCGATTACAGCCCCGACGATCGAATTGACGGTTTCGACGCATGGAGGCTTTACATGTACGCATGCGAAGTACCCAAAAAATACCAAAAATATACTAACAAAACGACGATCGAACGAGAGTTCAGTGAATACATAGAGAAAGGAAAAGCAAAGAGAATTCAGGGATCAACCTCTAACTTATACTTCCAGAACCCTTGACAAAAAAAATAATAAAAACGAATAAACGGGACGGATCAAGTTGATCGCACGTCAATACTGCAATAGCCCCCCATCCTCCGGGCATGCACAACACCCTCACCCAACGCATGCCCAGCCCCCTCATTTGCCCCTCCCCCCCCTATCTGCTAGTGTCGCGCCCGTTTACCGTCAACCGGAATAGCCGCCATGGCCCGCAAAAAAGTTGCACTCGATTTCGAACAATCCCTCGCCGATCTGCAAACCCTGGTCGAGCGTCTGGAGAACGGCGAGTTGTCGCTGGAAGACTCGTTGACGGCGTTCGAGCAAGGTATCGGCCTGACCCGCGATTGCCAGAGCGCCCTGGCGCAGGCGGAGCAGAAGGTCCAGGTGTTGCTGGAGCGGGATGGGGAGTTGGCCGAAGAACCTTTTGATGCGGAACAACCCCAATGATCGACGTTTATCAGGCCAGCAGCCAGGCCCGGGTCAATGCTGCGCTGGAACCGCTGTTTGTGGCGCCAAGCCCGGAGCTGGCCAGGCTGTATGACGCCATGCGCTACAGCGTGATGAACGGCGGCAAGCGCGTGCGGCCCTTGCTCGCCTATGCGGCCTGTGAGGCGCTGGGGGTGGACGCCGCGCAAGCCAATGGCGCGGCGTGTGCGGTGGAGTTGATTCATGCCTACTCGCTGGTACACGACGACTTGCCGGCGATGGACGATGACGATCTGCGTCGCGGCCAGCCCACGACCCATAAGGCCTTTGACGAGGCGTGTGCGATCCTCGCCGGTGACGGCCTGCAAAGCCTGGCGTTCAGCGCCTTGCTTGATCCGCGCCTGAGCGGCGTGAATGCCGAGATCCGCCTGCGCATGGTCACCGCGTTGGCCAGCGCTGCGGGCCCGGCCGGTATGGTCGGGGGGCAGGCGATTGACCTCGGTTCGGTGGGCCTCAAGCTGGACCAGCAAGCCCTGGAATATATGCACCGGCACAAGACCGGGGCGTTGATCGAGGCGGCCGTGCACCTCGGCGCCCTGGCCAGTGGCCGCGCCGAAGCCGTGCAGTTGGCGGCCTTGCAGACCTATGCCCGGGCCATCGGCCTGGCGTTCCAGGTGCAGGACGATATTCTCGACGTGGAAAGCGATACCGCGACCCTCGGCAAGCGCCAGGGCGCCGATATTGCCCGTGACAAGCCGACCTATCCGTCGCTGTTGGGGCTGGAAGCCGCCAAGGCCTATGCCCTGGAGCTGCGCGACCAGGCCCTGGCAGCCCTGCGACCATTCGACGCGGCAGCCGCGCCGCTGCGCGACCTGGCGCGGTATATCGTCGAACGTCGTCACTGATTACGACCGCATATCAGCCAAGTTCGGTGCTCTGCGTGGGCAGTTTGCGATGCTTGAGGTAAACTGCCGCCTCTTCTATACCTATAACGATTCGCCTGATGCCCACGACGTTTCAAGAGATTCCCCGCAAGCGCCCGACCACGCCTCTGCTGGACCGTGCCAACACGCCGGCCGGCTTGCGCCGCCTGGGTGAAGCCGAGCTGGAAACCCTGGCCGATGAGTTGCGCCTGGAATTGCTCTACACGGTCGGTCAGACCGGTGGGCATTTTGGTGCTGGCCTTGGCGTCATCGAGCTGACCATCGCGTTGCATTACGTGTTCGACACCCCGGACGACCGGCTGGTGTGGGACGTGGGTCACCAGGCGTATCCGCACAAGATCCTCACCGGACGCCGCGAGCGCATGGCTACTTTGCGCCAGAAGGACGGCATCGCCGCCTTCCCACGCCGCGCCGAGAGCGAATACGACACCTTTGGCGTCGGCCATTCCAGCACCTCGATCAGTGCAGCCCTGGGCATGGCGATTGCCGCCCGTCTGCAAAACAGTGATCGCAAGGCGATTGCCGTGATCGGTGATGGCGCGCTGACAGCCGGCATGGCGTTTGAAGCGTTGAACCATGCGCCGGAAGTGGACGCCAATATGCTGGTGATCCTTAACGACAACGACATGTCGATCTCGCGCAATGTCGGTGGCTTGTCCAATTACCTGGCGAAGATTCTGTCCAGCCGCACCTACGCCAGCATGCGTGAGGGCAGCAAGAAGGTACTGTCACGCCTGCCCGGCGCGTGGGAAATTGCCCGCCGCACCGAAGAATATGCCAAGGGCATGCTGGTCCCCGGCACCCTGTTTGAAGAGCTGGGCTGGAATTATATCGGCCCGATCGATGGCCACGACCTGCCGACCCTGATCGCCACCCTGCGCAATATGCGCGACCTCAAGGGCCCGCAGTTCCTGCACGTCGTCACCAAAAAAGGCAAAGGCTTCGCCCCGGCGGAAGTCGACCCGATTGGCTACCACGCCATCACCAAGCTCGAACCACTGGATGCACCCGTGGCGGCGCCGAAAAAGGCCAGCGGGCCAAAGTACTCCGGTGTGTTTGGCGAGTGGCTGTGCGACATGGCCGCCGCCGACCCGCGCCTGGTGGGCATTACCCCGGCGATGAAGGAAGGCTCCGACCTGGTGGCGTTCAGCGAGCGTTTCCCGCTGCGCTACTTCGACGTGGCGATTGCCGAGCAACATGCGGTGACCTTTGCCGCCGGCATGGCCTGCGAAGGCGCCAAGCCGGTGGTGGCGATCTACTCCACGTTCCTGCAGCGCGGTTATGACCAGCTGGTTCACGATGTGGCGGTGCAGAACCTCGACGTGCTGTTCGCCATCGACCGCGCCGGCCTGGTGGGCGAAGACGGCCCGACCCACGCCGGCAGCTACGACCTGTCGTACTTGCGTTGCATCCCCGGCATGCTGGTGATGACGCCGAGCGACGAGAACGAGCTGCGCAAGATGCTCAGTACCGGCCACCTGTACAACGGCCCGGCAGCAGTGCGCTACCCCCGTGGCAATGGCCCGAATGCCGTGATCGAGAAAGACCTGGAACCGATCGAGATCGGCAAGGGTATCGTGCGGCGCCAGGGCAGCAAGACCGCGTTCCTGGTGTTCGGCGTGCAACTGGCCGAAGCCCTGAAAGTGGCGGAAAAAATCGACGCCAGCGTGATCGACATGCGTTTCGTCAAACCCCTGGATGAAGCCCTGGTGCGCGAGATCGCTGGCAGCCATGCGTTGCTGGTAACGATTGAAGAAAACGCCATCATGGGCGGTGCCGGAGCGGCGGTCAGCGAGTTCCTGGCGCGGGAGAATATCCTCAAGTCCGTGCTGCACCTGGGCTTGCCGGACATTTATGTGGAGCATGCCAAGCCGGCGCAGATGCTGGCCGAGTGCGGGCTGGATGAAGCGGGGATCGAGGCAGCCGTTCGCCAGCGCATGGCCTTGCTCGGCCTGTAAAGCGGATCAAACTGTGGGAGCTGGCTTGCCGCGATGCAAACACCTCGGTCTTTCAGAGAGACTAGGGTGATGCTATCGCAGGCAAGCCAGCTCCCACATTTTTTTGTATTGCCTTGGAATCCATGGACGGCCCATGAAACACCTGCGACTTGCCCTGCCACTCCTGCTTTTACCCACTACAGACCTGCTCGCCGACACCCGCGACGCCGCCCTGAAGCTCCCCGATGTGGTCATCAGCGCCAACCGCCAGGTGCAGGCGCGCAATGACAGCAGCGCCGCCAACACCGTGTTCACCCGCGACGATATCGACCGCCTGCAACCCTCCAGCGTGACCGACCTGCTCAGCCGCGTGCCTGGCGTGCAAGTGGCGCGCACCGGTGGCCGGGGCAGCTTGCCGGGGATTTTCTTGCGTGGCACCAAGTCCGCGCAAAGCCTGGTACTGGTGGATGGCCAGCGGATTGCCAATACCACCTCCGGCGACAGCGGCCTGCAATACCTGAATATCGATCAGATTGAACGGGTGGAAGTGCTGCGCGGGTCGCGTTCGGTGATTTACGGCAGCGATGCCATCGGCGGGGTGATTCAGGTGTTTACCCGTCGCAATGCCGGACAAGGCCTGCAACCGCGCCTGAAGCTGGGCTTTGGTAGCAACAACACTTGGGAGCGCAGCCTCGGCCTGTCGGGCGGCGATGAGCGCACACGCTTCAACCTGGGCGCGAGCCTGGATGACACCGCCGGTATTGACTGGAGCCATGCATCCTTCCCCAGCGACCACGACCATGATGCCTATCGCAATAAGTCGCTGAGCTTGAACCTCAGCCATGAGTTCAGCGATCAGTTGGAGGTGGGTTTCAACCTGCTGGATAGCCGTGGCAAGTCGGAATATGACAACAGCTTTGGTCGCTATGATTTCGCTAGCGGGCAAAGTGTCGGCCAGAAGCCCTATACCGACTACACCGTCAGCAGCGCCAGCGCTTATATCGATGCCCAACCCAACGAGGCCTGGCAGACCCGTGTGGAGCTGGGCCACAGTGAAAACCGCGACACAAAACGTGACAAGCTCAGCGCTGACTTCAGTGTGTTCAACACCTATCGCGACTCGATCAACTGGCAGAACGACCTGACGCTCGATCAGCAGAACAGCCTGATCCTCGGTGGCGAATGGTATGAAGACCGTTTTCACGGCAGCACCACGTTCAGCGAAAACAGCCGCTGGAACCGCGCCGCGTTTATCCAGCATCGTTTCAAGGGGGGGTGGTTTTCCACCGAACTGGGGCTGCGCCGCGACGACAACCAGCAATTCGGCGGGCAGAACAGTTGGAGCGGCACGCTGACCTTGCCGGTCAACAGCGACAACGACGTATTACTGAGTTACAGCGAGGGCTTTCGTGCGCCGACCTTCAATGACCTGTACTACCCAGACACCAAGTACAGCAACCCCAACCTACAACCCGAAACCTCGAAAAGCTACGAACTGCAATGGCGCAGCCAACTCAGTGACAGCACACGCCTGGAAGCTTCGCTGTACCGCACCGACCTGAAAGACGCGATCATCCTCGACGCCAGCAGCAAACCGCAAAACGTCGCCACCGCCCGCATCAACGGCCTCGAAGCCGCACTCAAGCAAGAGCTCTTCGGCTGGCAAGGCAACCTGGGCCTATCCATCATCGACCCGCGCGACCGCGACAGCGGCCATACCCTGGCCCGTCGTGCCCGGCGCACCCTGAACCTGGACCTGGATCGGCAGTTCGATCAACTGAGCCTGGGCGCCAGTTGGCAGGCCATCAGCAGCAGCTACGACGCCGAAGACAACAAGAACCGGCTCGCGGGCTATTACCTGCTGGGATTGCGCAGCAGTTGGGCGCTGAATCGGGAAGTGGCATTGTCATTGAAGGTCGATAACCTGCTGGATCGCCGCTATACACGGGCGTGGTACAGCTATGACGAGCCAAACTTCGCGAACAACCAGCCGTATCGCGAAGAAGGCCGGACGTGGATGCTTGGGGTGACGTGGACGCCGCAGCTCTGAGGTTGCCTGGGCCGACGCCATCGCAGGCAAGCCAGCTCCCACATGTGTTCTGTGGTGTAGCTAAAATATTCTGCACTGCCGAGCTCCCACCTTTTGATGGGTGAATACAGTCAAATGTGGGAGCTGGCTTGCCTGCGATAGCGGTCTTAGCGGTTCGGCGCAATCACCTGACACAACCTCGCCACCGCCTCCACCATCTGCCCACTGGGCCGCTCCAGCCCTTTGTCCGGCACGATCAGCAAGCGTCCCTGGGCCACCGCCGCCACCTGGGGCCAGGCCTTCCAGTCGTCCAGTTGCGCTTGATCCGCCGCGAGGATCACCTGGGGATCACGCTGCAACACCGACTCGATACTGACCTGCGGGGCTGGCAGCTTGAGGTCATCAAACACATTGCGCGCGCCACACACGCTGAGTGCATCGCTGATGATTTGCCCACCGCCTACGGTGTACAGCGGCTGGTTCCATACCTGGTAGAACACCCGCAACGGCTGGCTGCGCTGATAGCGCTGGCGCAACTCGGCCAAGCGTTGACGTAAACGGGCAGCCAGTTGGCGACCTTCTTCAGCGCGGCCTAGTTGTTGGGCGATGGCTTCGACCTGGCTGCTCAGTTGTTCAAGGCTATGGGGTTCGGCGACGTAGACCGGGATGTTCAAGCGCTTGAGCTGCTCACGCTGGGCAGGGCCGACGCTGCCGGGCCAGAGCAGCAGCAAGTCAGGCTGCAGGCTGAGCAGTCGCTCCAGGTCCAACTGCCCATAACGCCCCACCGAGGGCAGGTTACGCAGCGCGTCAGGCCGTTCACCGCCGTCGAGTACGCCCACCAACAGATCGGCAGCGCCCAGTTCAACGACGATTTCAGACAAGGAAGGCGCGAGGCTGACCACCCGCTCGACCGCCGTCGCCGACGCGCTGGCGGCCAGCAGCAGACCCGCCAGCCAGAGGCGCATCAACCGAGCTGACGCGGGATGCGATAGAGGTAGAACAGCACCAGGGTCGACAAGGCCAGGAGAAACAGCGGCACCGCTTCCAGGCCGACGAACACCGCCAGCGCACCGATCCAGGCCGGCAACGCCGCGACCAGCAACGCCGTGCGCCGACGGGCCGCCAGGGTAATCCACGCGGCGGGTTCTTCAGGCGTATCGAGGGCCTTGGAGGTGGCGATCAGCGCATGTTTGTAGCCATGGAAGTAACGCAGGCTGGCAAACATCGACGCGGCCCCGGCGATAAAAAACGGCATCGCCAGCACCGGCAACAGCGGCTCACCCTGGCCAAATACCAGGTTGATCACGAACAACGGCAGCAGCGCCAACGCCAGGTACTGCCACCAACTGAAGGACAGCCGCCGCTTGACCTGGCCACGCGTCACGCCCGGTCTGCCTCGCCCTGATGCTCGTTGCCCATCATGTGGTCGAGCTTGCTGGCCTTGGTTGCCAGGTAGAGTTTGTTGTGCGGATTATGCCCGGTGTGCAACGGCACGCGCTCGGCGACGGTGATGCCCATCTCGGTCAAAGCCTTGACCTTGCGCGGGTTGTTGGTCATCAGGCGCAGGGACTTGACCCCAAGGTGTTCAAGCATCGGCAGGCAGATGGCGTAGTCGCGCTGGTCGGCGGCAAAGCCCAGGCGCTCGTTGGCCTCGACGGTATCGGCGCCACCGTCTTGCAGTTCGTAGGCGCGGATCTTGTTCAGCAAGCCAATGCCACGGCCTTCCTGACGCAGATACAGCAGCACGCCACGACCTTCACGGGCGATGGCTTGCATGGCGGCTTCCAGTTGCGAGCCGCAGTCGCAACGCTGGCTGAACAGTGCG
This sequence comes from Pseudomonas sp. GW821-FHT01D09, assembly GCF_059422465.1. Classification (NCBI taxonomy): domain Bacteria; kingdom Pseudomonadati; phylum Pseudomonadota; class Gammaproteobacteria; order Pseudomonadales; family Pseudomonadaceae; genus Pseudomonas; species Pseudomonas sp. GW821-FHT01D09. Next base: position 8,803 of record NZ_JBWKWY010000029.1, read on the forward strand.
TCACCGGTCAGGCATTCGGAGTGCAAGCGGCCCAGGACGGGGGCGCCATCGGCCACATCGCCCAGGCTGAGCACGACGTGCTCGCGCCCGGAGGCTTTTTCAAGAAAGCCATGCATGGTGAACGTGGCAAAGGGGGTAGGCAGCTTGGAAGCAGCAACGAAAACGACGGGCACCGTGTGCTCCTGATTTCAGATTTCACAGAGGCGGGCATTGTAACAGCACGTTCCTACACACGCTTAAGCTGAATTATCGCTGATAAAGATCAATAGGTTCGATTGGCCTTTGCCTTGGTTCTATGGACGTCAAAACGGATACGCCTGGTTCCAACGCTGGAAAATCGGTTTCAACTCGCCGCTGTCTACCAGTGCCGCCATGCGCCGGTCAAACAGCGCCCGCAACGCCCGCCCCCGCGGGTTGTTGGTAAACCCCAGGAACAATGGCAGCTCGGCAATGTGCGTCAGCTTGAACGCTGCAGGATCCTTGGCCTGGCCAAGGATGTATTTCAGCTCGGCCAGGGCATCGATGTAGAAGTCGGCCCGCCCGTGCTGGAGCATCGGCAAAATCCCGCCACGCCGTTCGATTTGGTTGAAGCGGTGAATATTGGGCAGGTACTCCTCGTACTTGTAGCCACGCACCCAGGCCAGGCGGTAGGTGCCCAGGGTCGCCAGGGTCGGCACCGGGCCGTTGGCCAGGCCCAGGGCGTAGATGTGGTCGGCGTCATAGTGCCAGCACGCGTACAGCACGCCCTCGGCTTCATCATGATAGGAGCCGACCCAGGCATCCACTTCGCCACGCCGGGCCAGGCCGACCGAACGGGTATAGGGCACGCTGCGAATCTTGACCTTGACCCCGGCCGGCTCGAAGATTTCCCGCAACACGTCCCAGGCCAGGCCGCTGCCGTCGGCGTTGGTGTAGTCATTCCAGGTTTCACTGGCCAGACGGATCTGGCTGGGCACTTCGGGGGTGTCACCGGCCCACACGGGAGACGCGACAATACACAGCAGGATCAGCAACCAGCGACGTAGCCCCATGATGACGTCCTCCTGGGAAAAGCGATCGTTTCTACAATGCGCTAAAGGGTAGCGCAGCCTGCCGTATCAAGGCGTCTCGCGAAAATGTTGATAACCGCCCACAGCCGGGGTGATGTCGTGGCCGCTGGCATCCAGCAGTCGCACGCCCGCCCCCGCCGCCACACGCCCGACAACCTGCACCGGCCAACCATCGGCCAGCAATGGCGCCAGCTCAGCAGGCGGCAAGGTAAACGCCAGGACGTAATCGTCGCCACCGCTCAAGGCCGCAGACCGCGCCTGATCCTCCCCCAGGAAGGCCAGCAACGCCGCCGACAGCGGCAAGCGCTGCCGCTCGATCACCAGGCTTACACCTGAAGCCTTGGCGATATGCCCGCAATCGGCCAGCAGGCCGTCGGAAATATCCAGTGCAGCCGTCGCCTTGCCACGCAACGCCATGCCCAGGGCCAACTGCGGTTGCGGCGACCAGTAGTGGCCCAGCAGCGGTTCGGCGATCTGTGCGGCGGCGCTACGCTGCCCCAGGACCAATGGCAAAGCCCCGGCCGCATTGCCCAGGTCACCGCCCACACACAGCAGGTCGCCCGGCTGCGCGCCACTGCGGGTCAACGCCTGCCCCGCCGGGACACGGCCAAATACAGTAATGGTCAGGCTCAGCGGCCCCCGGGTGGTATCGCCACCCACCAGGCCCACGCCGCAGCGCTGGGCCATGGCGTTCAAACCCTGGGCATAGCGTTGCAACCAATCGGCCGTGACCGTCGGTGTGGTGAGTGCAAGCGTGAATGCCAGAGGATTGGCGCCCATGGCCGCCAGGTCGCTGACTGCCACTGCCAGCGAGCGCTGGCCGAGCAGGAACGGGTCGCAGGGGTCGGCAAAGTGCACGCCGGCCACCAGGGTATCGGTGGAGATTGCCAGCTGTTCCCCCGGGGGAACCGCCAGCAAGGCGCAGTCGTCGCCGATCCCCAGGGCAATGCCCTCGCCGCCTTGCGCACAGGGCGCGGCGGCGAAGTAGGTGCGGATCAGCTCGAACTCGCCCATCAGGGAGCCAAGCGCAGGTTAGCGCTTGTTCGCCTTCACTTCGGCGTCACGCAGGCGCGGGGCCAGCTTGTCGAGCACGCCGTTGACGAACTTGTGACCGTCGGTCGAACCATAGACTTTCGCCAGTTCGATCCCTTCGTTGATCACAACGCGGTACGGCACGTCGACGCGCTTGAGCAGTTCCCAGGTGGACAGGCGCATCACGCACAGTTCAACCGGGTCCAGCTCTTCGAGGGTCAGGTCCAGGCAAGGCGCCAGGGCCGTGTCGATCTCGGTCAGGTTGGCATGCACGCCGTGCAGGATGTCGTGAAAGTACGGCAGGTCGGCGAAAGTAAAATCGTTGTCGACGCGAAACTGCGCTTCGATTTCGTTCAGCGAAGTACCCGCCATCTGACGCTGATACAGCGCCTGGGTCGCCAACTGACGGGCAGCCCGGCGCTTTTCGTTCTTCGATGGCTTGCCGGCGTCTGCAGGACGTGGCTCGCGTGGGTTGAAACGATCGCTCTCGTCGGAAATCACTTGGCCTCCAACTGCGACAGCAGGCTGACCATTTCCAGTGCGGACAGGGCAGCTTCAGCGCCTTTGTTACCGGCCTTGGTGCCGGAACGCTCGATGGCTTGCTCGATGGAATCCACGGTCAGCACGCCGAAAGCAACCGGCACGCCGAACTCCATGGACACCTGGGCCAGGCCCTTGGTGCATTCGCCAGCCACGTACTCGAAGTGCGGGGTGCCGCCACGAATGACCGCGCCCAGGGCGATGATCGCTGCGTATTCACCTTGCTGCGCCACTTTCTGCGCAACCAGTGGAATCTCGAAGGCGCCAGGGGCACGGATAATCGTGATATCGCTTTCGCTCACACCGTGGCGAACCAGGGCGTCCACGGCACCGCTTACCAGGCTTTCAACCACGAAGCTGTTGAAGCGGCCAACCACCAGGGCGTAGCGGCCTTTGGGGGCGATGAAGGTACCTTCGATGGTCTTGAGGGTCATTCGACAAATCTCTTAAAGAGCCGGGACGCGTTTATGACGCGCCCCTTAGTGATATTTGAACCGCGAACAACGGGCGACAATCGCCGGCCTTTATTCGGAGGGCACGTATTCTACTACTTCCAGGTCGAAACCGGATATCGCATTAAATTTCATTGGCGCACTCATCAGGCGCATTTTGCGCACGCCCAGGTCACGCAGGATCTGCGAACCGGCGCCGACGATGCTGTAGGTGGTCGGTTTTTTCGCCGGCACCTGGTCAGCACTTTCGCGGATATGCGCCAGCAGCACATCGCCATCCACCGGGTTGCCCAGCAACAGCACGACCCCGCTGCCCGCCGCGGACACCGCAGCCATGGCGGCCCGCAGGCTCCACCGGCCCGGCTGCTTGACCATCAACAGGTCGCGCAACGGGTCCATGTTGTGCACACGCACCAGGGTTGGCTCTTCGGCGCAGATGTTGCCCAGGGTCAGGGCCATGTGCACATCGCCTTCCACCGAATCACGGTAGGTCACCAGGTTGAAATGCCCCAGTTCGCTGTCCAGCGGCTGCTCGGCGATCCGCTGAACGGTACGTTCGTGGATCATCCGGTAGTGGATCAGGTCGGCGATGGTGCCGATCTTGATGCTGTGCTCGGCGGCAAAGGCTTCCAGCTCCGGGCGACGGGCCATGGTGCCGTCGTCGTTCATCACTTCGCAGATCACCCCGCTCGGCTCGAACCCGGCCATGCGCGCCAGGTCGCAGGCCGCTTCGGTATGGCCGGCCCGGGCCAGGGTGCCACCAGGCTGGGCCATCAGCGGGAAGATATGGCCAGGGCTGACAATGTCTTCGGCCTTGGCGTCTTTGGCGGCAGCGGCTTGCACGGTACGGGCACGGTCAGCGGCGGAGATGCCGGTGGTCACGCCGGTGGTCGCTTCAATCGAGACGGTGAACTTGGTGCCAAACCCCGAACCATTGCGCGGTGCCATCAGCGGCAGCTTGAGCAGTTCGCAGCGCTCGCGACTCATGGGCATGCAGATCAGGCCACGGGCGTGCTTGGCCATGAAGTTGATGTGTTCCGGCTGGCACAACTCGGCGGCCATGATCAGGTCGCCTTCGTTCTCGCGGTCTTCGTCATCCATCAGGATGACCATCTTGCCTTGGCGGATGTCTTCAACCAGTTCTTCGATGCTATTGAGCGCCACGCGGCACCCCCTTGGTCAGGATTTCAGGTAGCCGTTAGCGGCCAGAAAACTTTCGGTGATGTTACCGGCTGTAGGCTCTGCGGCCTTTTCGCCCAGCAGCAGGCGCTCCAGGTAACGGGCAAGCAAGTCCACTTCCAGGTTCACCCGGCGACCCGGCTGGTACGAGGCCATGATGGTTTCGCTGAGGGTGTGGGGAATGATGGTCAGTTCAAATTCGGCGCCATTCACGGCGTTCACGGTCAGGCTGGTGCCATCGACGGTGATCGAACCTTTGTGGGCGATGTACTTGGCCAGTTCTTTCGGCGCACGGATGCGAAATTCCACGGCCCGCGCGTTTTCGCTGCGCGCTATCACTTCGCCAACGCCGTCGACATGACCGCTGACCAGGTGGCCGCCCAGGCGGGTGGTCGGGGTCAGGGCTTTTTCCAGGTTGACCGGGCTGCCGGCCTTGAGGTCATTCATCGCGGTGCAGTCCAGCGTCTCGCGGCTGACATCGGCGGCAAAGCCATTGCCCGGCAGTTCGATGACGGTCAGGCACACGCCGCTGACGGCGATGCTGTCGCCCAGCTTGACGTCGCCGAGGTCCAGCTTGCCGGTTTCAACCAACAGGCGCACGTCGCCGCCTTTGGGGGTCATGGCGCGGATACTGCCGATGGATTCGATAATGCCAGTAAACATGAAGTCCTCCAGAAAGAAGCGTGGCGCAGGGCAAGAATTATACGCCCGCTGCTGGCACAGGAATGGCAGTGACTCGCCAGTCGTCGCCTACAGCGCGCATGTCGGTAATCCTGAGTTGGGGGGCATCGGCCAGTTTCTCAAGCGGCCAGTCCAGCAAAGGCCGGGCGGCGGAGCCCAGGAACTTGCCGGCGACAAAAATCACGTACTCGTCCACCAGGCCCTGCTGGGCAAACGCGCCAGCCAGGCTCGGGCCGGCTTCCACCAGCACCTCGTTGACGCCACGGGCCGCCAGGGCCACCAGCGCCGAGCGCAAGTCGACCTGGCCATCAACGCCCGGCACCACCAGGCATTCGGGGCCACGGGGGAACTGGTTTTCCGCGGTCACGCAGGTGATGACCAGGGCCGGGCCGGCCTTGAAGAACGGCGCATTGAGCGGCACCCGCAGGCGACCGTCGATCAGCACGCGCAGCGGCGGGCGCGACATGGCCAGGGCGGTGGTTTGCGCATCCAGGCCCAGTTCGGCGGCGCGCACGGTCAGGCGTGCGCCATCGGCCAGCACGGTATCGGCGCCGGTCAACACCACACTGGCCTCGGCCCGCAGGCGCTGCACGGCGGCGCGGGCGGCGGGGCCGGTGATCCATTGGCTTTCGCCACTGGCCATTGCGGTGCGCCCGTCCAGGCTCATCGCCAGCTTGACCCGCACAAACGGCAGGCCGTGCTCCATGCGCTTGAGGAACCCAGGGTTCAGCGCCCGCGCCTGGCTTTCCAGCACGCCGCCGAGCACCTCGATACCGGCCTGGGCCAGGCGCTGCAGGCCACGCCCGGCCACTTCCGGGTTCGGGTCCTGCATGCCCGCGACCACCCGCGCTACGCCAGCGGTCACCAGCGCATCGGCGCAGGGCGGCGTATGGCCATAATGGCTGCACGGTTCAAGCGTCACGTACACCGTGGCACCCCGGGCTTTATCGCCGGCGGCGCGCAAGGCGTTGGGCTCGGCATGGGGTTCGCCGGTGCGCTCATGCCAGCCTTCGCCGACAATCTGCCCATCGCGCACAATCACACAGCCGACCCGGGGGTTGGGATGGGTGGTGTACAGGCCCTTGCGCGCCAATTCGAGGGCACGGGCCATGTAATGGGCGTCGAGCACCGCCTGTTCTGCAGAAGGAGGGTTCATTCTTTGACCGGCTCACGGGCCAGGCGATCGATCTCTTCGCGGAACTCATTGAGGTCCTGGAAGCGTCGATACACCGAGGCGAAACGAATGTAGGCAACTTCGTCGAGCTTTTGCAGCTCGCCCATCACCAGTTCTCCAACCACCAGGCTCTTGACCTCGCGCTCACCGGTCGCCCGCAGCTTGTGCTTGATATGCGCCAGCGCCGCTTCCAGGCGCTCGACACTCACCGGGCGTTTTTCCAGGGCGCGCTGCATACCGGCGCGCAGTTTCTCTTCGTCGAAGGGCTGGCGGCTGCCGTCGGACTTGATCAGGCGCGGCAGTACCAGTTCGGCGGTTTCAAAGGTGGTGAAACGCTCACCGCAGGCCAGGCATTCGCGCCGGCGACGCACTTGGTCGCCCTCGGCGACCAGACGCGAGTCGATGACCTTGGTGTCGTTGGCACCGCAGAAGGGACAGTGCATGGTGGCAGGCAACAAAAAAAGGGAGGGCCATGGTAGCGCATCCCCGTGGCAAGACAAGCCATAGCCTTTACGGTATATAGGCTGACTATTATGTTTCTTCTGTTTAGTTCACGGATTTTTGCCCTTTTTGGAGCCGTACATGCCGTTACGACCGCTGGTTTTACTCACAATGTTCAGTTTTCTGGTCGCCTGCAGCAGCGAAGCGCCAAAACCAGCGGCCCCGCAACCCACGCCGCAACAAGAGAAAAAAATTCCCGGCCAGGAACCGCTCGGGCCTTTGCCGGCCTATCAGCGTGAAGTGAGCGGCACCCTCAATGGCGTACCGGCCGGTGCCGAAGTGGAGCTGGCGCTGCTGGTGATCGACGACCGCAGCCGCCCGCAACAACTGCTGGCCAGCAGCGTGCTGATCGGCAACAACAAACCGCTGGCCTTCCGCCTGCGCTTCAACCCGCAAGCGTTCCCCACTGGCGCCCGCGTTGAACTGCGCGGCCGCGCCAGCCAGTCCGGGCAGTTGATCCTGCACCTGCCGGCGGTGCGTATCCAGCAAGCCATCACCCAGACCACCGGCCCCCTGCAACTCGTGCGCGCCCCATGACGCCACCGCTGCACCTGCAACGGGCCTTGAGCGAACTGATCGGCGACGCGCAACTGGTGCCCTGCCCGTTACCGGGCACCGACCTGTCGTTATGGCTGCTGGACGCCGACAACATGGACCGCGCCTTCAGCCCCGAGGAAACCCGACGCATCCTGCATGAGCCGCCCTACTGGAGCTTCTGCTGGGCCAGTGGCCTGGCACTGGCCCGCTACCTGGCCGCCAACCCCGAGTGGGTGGCGGGCAAGCGCGTCCTGGATTTTGGCGCCGGCTCAGGCGTTGCGGGGATTGCCGCCGTGAAAGCCGGCGCCCTGGAAGTGGTGGCCTGTGACCTCGACCCGCTGGCACTCGACGCCTGCCGGGCGAATGCGCAACTCAATGGCGTGACGCTGGGCTATTCGGCGGATTTTTTTGCCGAAGCCGATCGTTTCGACCTGATCCTGGTGGCCGACGTGCTGTACGACCGGGCCAACCTGCCGCTGTTGGATCAATTCCTCAGCCGCGGGCGCGAAGCCTTGGTCGCCGATTCGCGGGTGCGGGACTTCCAGCATGCGGATTATCAGCGGCTGGGGATCCTGGAGGCGCTGACCCTGCCGGACCTGGCGGAGCCTTGGGAGTTTCGTAGGGTGAGTCTGTACCATTCGCGCAGGCCTTGAGGCCATCGCTTTCAGCCAACCCCACCAAGCCTTATAGTTGCCCCATTCCCGCTTTCTTCGAGATACCCCATGAGTGAGCCCACGCCCTACATTTTCGATGTCACCACCGCCACCTTCGATCAGGCCGTCATCGAAAACTCGTTCCACAAACCCGTGCTGGTGGATTTCTGGGCCGAATGGTGTGCGCCGTGCAAGGCGTTGATGCCGTTGCTGGCGCAGATTGCCGAGAGCTATCAGGGCGAGTTGCTGCTGGCCAAGGTCGATTGCGAAGCCGAGCAGGATATCGTTGCGCGCTTTGGCATTCGCAGCCTGCCGACCGTGGTGCTGTTCAAGGACGGCCAGCCGGTGGATGGGTTTGCCGGGGCCAAGCCTGAGTCTGAGATTCGCGCGCTGCTGGAACCCCATGTGCAGATGCCGCCCCCTGCCGAGGCGGACCCGCTGGAGCAGGCCCAGGCGCTGTTTGCCGAAGGCCGGGTCAGTGAGGCCGAGGCCGTACTGGTGGCCTTGCTTGGTGAAGACAACACCAACGCCGGCGCGTTGATCCTCTACGCCCGCTGCCTGGCCGAACGTGGCGAACTGGGCGAAGCGCAGGCCGTGCTCGATGCGGTCAAGAGCGATGCGCACAAGGCGGCACTCGCCGGTGCCAAGGCGCAGATCACCTTCCTGCGCCAGGCCGCCGACCTGCCGGACGCCGCTGACCTCAAGGCCCGCCTGGCGCAAAACCCGCAGGATGATGAAGCGGCGTATCAACTGGCCGTGCAGCAATTGGCCCGCCAGCAATATGACGCGGCGCTGGAAGGCTTGCTGAAGCTGTTTATCCGTAACCGCAGCTACAACGAAGGCCTGCCGCACAAGACACTGCTGCAAGTGTTCGAGTTGCTGGGCAACGACCACCCGCTGGTCACGGTGTATCGCCGCAAGCTGTTTGCGGCGCTGTACTAATCAGCAATCCAACTGTACTGCGGCGTATCCCCGCCGCTGGACACCTTCACCTTGGCGCTATGGCGCAGGCGCACCAACAGGCGCTTACCGGCCTGGGCGCTACCGGCCAGCCCTTCGAGGCGGTCTGACAACTCCAGCCCGCTGAGTGGCCCGGCCTCGCGCAGCAGGTCCTGGGCGGCCTGCCACAGGGTCTCGTCCTGATTGACCGGCGCGGCGGCGGGCACGGTGTCCGGCGCCGGCGTGGCCGCCTGCAGGTGCACGCCCAGCCGCGCCCAATCGCTGTCGTCCAGCTCCAGGGTCAAGTCCACGGGCAGCTCGCCGATGGTTCCACGAATTCGCATCATTGCTCGTCCTCAGCACTTTTCTGACGAGCATGCTCCCATGCGTCTTGCGCAACGCCAAGCAGGCGGTCAAACTCTCGGCTCTTTTGTTATAAGATCACATAACAAAACCCTCATTCTCGCCTTGGAGTCTCCCCATGCGCCGCCTGTTGCTCGCTTTGCCGTTTGCCCTGTTGCCACTGGCCGCCCAGGCCGCTGACGAACACAACCACGATCACGACCATGAACATGGCAGCCTTGGCGCCCATGAGCATGGCGTTGGCCGTCTCAATGCAGTGCTCGATGGCAAGGCCCTGGAGCTGGAGCTGGAAAGCCCGGCGATGAACTTGGTGGGGTTCGAGCACCTGGCCACCACCGACGCCGACAAAGCCAAGGTTGCCGCCGCCCGCAAGCAGCTGGAACAACCCCTGGTGCTGTTCAGCCTGCCCAAGGCTGCCGGTTGTGTGGTCAGTACCCAGGAGCTGGAAAGCCCGCTGTTTGGTGACAAGCCAGAAGACGATCATGACCACGCCACCGACGGCAAAGGTGCGGCCGCCCATGACCATGATCACAGCGAAATCCACGCCCACTACCAGTTCACCTGCGCCACCCCTGGCGCGCTGAAAAACCTCGACCTGGCGAACCTCTTCAAGACCTTCCCCGCCACCCAGAAAATTCAGGTACAACTGATCAGCCCGGGCGGCCAGCAAGGTGTTGAAGCAACGGCGGCTGCCGCGACCCTGAAATTCTGACCCCACACGGTTGATGTAGGAGCTGGCTTGCCTGCGATGGCATCGGCGCGGTGTCACTGATACACCGCGTCGTCTGCATCGCAGGCAAGCCAGCTCCCACAGGTGACCGCGCTCTGCAGGTGATATTGAGTTCCCATGACCCAAGCACTGATCGAACTGTCCGACCTGGGCTTTAACTGGCCCGGTCACCCCCAGTTGCTGGAGATCCCGGCGTTTCGCCTGGAGCCGGGGGAAACCCTGTTCCTCAAGGGCCCCAGCGGCAGCGGCAAAACCACCCTGCTCGGCCTGCTGGGCGGGGTGCAGACACCCAGTCGCGGCAGCATCCGCCTGCTGGGCCAGGAGTTGACCGACTTGTCGGCCGGCGCCCGCGATCGGTTCCGGGTCGACCACACCGGCTATATCTTCCAGCAGTTCAACCTGCTGCCGTTTCTCTCGGTCCGCGAAAACGTCGAACTGCCTTGCCACTTCTCCAAGCTGCGGGCGCAGCGGGCGATCCAGCGCCATGGCAGTGTCGACCAGGCCGCCGCGACCCTGCTCGCGCACCTGGGCCTCAAGGACCCGGACTTGCTCGGGCGCCGCGCCGATGCGCTGTCGATCGGCCAGCAACAACGGGTGGCCGCCGCCCGGGCCTTGATCGGACAGCCGGAACTGGTGATCGCCGACGAACCGACCTCGGCCCTGGACCACGATGCCCGGGAAGCCTTCCTTCAATTGTTGTTCGCCGAATGCCGCGAGGCGGGCGCCAGCCTGTTGTTCGTCAGCCATGACCAGAGCCTGGCTTCGCTGTTTGACCGCAGCCTGTCGCTGGCCGAACTCAATCGCGCCGCCGCGCCGCTCGAGGTTTGAGATGTATTTGTTCCGTCTAGCCATGGCCAGCCTGGCAAACCGCCGCTTTACCGCGATCCTCACCGCCTTCGCCATCGCCCTGTCGGTGTGCCTGCTGTTGGCGGTGGAGCGCGTGCGTACCGAGGCCCGCGCCAGCTTTGCCAGTACCATCAGCGGCACCGACCTGATCGTCGGCGCCCGCGCAGGCTCGGTCAACCTGCTGTTGTACTCGGTATTTCGCATCGGCAACGCCACCAACAACATCCGCTGGGACAGCTTCGAGCACTTTGCCGCCAGCCCGCAGGTGAAATGGGCGATCCCCATGTCCCTCGGCGACTCCCATCGCGGCTACCGGGTGATGGGCACCACCCAAGCCTACTTCGAGCACTACCAGTACGGCCGCAAGCAGAACCTGCAACTGGCCAGTGGCCGTGCGTTTGATAGCGACCCGTTTGAAGTGGTGCTCGGCGCCGAAGTGGCCGACGCCCTGCATTACAAACTCGGCGACAAGCTGGTGCTGGCCCACGGCGTGGCGGTGGTCAGCCTGGTCAAGCACGATGACAAACCGTTCACCGTGGTCGGCATTCTGCAACGCACCGGCACCCCGGTGGACCGCACGTTGCACATCAGCCTCGGCGGCATGGAAGCGATCCATATCGACTGGCACAACGGCGTGCCCGCCCAGGGCAAGGGCCGGGTCAGTGCCGACCAGGCGCGCAATATGGACCTCACGCCACAAGCCATCACCGCGTTTATGCTGGGGCTGAACAACAAGATTTCGACCTTTGCCCTACAACGGCAGATCAACGAGTTCCGTGGCGAGCCGATGCTGGCGATCCTGCCGGGCGTGGCCTTGCAAGAGCTGTGGAGCATGATGGGCACCGCCGAAAAGGCGCTGTTCGTGATCTCGCTGTTTGTGGTGCTGACCGGCTTGATCGGCATGCTCACGGCGATCCTCACCAGCCTCAATGAGCGCCGTCGGGAAATGGCGATCCTGCGTTCGGTGGGCGCACGACCGTGGCACATTGCAAGCCTGCTGGTTTTCGAGGCCTTTGCCCTGGCACTGGCCGGGGTGGTTGCGGGGGTTGGCCTGCTGTACGTATGCATCGCCGCGTCCCGTGGCTATCTACAGGCCAATTACGGCCTGGACCTGCCACTGGCGCTGCCCAGCCCGTATGAATGGACGCTGCTCGCCGGTATCCTGATCGCCGCCCTGCTGATGGGCAGCGTGCCGGCCTGGCGCGCCTATCGACAATCGTTGGCCGATGGCCTGTCGATCCGTTTATGAGGAAGGCTTTGATGCGCCGTGCCCTGCTTGCGCTGTTATTGATGGTGGCCCTGCCCGCCTGGGCCGCCGAGCCCCGAGACTTGTCGTGGCAGGAAATGATTCCGCCGGATGCCCCGGTGGAGGTGCCCAATATGACGCCGCTGCACGACCTGTCGAACATGGCCGACGCCCTGTCGGCGGAGGCCGCGCCAGCGGCCAAGCAGGACTTGCCCAATGCTCCGGTGGTGGCCCAGTTGAACGGCCAGCATCTGCGCCTGCCGGGTTATATCGTGCCGCTGGAAGTCAGTGAGGAAGGCCGCACCACTGAGTTCCTGCTGGTGCCGTACTTCGGCGCCTGCATCCATGTGCCGCCCCCGCCGTCGAACCAGATCGTGCATGTCAGGAGCGAGATCGGCGTGAAGCTGGAGGAGCTGTACCAGCCGTACTGGATCGAGGGGCAGATGCAGGTCAAGCCGTCCACCAGCGAACTGGCGGATGCGGGCTATCAGATGGAGGCCGAGAAGATCTACATCTACGAGTTGCCGGAATAGCACCACCAATCAAATGTGGGGCTCCCACAGTGTTGATTGGCGGTGTATTTGGCTGATCGCCGTTTCATTGAGCTGAGTCAAAGGCCCAGGTGCAGCGATCTTTACCATTGGACATAGCCAACTAAAAACGTCCTTTGGAGCCACCCATGCACAAGTCACTGCTTAGCGCTTCCCTCTTCGCGCTCGCACTCGCCGCCCCTCTCGCCCACGCCCACGAGGCTGGCGACATCCTGGTTCGCGCCGGTGCCATCACCGTTAACCCAAAGGCCGACAGCGGCAGCGTCAAGGTTGACCAGGGCCCATTGGCCGGCACCAACCTGGGCGGCAAGGCGACCATGAGCAGCGACACGCAACTGGGCCTCAACTTCGCCTATATGCTGACCAACCACGTCGGTATCGAACTGCTGGCCGCCACGCCGTTCGAGCATGATGTGAAGATCAAGAACACCGCCCTCGGCGCCGCCAACGGCAAGCTCGGTAGCCTCAAGCACCTGCCGCCGACCCTGAGCGTCGTGTACTACCCGCTGGACAGCAAGTCGGCGTTCCAGCCTTACGTCGGTGCGGGTATCAACTACACCTGGATCTATGACGAACACGTCAGCAGCCGCGCCCAGGGCGAAGGCTTCAGCAACTTCAAGGCCGAGAACTCCTGGGGCTGGGCGGCGCAGATCGGTATGGACTACATGATCAACGACAAGTGGATGATCAACGGTCAGGTGCGCTACATCGACATCAGCACCAAGGCCACCGTCGACAACAACGCCCTGGCGGCGGGCACCCGCGCCAAGGTCAATGTGGACGTGGATCCGATGGTCTACATGGTCGGTATCGGCTACAAGTTCTAAACCCGGCTTAATAAACGCCACAAAACAATGTGGGAGCTGACTTGTGTGGGGGCTGGCTTGCCTGCGATAGCATCGCCTCGGTGTCTTTGATAGACCGAGGTGTCTGCATCGCAGGCAAGCCAGCTCCTACATAAGCCGGGCTCCCACATTTTTTTTGTTCCGTCAGCTAGTGATGCCGGTAGAAGCGGTCGAGCAACGCCGGCAGTCCCGCACGCCACGCCCGTGGCTTGATGCCGAATGTATGCAGGATCTTCTTACAGGCCAGCACTGCATGCTGTGGCTCGTCGGCGGCATCCGGCCGGGCGGCGTGGGCCTGGGCTGTCGGCGCTTCGACCGCCAGCGCATGGAAGGTGCGCGCTTCGGTGAGGATCGCCTGGCCCAGCGCCACGGGGGTGGTCGCCTCTTGCCCGGCGTAGTGGTAGGTGCCCCACAGCGGCGCCGCACAATCGAGTTGCTTGAGCACCGAGATAATCACCCGTGCCGCATCGTCCACCGGTGTCGGGTTGCCGCGCCGGTCATCGGCCAGCAGCAAGGGCTCGGGTTGCTCGGCACGGGCCAGGAAACGCCCGAGCGCGCCATCGATACTGTCATCAAGCAGCCAGCCAAAGCGCAGTAGCACATGTTGCGGGCAGGTGGCGCGCACGCTCTGTTCAATGCGCCACAACGCCTGGCCACGCAGGCCCAGGGGCACTGGTTCGTCTTTTTCGCTGTAGGCGGTGGCGCGCGAGCCATCGAACACCCGGTAGCTGGACGGTTGCAGCAGCGTGATGTTGTGGTGTTGGCACAGTTCCGCCAGGCGCTCGACGGCAGACTCCTGCCCGGCCAGGCGGGCCTCGTTCACGCTCTCGGCCTGGAACCAGTCGAAATAGTAGGCGAGGTTGATCAAAGCGTCGGGACGGGTGTCGTCGAGCAATTGGGTAAGGCTGGCGGCATCCCAGCCGTCTTGGGGCGGGCGCGGCGCGAGGAAACCGATATCTTCCTCCGCACCAAGGCGAATCAGCGCTTGCCCGAGGGCATTCCCGCCGCCCAGTAACATAAGGCGCATTCGCATAGATTGAGCAGGCCCGGTCTGTTTGGAACGATGGCTATTATCGACAGGCATGGATGCCATGCCGTTGGTATTGGCCAGAATCGTTGCATTTTGCGGGTTTGTAGCGCAACCGTCACTTACTAAGTAGTCGCTCAATCAAGGCTTTTTGCAGGAGCGAGGCGCAGGCCGTCAGGGACACCGGGCCACTCGATAATTCAGGCAGGTGCTTTCACCCCAAACCGATTGCGGTAATCGCTGGGCGCAAGGCCGGTAATTTTCTTGAAGATGGCGCGAAAGGCGCTCGGGTCTTGGTAACCCACGGTCCAGGCAATCTGATCAATGGTGGTATTGGTGAACTCCAGCATCTGCCGTGCCTTGCCGACCCGCAGGTGCTGGCAATATTCGGTGGGTTTCAAGCCGGTGGCGTTGCGAAAACGCCGTAGGAAAGTGCGCTCTTCCAGGCCGGCCGCCTGGGCCATCGCCGTAAGGGAGACCTCCACCGCACCACTGGCCTGCAACGCGTGCTGGACCTTGAGGATCGCCCCGTCGCCATGGCTGAGGATCGGCGCAAAGTTGCTGCCGCACTGGCTGGCGCTGTCGCTGTGTGCAATCACCAGAAAGCGCGCGGTGTCGGCGGCGATGCTTGGGCCCATAAGGCGCTCGACCAAGCGCAGGCCCAGTTCGGACCAGGCCATCAGCCCGGCGGTGGTGATCAGGTCGCCATCATCGACCATCGGCTTGTCGGCCTCCAGGCGCACCGCAGGAAAACGGCTGGCGAAGGTGTTGGCCGAAGACCAGTGGGCGGTGGCCCTGCGCCCATCGAGCAAACCGCTGCGCGCCAGCATGATCGAACCGATGCACACGCCCCCCAGTACC
This sequence comes from Pseudomonas sp. GW821-FHT01D09, assembly GCF_059422465.1. Lineage (NCBI taxonomy): Bacteria > Pseudomonadati > Pseudomonadota > Gammaproteobacteria > Pseudomonadales > Pseudomonadaceae > Pseudomonas > Pseudomonas sp. GW821-FHT01D09. The sequence goes on from NZ_JBWKWY010000029.1 coordinate 24,009, forward strand.
GTGCCGGCGGCATGTTGCAGGCGCAGCCAGTGCAGCAGCGCGGGCGGCGCCTGCTCTTCGCAAAACTCGCCAATCGACGGCGGCACCAGCACGGCCATCAATGGTTGATCGGGGCCAGGCTGGCTGTCGAAGCCGCGAACAGGCGTACCATCGCCATTGACCTGCCAGTGACTGACACGTAACAAGGGCAACTGCCGGCTCTGATGCTCGGCGGCAATGCGATTGGCGACGCCAAACAGGTCGGTCAACCCATGCACAGCGGCCATCTGCGCGCCGTGATAAATCAGCACGCCGAGCTCGATGATCGAGCGTTCCACAGCCATTGTCAGTTTTCCCCCTGTTATTGTCGGTACGGCCAATCCCCGTGCCACGCGCCAGCCACGATACTGGGCGCATCAACCCCTCACGAGAAAATACCCATGGCCAAGCAAGCACTTATCCTAATCGATATCCAGAACGACTACTTCCCCCACGGCAAGTGGCCATTGACCGGCGTGGAAGCCGCGGCCGACAAGGCGCAACAGGTGCTCCAGGCATTTCGCCAGGCCGGCGACGCGGTGATCCACGTGCGCCATGAGTTCACCTCGGCGGATGCGCCCTTCTTCACCCCAGGCTCCGAAGGCGCGCACATACATGCCCAGGTGCGGAACGAAAACGACGAGCCGGTGGTGCTCAAGCATTTTGTAAATGCGTTTCGCCAAACCAACCTGCGCGAGTTGCTGGAACAACGCAGCATCACCGACCTGGTGGTGGTCGGCAGCATGAGCCATATGTGCATCGACGCAGTGGTTCGGGCAGCGGCGGACTATGGCTACAACGTCACGGTGATCCACGACGCCTGCGCCACTCGCGACCTGGAGTTCAATGGCAAGACCATTGCCGCAGCCCAGGTGCATGATGCCTACATGGCATCGCTGGCATTCGCCTATGCCAGCGTGGTGTCGGCGGATGAGTTCCTGAAGGCCTGACGGCGGGCTGTCAGCGCGTAGCGATAATGAACAGCCGTGGAAACGGCAGCAACACCGTGCCATCGGCCAGGGCGGGATAAGCCTCGCGGATGCGCGCCAGGTAGGCGTCGAGGAAGGCGCCTTTCTCGGCCTCCTCCAGCGGTGCGAGGAATGGCCGCAGGCCCGTGCCCTTGAACCACTCCACCACCGCCTCATGGCCGCTGAGCGGGTGGTAATAGGTGGTGTGCCATACATCGACGGTGCTGCAATGTTTGCTCAACAATTCGTAGTAATAACTCGCCGGGTGACGCGCCTCATGTTTGACCGCGCCGATCTTGCCCGCCCACGGCCCTTGCGCGGCCACCTCACGGGCCAGGCGGTGGGCGGGTTCGTTGAGGTTGTCCGGGGTTTGCACCGCCAGCGTCCCGCCCGGCGTCAACTGCGCCACCAGGTGCGGGTAGAGGGTGGCGTGGTCCGGCACCCATTGCAGCGAGGCATTGGCCAGGATCACATCAAACGGTTGCGCAGGCTTCCAGGCACCGATATCGGCCAATTCAAAGTTGAGTGCCGGCAACCGCTCACGGGCGCTGGCCAGCATGTCCTGCGAGCTGTCCAGGCCAGTGATCGTCGCCCGGGGGAAACGCTCGGCCAGCACCTCGGTGGAATTGCCCGGGCCACACCCCAGGTCGACCGCAGTACGCACCTCACCCGTAGGGATAGCAGCCACCAGGTCGCGGACGGGACGGGTGCGCTGTTGTTCAAACATCGAATACTGCTGGGCAGACCAGGTCATCGGGGGTTCCTTCTTGGGCAAGGGAATGCACTACAGCCTAAATCTTGTGGCGCATGGGGACAAATGCCAGAGCTGAGGGATTTTGCTTCTGCAAGCAAGCCCCCCCGAAGTGAATGCCATCGTTTTTTGTTGCCGCAGGATAACCTCTTGGCCGCCTGTGTACCCGGTGCTGGCAGTACGCAATATGTTTTTACACAAACCTCACCTCCGCTCAATCTCGGACCGCTGCTTGTTCAGGCGGCGGAGCAAAATCCGGCCCTGGGGTGCGCGTTCAACCTGTTGGACACTGAGTTCGAGTTTCAAGGGCTTCTGAGTGAATGGCTTAACCCGTAGTTTTGGTCTCATTACGACCGAGAACACGGTCGCCAGATAACACCATTTCCCTCAAGAGGCTGAAAAAATGAGCTTACCTACCGATAAAACCCTGAGCTATGACCCACTGACTGCTGATAACGCCGCACTGATCCTGGTCGACCATCAAGTTGGACTCATAGCCGGGGTCCGGGACTACTCGATCGGTGAGCTGAAACACAATGTCGTGGCATTAGCCAAAGCGGCCAAGGCGCTTAACCTGCCAATTGTGGTCACGACCACAGCACGGGACAGCTTGTGGGGGCCCACCTTCCCTGAGCTGGTCGACGCCTTGCCAGGCATCGAAATTATCGACCGCTCATCAGTCAACGCCTATGACGACGAACGTGTCGCGCAGGCCATTGAAGCCACCGGGCGCAAGAAACTGATCTTCGCCGGGGTATCCCTTGAGGTCTGCGCAGCCTTTCCCGCCATGACCGCCGTAGCCCGGGGCTACGATGCCTATGTGGCAGTCGATGCATCCGGCACGTTCAGCGACACCAAGCGTCAGGCCGGTCTGCTGCGCATGATGCAAGCGGGCGTGATCCCGTCCGACTACGCCAGCTTGATGGTGGAAATCCTCAAGGACAATGCCCGACCAGAAGCAGAGACTGTCTATGGTGCTATCGACATGCCATGGGCCACGCTGGTCGGGCAGATATACACTGCTTCTCGCCGCTAAAACCTCTTCATCGGGTCACTGGATCAGCCTGCAATATCCCGGCACAATCCCACCTCAGCGTCCAATCAGACGAACAATGAGGTGATGAGTGCTAGATCTCAATGACTTCTTTTTCTTTGTGCAGGTGGTCGACCGGGGCGGATTCACCGCTGCCGGTCGAATCTTACAGATGCCGAAATCCACCCTCAGTCACCGCATTCAGCGACTTGAAAACAATCTGGGCGTTCGCCTGCTCAACCGGACCTCACGCAAATTCGGGATGACCGACGCCGGAACGGATTTCTACCAGCATGCCGTCGCCATGCTGCGTGAGGCAGAGCTGGCCGAGAGCACGATCCGGCATCGCCTGACCGAACCGAGTGGCACGATTCGCTGCACGGCGGGCAACGCGATAATGCAATACGTCATGTCGGAAATTATTGCCGACTTCCTCACCCAGTATCCCAACGTCAATATTGTTTCCCTCGCGGCCAACCGGACCGTCGACATCGTCGGTGAAAACTACGATGTCGCTGTGCGCGCTCATTCCGCCCCGTTGCCCGACTCTGACCTGGTACAGCACACACTTGCGCCGGCCCCCTGGTTCCTGTTTGGCGGAGCCCGTTATCTGGACGCCAACGGTGAGCCCCAGACCCCTCAGGACCTGCACAAACACCCCACGCTGTTCATGGCCCGGCCCGGTGCAGTGCCAATATGGCGCTTGCGCCACGCCCATCACGCGAACGAAGAAGCGGTCATACCGCTGGAGCCGAGGCTACAAAGCGACGATATAACCGGTTTGCAGCAGGCGGCCATCAGCGGCCTGGGTATCGTGGCCTTGCCGGGCTATATCTGCCAGGCAGCTGTACGGTCTGGAGCCTTGCGACGCGTACTGCCACAATGGCTGGCGGGCGATTCGACCATCACCGCGCTCATTCCTTCTCGGCAAGGACTCTTGCCTTCAGTACGCGCGTTTCTCGATCACCTGGCCCGAGAATTCCCGAAAAAGGTCTTGATGTAGATCGTCCATTGCCTTGGACGCTGAATCCTGAAATGGACGGCTTCTCGGTTTCCGGGTTCGCCTCTAGATTGCCCCCCAACAGGACACCAATCAGAGGGCCGTATCATGAATCACATCACCAGGCTTGAACCCGACACACTCGCCAGCCCACGACTGGGTCAGATCGTCTCGGGTGTCACTCACACCATCGGCGAAGGCTTCACCGCTCTGCATTTCTCTGAGGACATGTTTGCCACCCGTATGGACCCGCTGCTTATGGTGGACCACTTCGTCATGACCGCGCCCACTTTCGCACCGCATCTTCATGCCGGGATTTCTGCCGTCACGGTGATGTTCGAGGATTCAGAAGGCAACTTGCTGAACCGTGACACCCTGGGGCACAACCTCGCACTCAAAGCTGGTGACCTGTACTGGCTGGCAGCCGCGAGTGGCGCGGTTCACGAGGAAGTCCCTGAAGCAAATGCTCGCACCCATGCTCTGCAAGTGTTCGTTAATCTCCCGAGCCATCTCAAGCTGACACCCGCGCGTACGCTTCATGTACCGGCACAACAGGTACCGATCATTCAGGCACCCGGACACCGCGTTCGGGTGGTACTGGGACGCAGTGGCGATGTCATCGGAGCGGAGGGCACGCCAGAGCCGCTAACCTTACTCGACGGTTCCCTGCAAGCCGACGGCGTATTTGCTCATACGCTTGCTGAAGGCTTTCAAGCCTGGATTTATGCAGTCAGCGGTACATTGACGGTTCACTGCAATGCAGAGGAGCAGAGCATACCCGCGGGCCACTCCACAACCGTGAGCGCTGGCGCGCAAGTCGAACTAAGGATGACTTCGAGCGAACCGTGCCACTTCGTGCTCATCGCTGGCAGCCCCATCGGTGAACCTTTCATCAAATACGGCCCTCTGGTGATGACAACCGAGGAAGACATCCGTCGCACTCTCGTCAAATACGCCAAAGGCGGCTTCGGACAAATCCCGAGCTGACACACTCTCTAAGCCGCCCTCGGGCGTCCTGCAGATACGCGGCCATCGCGGGTTGCGCTGGCGCAATAAAAAAGCCCCGGCTGCTTATGCACCGGGGCTTTCAGGGTAAAACTTTACATCAAGTATCTGAGCCGGATCCTAGAACGGAATATCGTCATCAAAGCTGTCGAAGTCGGCTGCCGGCTGCGGTGCCGCCTGCTGTGGCGCTGGACGCGACTCACGCTGTGGCTGCTGGCTTGGCTGCGGACGGGACTGCTGTGGACGCGGTGCCGAGTTGGACATGCCGCCCTGGCCCTGTTGGTCGCCCTGTGGACGGCCGCCCAGCAGTTGCATGGTGCCTTGCATGTCGACCACGATTTCCGTGGTGTAACGCTTGATGCCGTCTTTTTCCCACTCGCGGGTCTGCAGTTTGCCTTCGATGTAGACCTGCGAACCTTTGCGCAAGTATTCACCGGCGATCTCTGCAACCTTGCCGAACATCGACACACGGTGCCATTCGGTTTTCTCGACCTTCTGGCCGGTCTGCTTGTCGGTCCACTGTTCGCTGGTCGCCAGACTCAGGTTGGTCACGGCGTTACCGTTAGGCAAGTAGCGAACTTCGGGATCCTGGCCGCATGTACCGACCAATATGACTTTGTTAACCCCACGGGCCATAACGTTCTCCTAGGCTGGGCGCGCTGTCGGCACTGGGTTTACCAGTTGCTCGAGCGTCGCGCGATCCAATAGTTCGGTGTCCAATTTGATGTAAATGGCCGCCTCTTCCGCGACCACGACTGCATCTGTTACCCCTACGACGGCCTTCAGGCGCTCGACCAGACCGCTTTCACGGATCGCCTCGGGCGATAGCGGCAAACGCAGACTTGTGACGTAGGGAGGTTCGCGCATGGTAACAGCAAAGACCAGCCAAAGTGCAGCCAGCCCGGCACATCCGAGGAACACAACCGACAAACCGCCATGCTGGAACATCCAGCCGCCCATGATGCCGCCCAGCGCCGAGCCGAGGAACTGGCTGGTGGAATACACCCCCATGGCCGTGCCCTTGCCGCCGGCCGGTGAAACTTTACTGATCAGCGAAGGCAGTGACGCCTCCAGCAGGTTGAACGCGGTGAAAAACACCACCGTGCCGATTACCAGCGCCCGTAGGCTGTCGCCGAACTGCCAGAAGAATAGTTCAGTGAGCATCAATGTCGTGACGGCGCCGAGCAAAACTCGTTTCATTTTGCGTTTCTTCTCGCCGTAGATGATGAACGGGATCATGGCGAAGAACGAAATCAGCAATGCGGTCAGGTACACCCACCAGTGCTCCTCCTTGGGCAACCCGGCTTTTTCCACCAGCGCCAGGGGCAAGGCGACGAAACTGCACATCAACATCGCGTGCAATACGAAGATACCTAAATCCAAGCGCAGCAGGTCCGGGTGCTTGAGGGTCGGTAGCAGCGCCTGCTTCGCCACACCCGACTCGCGGTGCTGCAGCGGCCCGGTGGAGCGCGGCACCATGAAGGCCACGACCAGGATGCCGAACAGCGCCATGCCGCCGGTGGCCAGGAACAAGCCGTGCAAGCCAAAGGCGCGGGTCAGCAGGGGGCCGACCACCATGGCCACGGCAAACGACAAGCCGATGGTCATGCCAATCATGGCCATGGCCTTGGTGCGATGTTGTTCGCGGGTCAGGTCCGACAGCAGCGCCATCACCGCCGCGGAAATCGCCCCGGCACCTTGCAGGATGCGCCCGGCGATCACGCCCCAGATCGAATCGGCATTGGCTGCCAACACGCTGCCCAGGGCGAAGACGATCAATCCCAGGTAGATCACCGGCCGGCGGCCAATGCGGTCGGAAATGATCCCGAACGGGATCTGGAAAATCGCCTGGGTCAGGCCATAGGCACCAATCGCCAGGCCGATCAGGGCCGGGGTCGCGCCGGCGAGGTCCATGCCATAGGTCGCCAGCACCGGCAACACCATAAACATACCCAGCATACGGAAGGCGAACACCAGGGCCAGACCGCTTGCCGCTCGGGTCTCGCCGCTACTCATGCGTTCGCTGTGGGGATCGTGCATGGAAAAACCTCGTGTGAACCGGCGGCGATTCTACCAGTCCCATCGATTGAGAGGGTATATGCGGCGCTTTGCCGCGTGGCTTTCATGTCAGGCTGCAAGCGGCCTTTTGGCAGTGTATATTCATCCAGTCTTTAGCCGTATACTCCTGCATTATTTACGCCCGCCGTGCGAGGCCATCTTGGACAAGATCCTGATTCGTGGGGCTAGAACCCACAACCTGAAGAACATCGACCTGACCCTGCCCCGGGACAAACTGATTGTCATCACCGGCTTGTCCGGGTCCGGCAAGTCATCACTGGCGTTCGATACGCTGTATGCCGAAGGTCAGCGGCGTTATGTGGAGTCGCTGTCGGCCTATGCCCGGCAGTTCCTGTCGATGATGGAAAAGCCTGATGTCGACACCATTGAAGGCCTGTCGCCAGCCATTTCCATCGAACAGAAGTCCACCTCCCACAACCCGCGCTCCACCGTGGGCACCATCACCGAAATCTACGATTACCTGCGCTTGCTGTACGCACGCGTCGGCATCCCGCGCTGCCCGGATCACGACATCCCCCTGGAAGCCCAGACCGTCAGCCAGATGGTCGACCTGGTGCTGGCCCAGCCGGAAGGCGCCAAGCTGATGCTGCTGGCCCCGGTGATTCGCGAGCGCAAGGGCGAGCACTTGTCGGTCTTTGAAGAGCTGCGCGCCCAGGGCTTTGTCCGCGCCCGCATCAACGGCAAGCTGTATGAGTTGGATGAAGCGCCGAAGCTGGATAAACAGAAGAAGCACACCATCGATGTAGTGGTCGACCGGTTCAAGGTGCGCGCCGATCTGCAGCAACGCCTGGCGGAGTCGTTCGAGACCGCATTGAAGCTGGCGGATGGTATCGCCCTGATGGCGCCGATGGACGACGAGCCGGGCGAAGAGATCATCTTCTCCGCGCGCTTTGCCTGCCCGATCTGCGGCCATGCCATCAGCGAGCTGGAGCCCAAGCTGTTCTCCTTCAACAACCCGGCCGGCGCCTGCCCGACCTGTGATGGCCTGGGGGTCAAGCAGTTCTTCGATATCAAGCGCCTGGTCAATGGCGACCTGACGCTGGCGGAGGGCGCAATACGCGGCTGGGACCGACGCAATGTGTATTACTTCCAGATGCTCGGGTCGTTGGCCGCCCACTATAAATTCAGCCTGGAAGTACCGTTCAACGAGTTGCCGGCCGAGCAACAGAAAGTCATCCTGCATGGCAGCGGCTCGCAGAACGTCGACTTCAAGTACCTCAATGACCGTGGCGATATCGTCAAGCGCTCCCACCCGTTCGAGGGCATCGTGCCTAACCTGGAACGGCGCTACCGGGAAACCGAGTCGGCCAGCGTGCGCGAGGAGTTGGCCAAGTTCCTCAGCACCCAGCCCTGCCCGGATTGCCGAGGCACCCGTTTGCGTCGCGAAGCCCGCCACGTATGGGTCGGCGAGAAGACCCTGCCGGCGGTGACCAACCTGCCGATCGGCGATGCCTGCGAATACTTCGGCGTACTGAAGCTGACCGGGCGCCGCGGCGAGATTGCCGACAAGATCCTCAAGGAAATCCGCGAGCGCCTGCAGTTCCTGGTCAACGTGGGCCTGGACTACCTGTCCCTGGATCGCAGTGCCGACACCCTGTCCGGTGGCGAGGCCCAGCGCATTCGCCTGGCCAGCCAGATCGGTGCCGGCCTGGTGGGCGTGCTGTACATCCTCGACGAACCCTCCATCGGCCTGCATCAGCGCGACAACGATCGCTTGCTGGGCACGCTCAAGCACCTACGGGATATCGGCAACACGGTGATCGTGGTCGAGCATGATGAGGATGCCATTCGCCTGGCGGACTACGTCGTCGATATCGGCCCCGGTGCGGGCGTGCATGGCGGCCATATTGTTGCCCAGGGCACACCGGCCGAAGTCATGGCCCACCCGGACTCATTGACCGGCAAATACTTGTCTGGCCGGGTGAAAATCGAAGTGCCGGCCAAACGTACGCCACGTAACAAAAAACAGGCGCTGCACCTCAAGGGCGCGCGCGGCAACAACCTGCGCAATGTCGATCTGGAAATCCCTCTGGGCCTGCTGACCTGCGTGACCGGTGTATCCGGCTCAGGCAAGTCGACGCTGATCAACAACACCCTGTTCCCCCTCAGCGCCACCGCATTGAACGGTGCCACCACCCTGGAAGCTGCCGCCCATGACAGCATCAAGGGCCTGGAGCTGCTGGACAAGGTGGTGGATATCGACCAGAGCCCGATTGGTCGTACCCCCCGCTCCAACCCGGCGACCTATACCGGGCTGTTCACGCCCATACGCGAACTGTTTGCCGGCGTGCCGGAGTCCCGCTCCCGGGGTTATGGGCCTGGGCGTTTCTCCTTCAACGTCAAGGGCGGGCGCTGCGAGGCGTGCCAGGGCGACGGCTTGATCAAGGTCGAGATGCACTTTTTGCCGGACATCTACGTGCCGTGCGATGTGTGCAAGAGCAAGCGCTACAACCGCGAAACCCTGGAGATCAAATACAAGGGCAAGAACATCCATGAAACCCTCGAGATGACCATCGAGGAAGCGCGGGTGTTCTTTGATGCAGTGCCAGCCCTGGCACGCAAGCTCCAGACCCTGATGGACGTGGGCTTGTCGTATATCAAGCTAGGGCAGTCGGCGACTACGCTGTCCGGTGGTGAGGCGCAGCGGGTGAAGCTGTCCCGCGAGCTGTCCAAGCGCGATACCGGCAAGACCCTGTATATCCTCGATGAGCCGACCACCGGTTTACACTTCGCGGATATCCAGCAATTGCTCGACGTACTGCATCGTTTGCGCGACCACGGCAATACCGTAGTGGTGATCGAGCACAACCTGGATGTGATCAAGACAGCCGACTGGCTGGTGGACCTGGGGCCGGAAGGCGGTTCCAAGGGTGGGCAGATTATTGCGGTGGGTACGCCGGAGCAGGTTTCGGAGATGCCGCAGTCCCACACTGGCTACTATCTGAAGCCGTTGCTGGCGCGCGACCGGGCCTGAGTTTTCGGGCCCAACAAAAAGCCCCTGTCACCGCTACGGTGACAGGGGCTTTTTTATGCCGGCGGAATCAGAACTGCGATTGCAGGTAGTTTTCCAGGCCGATCAACTTAATCAGACCCAACTGTTTTTCCAGCCAATAAGTGTGATCTTCTTCGGTATCGTTCAACTGTACGCGCAGGATTTCCCGGGTCACATAGTCGTTGTGCTTTTCGCAAAGCTCAATGCCCTTGCAGAGCGCAGCGCGAACCTTGTATTCCAGGCGCAAGTCGCTGGCGAGCATCTCAGGCACGGTGGTGCCGGTATCCAGGTCGTCAGGACGCATACGCGGCGTGCCTTCGAGCATCAGGATACGGCGCATCAGTGCGTCGGCGTGCTGTGCCTCTTCTTCCATTTCGTGGTTGATACGCTCGTAGAGCTCGGTAAAGCCCCAGTCTTCGTACATACGCGAGTGGATGAAATATTGGTCACGAGCTGCCAGTTCGCCCGTCAGCAACGTGTTGAGGTAATCGATTACGTCGGGGTGACCTTGCATCGCCCTACATCTCCCTGCTTGAAAGGCTGTAGTTTGAACCAAGCGGACCCGCAGGTCACGGGATGAACGGCATAAAAGTGAAGTTTTTCGGAGAAAAGTAGCTGAAATAACGCAAAAACCGCCCAAATGAGGGCGGTTCTGCTTATCACTTAGAGTTAGTTAATCGATACACCCAGTGCCGTTGCGATCCCTTCTCCATAAGCCGGATCGGCCTTGAAGAAGTGCTGCAACTGACGCTGAACCACATCGCTGGAAACTCCCGCCATCGCGCCGGCGATGTTGTTGATCAACAGCGCTTTTTGCTCAGCATTCATCAGGCGGAACAACGCACCGGCGTGGCTGTAGTAGTCAGTGTCTTCGCGGTGATCGTAGCGATCCGCCACACCACTGAGGGCCAGAGCAGGTTCTGCGTACTGCGGAGCCTGTTTGGGCGCATCGCTGTAGCTGTTGGGCTCGTAGTTGGGAGCCGCGCCACCGTTGCTGCCAAACGCCATGGAGCCATCGCGCTGGTAGTTGTTGACCGGGCTGCGCGAGGCATTCACCGGCAGGTGCTGGTGGTTGGTACCAATACGATAGCGGTGTGCGTCAGCGTAAGCGAACACGCGACCTTGCAGCATGCGATCCGGCGACAAACCGACACCAGGCACCATGTTGCTTGGACCGAACGCGGCCTGCTCCACTTCGGCGAAGTAGTTCTGCGGGTTGCGGTTCAACTCCAGTTCCCCCACTTCAATCAGCGGGAATTCTTTCTGCGACCAGGTTTTGGTCACGTCGAAAGGGTTCTCGTAATGAGCGTTGGCCTGGGCCTCGGTCATGATCTGGATGCACACCCGCCATTTTGGGAAGTCACCGCGCTCAATGGCCTCGAACAGATCGCGCTGGGCGTAATCCGGGTCGGTGCCGGCAAGGCGTGCAGCATCGGCAGGCGCCAGGTTCTTGATGCCTTGCTTGGTCTTGTAGTGCCACTTGACCCAGTGACGCTCACCCTTGGCGCTGATCAGGCTGTAGGTGTGGCTACCAAAGCCGTGCATATGACGATAGCCATCCGGGATGCCACGGTCCGAGAACAAGATGGTGACCTGGTGCAGCGCCTCAGGCGAATGCGACCAGAAGTCCCACTTCATCTGCGCACTTTTCAGATTGCTTTGCGGCAAACGCTTTTGGGTGTGGATAAAGTCCGGGAATTTCAGCGGGTCACGGATGAAGAAGATCGGGGTGTTATTGCCCACGATGTCCCAGTTCCCTTCTTCGGTGTAGAACTTCAGTGCGAAACCACGTGGGTCGCGCTCAGTATCAGCCGAGCCGCGCTCACCGCCGACTGTCGAGAAACGCAAGAAGGTCGGAGTCTGTTTGCCAACCGCTTCAAACAGTTTGGCACTGGTGTAGCGGGTGATGTCTTTGGTCACCGTGAATGTGCCATACGCGCCCGAGCCTTTGGCGTGTACACGACGCTCTGGGATGTTTTCACGGTTGAAGTGGGCAAGCTTCTCGAGCAGGTGAAAATCGTCGAGCAGCAGCGGGCCACGCGGGCCAGCGGAACGGGAGTTCTGGTTATCCGCGACGGGAGCACCGCTGGCGGTTGTAAGGGTTTTATTCTGGCTCATGCTCAATCTCCTCAGGTCAGTCATGGAACTGCCGGCTAATCGGCTTGGAGAGAGTATTGACCAGGAAGATGACACCATCAAATTTATTAAATCATGCACATCGATAGTTAATTACTAACGAAATTCTGATTCAAATAGCCAAAGCCAAACAGGCCACTGGCCGTGGAACCGGTATTGGTACATTTGCTAAAGATTCCTTGGGGGCTCAGAAATAATTTTTAGGTACCCGAACTCATATACTCAGGCCCCACCCCAGAAAAGTCATGGCACACAATGATGAAAATAAATTTGATGGGATTGATGTTCTTAACCTTCAGTATTCCGGCTCTGGCAGCTCCTGCAGCCCCGTCCATTGACGTCACATTCGGTAAGCCTACCCATATCCACCACCTGACCTATCAGAAGCTTTATGACGCCAAACCCTTCAAGGAAGCGACGCTTTATTACTATGAAAATGGGTTATACAAAATCATTTCTCCGGGTGAAGAGCACTATGGCGTCTATGTCGTGAAAGGCTCCTTCGCAGATCAAGACTACGCCATCAGTTATATCTCACTCCCCTCAGAGGACTGGTACGGAAATGTGGCGCTGCATGACCTGACATTTAATGCCAAGACCGGCATCTTCGGACAGCAAGCTCACATCCCCAGCGACCAGAACATCCCCAAGCAAGACGGCACCTTCCTACTCGAGAAGAATCAGGAAGCGGACCCTCGTTCGATCAAGTGGCCTGTTGCCGCTCGACAATAAGCATCATCCCCACAACCGGATGCTTTTCCATCGCCCACAAAAAACCGGGCACTAGGCCCGGTTTTTCGTAGCAGACTGTCGTCTTACTCGGCGGATACAGCTTCGCCAGCAGTAGCACGATCAACCAACTCGACGTACGCCATAGGCGCGTTGTCGCCAGTGCGGAAACCGCACTTGAGGATGCGCAGGTAGCCACCCTCACGGGTAGCATAACGCTTGCCCAGGTCGTTGAAGAGCTTACCAACGATAGCTTTCGAGCGAGTACGGTCGAAAGCCAAACGGCGGTTAGCCAGGCTGTCTGTCTTGGCCAAAGTGATCAGCGGCTCAGCAACGCGACGCAGTTCTTTGGCTTTCGGCAGTGTAGTTTTAATCAGCTCGTGCTCGAACAGCGACACCGCCATGTTTTGAAACATGGCCTTGCGGTGCGAGCTGGTACGGCTCAGGTGACGACCACTTTTACGATGACGCATGGTTCATTCCTTACCAAACTCACGTTCGGTGATTACGACGATCAGGCAGTCGCCTTGTCGTCCTTCTTAAGACTTGCAGGCGGCCAGTTGTCGAGGCGCATGCCGAGGGACAGACCGCGGGAGGCCAGAACGTCCTTGATTTCAGTCAAGGATTTCTTGCCCAGGTTCGGAGTCTTCAACAGTTCTACTTCGGTACGCTGAATCAGGTCACCGATGTAGTAAATGTTTTCCGCCTTAAGGCAGTTAGCCGAACGTACAGTCAGTTCCAGATCGTCAACCGGGCGAAGCAGGATCGGATCGATCTCGTCTTCCTGCTCGATTACCACTGGTTCGCTGTCACCCTTGAGGTCGACGAACGCAGCCAACTGCTGTTGCAGGATGGTTGCAGCGCGGCGAATAGCCTCTTCAGGATCCAGAGTACCGTTGGTTTCCAGATCAATAACCAGCTTGTCCAGGTTAGTACGCTGCTCGACACGGGCGTTTTCCACCACGTATGCGATACGGCGAACCGGGCTGAACGAAGAGTCAAGCTGCAAGCGACCAATGCTGCGGCTTTCGTCTTCATCGCTCTGACGCGAGTCGGCCGGTTCATAACCACGACCACGAGCTACGGTGAGCTTCATGTTCAGGGCGCCGTTAGACGCCAGGTTAGCGATTACGTGATCGGGGTTAACGATCTCGACATCATGATCCAGCTGAATATCGGCAGCGGTAACCACCCCCGAACCCTTCTTCGACAAGGTCAGCGTAACTTCGTCACGGCCGTGCAGCTTGATAGCCAGACCTTTAAGGTTCAACAGGATTTCAATTACGTCTTCCTGTACACCTTCGATGGCGCTGTACTCGTGGAGCACACCGTCAATCTCGGCCTCGACTACTGCACAGCCGGGCATTGAGGACAACAGGATGCGGCGCAGCGCGTTGCCCAGGGTGTGGCCAAAACCACGCTCGAGAGGCTCGAGAGTGATCTTGGCGCGGGTTGGACTGACAACCTGCACATCAATGTGGCGGGGTGTCAGGAACTCATTTACCGAAATCTGCATGGATGCACCTATTTTCTAGCCCTTACTTGGAGTAGAGCTCGACAATCAGGCTTTCGTTGATGTCGGCGGACAGATCACTGCGAGCAGGAACGTTCTTGAAAACGCCCGACTTCTTCTCAGTGTCTACTTCTACCCATTCTACGCGGCCACGTTGGGCACACAGATCGAGAGCTTGGACAATGCGAAGTTGGTTTTTTGCTTTCTCGCGAATCGCGACCACGTCACCAGCACGAACCTGGTAGGACGGGACGTTAACGGTTTGGCCGTTTACGCTGACGGATTTGTGCGATACCAGCTGACGGGATTCGGCACGAGTCGAACCAAAGCCCATACGGTATACAACGTTGTCCAGACGGCATTCGAGCAGTTGCAGCAGGTTTTCACCGGTTGCACCTTTCTTGCCAGCAGCTTCTTTGTAGTAGCCGCTGAACTGACGCTCGAGAACGCCGTAGATACGACGGACCTTCTGCTTTTCACGCAGTTGGGTGCCGTAGTCGGACTGGCGACCGCGGCGTTGGCCGTGGATACCAGGTGCTGCTTCAATGTTGCACTTCGATTCGATCGCGCGCACGCCGCTCTTCAGAAAGAGATCGGTGCCTTCGCGACGAGCGAGTTTGCATTTTGGACCAATGTAACGAGCCATTCTTTACAATCTCCTGGATTACACGCGGCGCTTCTTCGGCGGACGGCACCCGTTGTGCGGGATTGGCGTCACGTCGGTGATGCTGGCGATCTTATAGCCACAGCCGTTCAAAGCACGGACAGCAGACTCACGACCTGGACCTGGACCCTTGACGTTAACGTCGAGGTTTTTCAGGCCATATTCCAGCGCAGCTTGACCAGCACGTTCAGCAGCTACTTGAGCAGCAAACGGGGTGGACTTGCGGGAACCGCGGAAACCCGAACCACCGGAGGTAGCCCAAGAAAGCGCGTTACCTTGACGGTCGGTGATGGTCACGATGGTATTGTTAAAAGACGCATGGATGTGGGCGATGCCATCAACCACTGTCTTTTTAACTTTTTTACGAGGACGAGCAGCAGGTTTTGCCATGATAATTTTCCTGTCGATTCGCTGGGGCGATTACTTGCGGATCGGCTTACGCGGACCTTTACGGGTACGCGCGTTAGTCTTGGTACGCTGACCGCGCACTGGAAGACCACGACGATGACGCAGACCGCGATAGCAACCGAGGTCCATCAAACGCTTGATTTTCATGTTGATTTCGCGACGCAGGTCACCTTCAGTGGTGAACTTCGCCACTTCGCCACGCAGCGATTCAATCTGCTCGTCGCTCAGATCCTTGATCTTAGCGGCTGGGTTTACCCCAGCAACTGCGCAAATTTTCTGCGCAGTAGTGCGACCAACACCATAGATGTAGGTCAGCGAGATAACAGTGTGCTTGTTATCTGGAATGTTAACGCCTGCAATACGGGCCATTCAGTGGGACTCCAATTGACAGCTACCTACGCCCCGGAAGCCAAGAAATAGGGCGCGAGATAATATCGCTGTAATAACAAATAATCAACCCGGCAGCGCACTAGCTGCCGGGCTTCAAGCGGATCACACTCAGCCTTGGCGCTGTTTGTGACGCGGTTCCGCGCTGCAAATTACTCGAACAACACCTTCGCGGCGAATAATCTTGCAGTTACGGCACAGCTTTTTCACCGATGCACGAACTTTCATCACCAACTCCTCGAACCTTATGGGGTACTCAGCGCAACATGCCGCTGCCGTAGCCCTTCAGGTTGGCTTTCTTCATCAGGGATTCGTACTGGTGCGAAACGAGGTGCGATTGTACTTGGGACATGAAGTCCATCACAACCACGACGACGATCAGCAACGAGGTCCCGCCAAGGTAGAACGGAACGTTTGCTGCAACCACCAGGAACTGGGGCAACAAGCACACGGCCGTCATATATAGAGCACCGAACAGGGTCAAACGGGTCAGAACGCCATCAATGTAGCGTGCCGACTGCTCGCCTGGACGAATACCCGGAATAAAGGCACCGGACTTCTTCAGGTTTTCCGCTACGTCTTTCGGATTGAACATCAACGCCGTATAGAAGAAGCAGAAGAAAATAATCCCTGCACTAAACAGCAGAATATTCAACGGCTGACCAGGAGCGATCGACTGCGAGATGTCCTGCAACCAGCCCATACCTTCAGACTGACCGAACCAGGCACCCAACGAAGCCGGAAACAGCAAAATGCTGCTCGCGAAGATAGCAGGAATTACACCGGCCATATTCACTTTCAGCGGCAAGTGGCTGGTCTGCGCGGCGAAGACCTTGCGGCCCTGCTGACGCTTGGCGTAGTGAACAGCAATACGACGCTGGCCACGCTCAATGAACACCACAAAACCGATAATCGCTACTGCCAGCAAACCGATGGCAACCAAGGCGAAGATATTGATATCACCCTGACGTGCAGACTCGAAAGACTGCCCGATTGCCCTCGGAAGACCGGCGACGATACCTGCGAAAATCAACATCGAGATACCGTTGCCAACACCACGCTCAGTAATCTGCTCACCCAGCCACATCATGAACATCGCACCAGCCACAAACGTGGTTACCGCGACGAAATGGAAGCCAAAGTCACCAGTGAACGCTACGCCCTGCCCTGCCAGGCCAATGGACATGCCAATCGCCTGGACAAGAGCAAGAACGACAGTGAGGTAGCGGGTGTACTGGCTAATCTTGCGACGACCAGCTTCACCTTCCTTCTTCAACTGCTCCAGCTGCGGGCTGACGGCGCTCATCAACTGCATGATGATCGATGCCGAAATGTACGGCATGATCCCCAGTGCAAAGATGCTCATCCGCTCCAGCGCGCCGCCGGAAAACATGTTGAACAAGCTAAGAATGGTCCCCTCATTCTGTCGAAACAGGTCTGCGAGTCGGTCCGGGTTGATACCTGGAACCGGGATGTGTGCGCCTATTCGGTAGACGATAATCGCCAGGAACAGAAAACGCAGACGAGCCCAAAGTTCAGACATACCGCCTTTGCCGAGCGCTGAGAGAGCACCTTGCTTAGCCATTTATTCCTCGAACTTGCCGCCAGCTGCTTCGATAGCCGAACGCGCACCTTTGGTGGCGCCGATTCCCTTGCCGATAGTGACAGCGCGAGTCACTTCACCGGACAGCATGATTTTCACACGCTGTACGTTGACGTTGATCACGTTGGCATCTTTCAGGGTCTGCACGGTAACGATGTCGCCTTCCACTTTAGCCAGCTCGGACAAACGCACTTCTGCGCGATCCATGGCTTTCAGGGAAACGAAACCGAACTTCGGCAGGCGACGATGCAGCGGCTGTTGACCGCCTTCAAAGCCTGGAGCGATGGTGCCACCGGAGCGGGAGGTTTGACCTTTGTGGCCACGGCCACCAGTCTTACCCAAACCGCTACCGATACCACGGCCCGGACGATGCTTTTCGCGACGGGAACCCGGCGCTGGACTCAGATCATTGAGTTTCATCGATTAACCCTCGACACGCAGCATGTAGTAAGCCTTGTTGATCATCCCGCGATTCTCGGGAGTATCCTGGACTTCTACAGTGTGACCGATGCGACGCAGACCCAAACCCTTAACGCACAATTTGTGGTTAGGGATGCGGCCGGTCATGCTTTTGATCAGCGTTACTTTAACGGTAGCCATGATCAGAAGATCTCCTTGACGCTTTTGCCACGCTTGGCGGCAATGGATTCAGGAGATTGCATAGCTTTCAAACCCTTGAAAGTGGCGTGAACCACGTTTACAGGGTTAGTCGAGCCGTAGCACTTGGCCAGAACGTTCTGAACGCCAGCAACCTCGAGGACAGCACGCATAGCGCCGCCAGCGATGATACCGGTACCTTCAGAAGCAGGCTGCATGTACACCTTCGAAGCGCCGTGAGCGGACTTCATTGCGTACTGCAGAGTGGTGCCGTTCAGGTCAACTTGGATCATGTTGCGACGAGCAGCTTCCATTGCCTTCTGGATCGCAGCAGGCACTTCACGCGACTTGCCACGGCCGAAGCCAACACGGCCCTTGCCATCACCAACCACGGTCAACGCGGTGAAGGTGAAGATACGGCCGCCTTTAACGGTTTTGGCTACGCGGTTAACTTGAACCAGCTTCTCAATGTAACCTTCGTCGCGCTTTTGGTCGTTATTTGACATAACTTAGAACTCCAGCCCAGCTTCACGAGCAGCATCAGCCAGCGCTTTAACGCGGCCGTGGTACTTGAAGCCAGAGCGGTCGAAAGCCACTTGCGAGACGCCAGCGGCCTTAGCACGCGTAGCGACCAGCTGGCCAACCTTAGTGGCCGCGTCGATGTTGCCAGTGGCACCATCACGCAGTTCTTTATCCAAAGTCGAGGCGCTTGCCAGGACTTTGTTGCCGTCGGCCGAGATGACCTGGGCGTAGATGTGCTGCGACGAGCGGAACACGCAGAGACGCACGACTTCGAGTTCGTGCATTTTCAGGCGTGCTTTGCGAGCGCGACGCAGTCGAGTAACTTTTTTGTCGGTCATTTGCTATGCCCTACTTCTTCTTGGCTTCTTTACGACGGACGACTTCGTCCGCGTAGCGCACACCTTTGCCTTTGTACGGCTCTGGTGGACGGAAGTCGCGGATCTCGGCAGCCACTTGACCTACCAGCTGCTTATCGATGCCCTTGATCAGGATATCGGTCTGGCTAGGAGTTTCAGCGGTGATGCCTTCCGGCAGTTCGTAATCCACTGGGTGCGAGAAGCCAAGGGCCAGGTTCAAAACCGTGCCTTTTGCTTGCGCTTTGTAACCAACACCGACCAGCTGGAGCTTACGCTCGAAGCCTTGGCTTACGCCTTGGACCATGTTGTTTACCAACGCACGCGTGGTACCGGCCATTGCGCGAGTTTGTTGATCGCCATTGCGAGCAGCGAAACGCAGCTCACCAGCTTCTTCAACGATCTCAACGGACGAATGGATGTTCAGTTCAAGAGTACCCTTGGCACCCTTCACCGAAAGCTGTTGGCCTGCGAATTTGACTTCGACACCGGCTGGCAGCTTAACGGGGTTCTTAGCGACGCGAGACATGCTTATCCCCCCTTAGAACACAGTGCAAAGAACTTCGCCGCCGACACCGGCAGCGCGCGCAGCACGATCCGTCATCACACCTTTGTTGGTGGAGACGATAGACACACCGAGACCGCCACGAACTTTCGGCAGATCTTCAACGGACTTGTACTGACGCAGGCCTGGACGGCTAACGCGCTTCACTTCCTCGATGACCGGACGGCCTTCGAAGTACTTCAGCTCGATGGACAGCAGTGGCTTGATTTCGCTGCTGATCTGATAACCCGCAATGTAGCCTTCGTCTTTCAGGACTTTGGCAACAGCTACCTTCAACGTGGAAGATGGCATGCTTACGACGGACTTTTCAGCCATCTGGGCATTACGGATACGAGTTAGCATGTCCGCTAACGGGTCCTGCATACTCATGGGCTAGACGCTCCTAATACAAAAAAATTAGCCTTGCGGCTACATATGTCACCGAGAATCTCCGGGCATAAAACACACGGGCTCAGGCGAGCCGCGTATTTTAGACACACTCCGGAAATGAAACAAGCCCCAAAAGGGGCTTGTTCCAGTTTCTAGGCCACCGGCGGTCAGTATCTTGCGATCCTGGCCACCGAGACGTCGAAAGTACTTACCAGCTGGCTTTGACCAGACCTGGTACGTCACCACGCATAGCCGCTTCACGCAGTTTGTTACGGCCGAGGCCGAACTTGCGGTAAACGCCGTGTGGACGACCGGTCAGGCGGCAGCGGTTACGCATGCGCGAGGCGCTTGCGTCACGTGGCTGCTTCTGCAGAGCTACTGTAGCTTCCCAACGCGCTTCTGGACTTGCGTTCAGATCAACGATGATAGCTTTCAGTGCTGCACGCTTCTTGGCGTACTTGGCAACCGTGAGCTGACGCTTCAGCTCGCGGTTTTTCATGCTCATCTTGGCCATGGTCCTACTCCAATCAGTTGCGGAACGGGAATTTGAACGCACGCAGCAGAGCGCGGCCTTCATCATCGTTCTTGGCAGTGGTGGTCAGGGTGATGTCCAGACCGCGGAGAGCATCGATCTTGTCGTAGTCGATTTCCGGGAAGATGATCTGCTCTTTCACGCCCATGCTGTAGTTACCACGACCATCGAAGGACTTGGCATTCAGGCCGCGGAAGTCGCGAACCCGAGGCAGGGAGATCGACAGCAGACGATCCAGGAACTCGTACATACGCTCACGGCGCAGAGTCACTTTGACGCCGATCGGCCAACCTTCACGGACTTTAAAGCCAGCGATGGATTTCCGAGCGTAAGTCACAACGACTTTTTGACCGGTGATCTTTTCCAGGTCAGCAACAGCGTGTTCGATGACTTTTTTGTCGCCGATCGCTTCGCCCAGACCCATGTTCAGGGTGATTTTGGTAACGCGCGGAACTTCCATCACGTTCGAAAGCTTAAGTTCTTCCTTAAGCTTCGGAGCGATTTCCTTCCGGTAAATCTCTTTTAGTCGTGCCATGGTCTTATCTACCTAGCAGTGTTCAAGCATCAACCGCTTTTTGGGTCGACTTGAAGACACGAATTTTCTTACCGTCTTCTACTTTGAAACCAACGCGGTCAGCCTTGTTGGTTTCGCCGTTGAAGATGGCGACGTTAGAAGCGTGCAATGGCGCTTCTTTCTCGACGATACCGCCCTGTACGCCCGACGCGGGGTTAGGCTTGGTATGACGCTTGACCAGGTTCAGACCACCAATGACCAGACGGTCATCAGCAAGAACCTTCAGCACCTTACCGCGCTTACCTTTGTCTTTGCCGGCGATCACGATGATCTCGTCGTCACGACGAATCTTTTGCATGTCGGATCTCCTTACAGCACTTCTGGGGCGAGCGAGACGATCTTCATGAACTTCTCAGTACGAAGTTCACGGGTCACTGGCCCAAAGATACGGGTGCCGATCGGCTCTTGCTTGTTGTTCAGAAGAACAGCAGCGTTGCCATCAAAGCGGATAATGGAGCCATCAGCACGACGTACGCCGTGACGAGTGCGGACTACAACAGCAGTCATCACTTGGCCTTTTTTCACTTTACCGCGCGGAATTGCTTCCTTGACGGTAACTTTGATGATGTCACCGATACCAGCGTAACGACGATGGGAGCCACCCAGCACCTTGATGCACATAACACGGCGAGCGCCGCTGTTATCGGCCACATCGAGCATGGATTGAGTCTGAATCATATAATTTCTCCGACCCCTAGTCCTTAGACTTCCACAGCGCGTTCGAGAACATCAACCAGTGCCCAAGACTTGGTCTTGGCCAGCGGACGAGTTTCACGAATAGTGACTTTGTCGCCGATGTGGCACTGGTTGGTTTCGTCGTGCGCGTGCAGCTTAGTCGAACGCTTAACATATTTACCGTAGATCGGGTGCTTAACGCGACGCTCGATCAAAACGGTGATGGTTTTGTCCATCTTGTCGCTGACAACACGGCCAGTCAGCGTACGGACAGTCTTTTCGGCTTCAGCCATGATCACTTACCTGCCTGCTGGTTGAGCACAGTCTTCACGCGAGCAATGTCACGCTTAACTTGCGAGAGCAGATGAGACTGCCCCAACTGGCCAGTTGCTTTCTGCATACGCAGATTGAACTGGTCGCGCAGCAGGCCGAGCAGTTGCTCGTTCAGCTGCTGTGCGGATTTTTCACGAAGTTCATTCGCTTTCATCACATCACCGTCCGTTTAACAAAGGCGGTGGCGAGCGGCAGCTTTGCAGCAGCCAGGGCAAAAGCCTCACGCGCCAGCTCTTCAGTTACACCCTCGATTTCATACAGGACTTTGCCTGGCTGAATCTGGGCTACCCAGTATTCCACGTTACCCTTACCTTTACCCATCCGAACCTCGAGAGGTTTTTTGGAGATCGGCTTGTCCGGGAATACACGGATCCAGATCTTGCCGCCACGTTTTACGTGACGGGTCAGTGCACGACGCGCTGACTCGATCTGACGAGCGGTGAGACGACCACGAGCTACAGACTTCAGCGCGAACTCGCCGAAGCTGACTTTGCTACCGCGCTGTGCCAGACCACGGTTGTGGCCTGTCATCTGCTTGCGGAACTTCGTACGCTTAGGTTGCAACATTTGGCGTACCCCTTACTTAGCAGCTTTTTTACGAGGCGCTGGTGCTTGTGGTTTCAGTTCTTCTTGGCGACCACCAATTACTTCGCCCTTGAAGATCCAAACCTTTACACCGATCACACCGTAAGTGGTGTGAGCTTCGTAGTTGGCATAGTCGATGTCGGCACGCAGGGTGTGCAGTGGCACACGACCTTCGCGATACCATTCAGTACGTGCGATTTCAGCACCGCCGAGACGACCGCTCACTTGGATTTTGATGCCCTTGGCACCAATGCGCATGGCGTTCTGTACAGCGCGCTTCATAGCACGACGGAACATTACGCGGCGCTCCAGCTGCTGAGCTACGCTCTGCGCAACCAGCATACCGTCGAGCTCCGGCTTGCGGATCTCTTCGATATTGATGTGCACAGGCACACCCATTTGCTTGGTCAGGTCCTGACGCAGTTTCTCAACATCTTCACCTTTCTTCCCGATAACGATACCTGGACGAGCGGTGTGGATGGTGATACGTGCAGTTTGGGCCGGACGATGGATATCGATACGGCTTACGGACGCGCTTTTTAGTTTGTCTTGGAGATACTCACGCACCTTCAGATCAGCGAACAAATAGTCCGCATAAGTCCGACCGTCTGCGTACCAGACGGAGGTGTGCTCCTTGACGATTCCCAGGCGAATGCCAATGGGATGTACTTTCTGACCCATCTCTTCGACTCCGTTACTTGTCAGCAACCTTGACAGTGATATGGCAAGACCGCTTGACGATGCGATCAGCACGGCCTTTGGCACGCGGCATGATACGCTTCAGCGAACGCCCTTCGTTGACGAAAACGGTGCTGACCTTCAGGTCATCAACGTCTGCGCCTTCGTTATGCTCGGCGTTGGCTACGGCCGACTCCAGCACTTTCTTCATGATCTCGGCGGCTTTCTTACTGCTGAAAGCCAACAGGTTGAGCGCTTCGCCCACCTTCTTCCCGCGGATCTGGTCGGCGACCAAGCGGGCTTTCTGGGCGGAGATTCGAGCGCCCGACAACTTAGCGGCTACTTCCATTTCCTAACCCCTTAACGCTTGGCTTTCTTGTCTGCCACGTGCCCACGATAAGTGCGGGTACCGGCAAACTCGCCCAGTTTGTGGCCGACCATGTCTTCGTTAACGAGAACTGGGACGTGCTGACGACCGTTGTGTACTGCGATGGTCAAACCGACCATTTGTGGCAGGATCATAGAACGGCGCGACCAGGTCTTAACTGGTTTGCGATCGTTCTTTTCCGCCGCCACTTCGATCTTCTTCAGTAGGTGAAGATCAATAAAAGGACCTTTTTTCAGAGAACGTGGCACTGTCGTATCCCTCTATTTACTTGCGACGACGGACGATCATTTTGTCGGTACGCTTATTACCACGAGTCTTCGCGCCCTTAGTCGGGAAGCCCCATGGCGATACCGGATGACGACCACCAGAGGTACGACCTTCACCACCACCGTGTGGGTGGTCAACCGGGTTCATGGCAACACCACGAACGGTTGGGCGAACGCCACGCCAGCGTTTGGCACCAGCTTTACCCAACGAACGCAGGCTGTGCTCGGAGTTCGAGACTTCGCCCAGGGTCGCACGGCACTCAGCCAGTACTTTACGCATCTCACCAGAACGCAGACGCAGGGTCACGTAGACACCTTCACGAGCGATCAGCTGAGCCGAAGCACCAGCGGAACGAGCGATCTGTGCGCCTTTACCTGGCTTCAATTCGATGCCGTGTACGGTGCTACCAACTGGAATGTTACGCAGCTGCAGAGCGTTGCCCGGCTTGATCGGTGCCAGGGCACCTGCGATCAGCTGGTCGCCAGCACTCACGCCTTTAGGCGCGATGATGTAGCGACGCTCGCCATCTGCGTACAGCAGCAGAGCGATGTGAGCAGTACGGTTTGGATCGTATTCGATACGCTCGACAGTGGCAGAGATGCCATCTTTGTCGTTGCGACGGAAATCGACCAGACGATAATGCTGCTTATGGCCACCACCGATGTGACGAGTGGTAATACGACCATTGTTGTTACGACCACCAGTCTTCGATTTCTTCTCGAGCAGCGGTGCGTGAGGAGCGCCTTTATGCAGCTCCTGGTTGACCACCTTGACCACAAAACGGCGGCCAGGGGAAGTCGGTTTGCATTTAACGATTGCCATGATGCACCCCTTCCTTACTCAGCACTGCTGCTGAAATCGAGATCTTGGCCTGGCTGAAGGGAGATAACTGCCTTCTTCCAGTCATTACGCTTGCCCAGACCGCGAGCAGTGCGCTTGCTCTTACCCAGAACATTCAGGGTAGTAACACGCTCTACTTTCACGCTGAACAGGCTTTCGACGGCCTTCTTGATTTCCAGCTTGGTTGCGTCAGTTGCAACCTTGAAAACGAACTGGCCTTTCTTGTCAGCCAGAACCGTAGCCTTTTCGGAAACGTGCGGGCCAAGCAGAACTTTAAATACGCGTTCCTGGTTCATCCCAGCAGCTCCTCGAATTTCTTCACGGCCGACACGGTGATCAACACCTTGTCGTATGCGATCAGACTAACTGGATCGGAACCTTGCACGTCACGGACATCAACGTGTGGCAGGTTGCGAGCAGCCAGGTACAGGTTCTGATCAACAGCTTCGGACACGATCAAAACGTCGGTCAGATTCATGTTGTTCAGCTTGCCCAGCAGATCTTTGGTTTTTGGACCTTCAACAGCGAAGTCCTGAACCACGACCAGACGATCAGTACGCACGAGTTCAGCAAGGATGGAGCGCAGTGCTGCGCGATACATCTTCTTGTTGAGCTTCTGAGAGTGATCCTGTGGACGAGCTGCGAAAGTGGTACCGCCGCCACGCCAGATTGGGCTACGGA
Organism: Pseudomonas sp. GW821-FHT01D09; assembly: GCF_059422465.1. Lineage (NCBI taxonomy): Bacteria > Pseudomonadati > Pseudomonadota > Gammaproteobacteria > Pseudomonadales > Pseudomonadaceae > Pseudomonas > Pseudomonas sp. GW821-FHT01D09. The sequence continues at coordinate 49,254 of NZ_JBWKWY010000029.1, forward strand.
TAGTACCGGCACGAGCACGGCCAGTACCTTTCTGACGCCAAGGGCGCTTACCGCCACCACGAACGTCGGAACGGGTCTTTTGCTGCTTGCTACCTTGACGGCCGCCGGCCATGTAGGCCACGACTGCTTGGTGAACGAGCGTCTCGTTGAATTCGCCGCCAAATGTCAGTTCGGAAACTTCGATCGCTTGAGCGTCATTTACATTTAATTGCATGTCAGCTTCCCCTTAACCGCGAGCCTTGGCCGCTGGACGTACAACCAGGTTGCCGCCAGTAGCGCCAGGAACAGCACCCTTGACCAACAACAGATTGCGTTCAGCGTCGACGCGCACTACTTCGAGGGACTGCACGGTCACGCGCTCAGCGCCCATATGACCGGACATTTTTTTGCCCTTGAATACACGACCAGGAGTCTGGCACTGGCCAATAGAGCCCGGGACGCGGTGGGAAACGGAGTTACCGTGAGTGTTGTCTTGGCCACGGAAATTCCAACGCTTGATCGTACCCTGGAAGCCTTTACCCTTGGACTGACCGGTTACATCAACCAGTTGACCAGCGGCGAAGATTTCAGCGTTGATCAGATCGCCAGCCTGGTAGTCGCCATCTTCAAGACGGAACTCCATGACAGTACGACCAGCTGCAACGTTTGCTTTAGCGAAGTGACCTGCTTGAGCAGCAGTCACGCGCGAAGCACGACGCTCGCCGACAGTGACTTGCACTGCACGATAGCCATCGGTTTCTTCAGTTTTGAACTGGGTGACGCGATTCGGCTCGATCTCAATGACCGTGACCGGAATGGAGACACCTTCTTCGGTGAAAATACGGGTCATACCGCATTTACGACCGACTACACCAATAGTCATGTTGTAAACCTCATGAGTGTACGGGGCTTTCACCCGCTATGGCCGCCCATTTCAGAGCGTTACACGACTAAGACCCGAGTCTTAGCCGAGGCTGATCTGTACTTCCACACCGGCCGCCAGATCAAGCTTCATAAGAGCATCAACGGTTTTATCCGTTGGCTGGACGATGTCCAGAACGCGCTTATGAGTACGGATCTCGTACTGGTCACGCGCGTCTTTGTTGACGTGCGGGGAGACCAGAACGGTGAACCGCTCTTTGCGGGTAGGCAGTGGAATAGGACCACGCACTTGTGCCCCAGTACGTTTCGCGGTTTCCACGATTTCCTGGGTGGATTGGTCGATCAGGCGATGGTCAAAAGCCTTCAACCTGATACGGATTTGCTGATTTTGCATTGGATTTCAGACTCCGGCTGCTATTCCCAGCGAGCGCAATACGCCCGTTAAAAGGAGGCGCAATTCTATAGACGCCCCAGATAGGTGTCAACCCAATAAAAAAGCCCCCGCTGAGCGGGGGCTTTTCAAAGCATCGAAGCTATCTCAGAAGAGATGCTTACTCGATGATTTTAGCTACAACACCAGCACCAACGGTACGGCCGCCTTCACGGATAGCGAAGCGCAGACCGTCTTCCATTGCGATGGTTTTGATCAGGGTAACAACCATTTTGATGTTGTCGCCCGGCATTACCATCTCAACGCCTTCCGGCAGTTCGCAGTTACCAGTCACGTCAGTAGTACGGAAGTAGAACTGTGGACGGTAGCCTTTGAAGAACGGAGTGTGACGACCGCCTTCTTCTTTGCTCAGCACGTACACTTCAGCTTCGAACTTGGTGTGCGGCTTGACCGAACCTGGCTTGACCAGAACCTGGCCACGCTCAACGTCGTCACGCTTGGTACCACGCAGCAGAACGCCGCAGTTCTCGCCAGCACGACCTTCGTCGAGCAGCTTACGGAACATTTCAACACCGGTGCAGGTGGTGACGGTAGTGTCACGCAGACCAACGATTTCCAGTGGATCCTGAACCTTGACGATACCGCGCTCGATACGGCCAGTTACAACAGTACCGCGACCGGAGATCGAGAATACGTCTTCGATTGGCATCAGGAACGGCTTGTCGATAACACGAACTGGATCTGGAATGTAGCTATCCAGAGTCTCAACCAGTTTACGAACAGCAGTGGTGCCCATTTCGTTTTCGTCGTTACCTTCCAGAGCCATACGAGCAGAACCGATGATGATCGGAGTGTCGTCGCCTGGGAAGTCGTAAGTGCTCAGCAGATCGCGCACTTCCATCTCAACCAGTTCCAGCAGCTCAGCGTCGTCTACCAGGTCAGCCTTGTTCAGGAAAACCACGATGTACGGAACGCCAACCTGACGGGACAGCAGGATGTGCTCACGGGTTTGTGGCATCGGACCATCAGCGGCCGAGCAAACCAGGATTGCGCCGTCCATCTGGGCAGCACCGGTGATCATGTTCTTCACATAGTCGGCGTGACCTGGGCAGTCAACGTGAGCGTAGTGACGGATCAGCGAGTTGTATTCAACGTGCGCGGTGTTGATGGTGATACCACGAGCTTTTTCTTCTGGCGCGCTGTCGATTTTATCGAAATCAACGATTGCGGAACCGAATACTTCGGAGCAAACGCGAGTCAGAGCAGCAGTCAGAGTGGTTTTACCGTGGTCAACGTGACCGATGGTGCCAACGTTGACGTGCGGTAGGGAACGATCAAATTTTTCTTTAGCCACGACAATTAACTCCTTGCCTAAAGGACTGAATCAGCCTTGTTTTTTGGATACAGTTTCAGCGATATGCGCCGGAGCTGTGTTGTATTTTTTGAATTCCATAGAGTAGCTTGCGCGACCCTGGGACATGGAGCGAACGTCGGTCGCATAACCGAACATCTCACCCAACGGAACCTCGGCGCGAATCACTTTGCCGGAAACCGTGTCTTCCATACCCAAGATCATGCCGCGACGACGGTTAAGGTCGCCCATGACATCACCCATATAGTCTTCAGGTGTAACAACTTCTACCGCCATGATTGGCTCAAGCAACTCACCACCGCCCTTCTGGGCCAGTTGCTTGGTTGCCATGGAGGCAGCCACCTTAAACGCCATCTCGTTGGAGTCGACGTCGTGGTAAGAACCGTCAAAAACGGTTGCTTTCAGGCCGATCAGCGGATAGCCGGCAACAACACCGTTCTTCATCTGCTCCTCGATGCCCTTCTGGATAGCAGGGATGTATTCCTTAGGAACAACACCACCTACTACTTCGTTCACGAATTGCAGACCTTCCTGACCTTCGTCAGCAGGAGCAAAACGGATCCAGCAGTGACCGAACTGACCACGACCGCCGGACTGACGAACGAACTTGCCTTCGATTTCACAGTTCTTCGTGATGCGCTCACGATAGGAAACCTGAGGCTTACCGATGTTGGCTTCGACGTTGAACTCACGGCGCATCCGGTCAACCAGGATGTCCAGGTGCAACTCGCCCATGCCGGAGATGATCGTTTGACCAGTCTCTTCATCAGTCTTGACGCGGAAAGATGGATCTTCCTGAGCAAGCTTGCCCAGTGCGATACCCATTTTTTCCTGGTCATCCTTAGTCTTAGGCTCTACGGCAACCGAAATAACCGGCTCCGGGAAGTCCATGCGAACCAGGATGATTGGCTTATCAGCGTTGCACAAGGTTTCACCAGTGGTGACGTCCTTCATGCCGATCAGGGCCGCGATGTCACCAGCGCGCACTTCCTTGATCTCTTCACGGGCGTTTGCGTGCATTTGCACCATACGACCCACACGCTCTTTCTTGCCCTTGACCGAGTTGATCACGCCGTCGCCGGAGGCCAACACGCCCGAGTAAACGCGGACGAAAGTCAGGGTACCCACGAATGGGTCGGTAGCGATCTTGAACGCCAAGGCCGAGAACGGCTCGCTGTCGTCTGCATGTCGCTCCATCTCTTCTTCCTCGTTATCCGGGTTGGTACCCTTGATAGCAGGAATGTCGGTTGGAGCAGGCAGGTAGTCGATCACGGCGTCGAGAACCAGGGGAACACCCTTGTTCTTGAAGGAAGAACCACAAACAGCCAAGACGATCTCACCAGCAATAGTACGCTGACGCAGAGCAGCCTTGATTTCCACGTTGGTGAGTTCTTCACCTTCGAGGTACTTGTTCATCAATTCTTCGTTGGCTTCGGCCGCAGCTTCTACCAGGTTGTTGCGCCATTCGTCAGCCAGCTCCTGCAGTTCAGCAGGAATAGGCTCGCGACGAGGAGTCATGCCTTTGTCGGCATCGTTCCAGTAGACCGCTTCCATGGTGATCAGATCGATCTGGCCCTGGAAGTTGTCTTCGGAACCGATTGCCAACTGGATTGGCACCGGAGTGTGACCCAGGCGCTGCTTGATCTGACCGATCACGCGCAGGAAGTTCGCACCGGCACGGTCCATCTTGTTTACGTAAACAAGACGTGGAACACCGTACTTGTTGGCTTGACGCCATACGGTTTCCGACTGAGGCTCAACACCCGAAGTACCGCAGAACACAACGACCGCGCCGTCGAGTACACGCAGGGAACGCTCAACTTCAATAGTGAAGTCCACGTGGCCCGGGGTATCGATTACGTTAAAGCGGTGCTCGTCCTTGTACTGCTTGGCAGAACCTTTCCAGAAGGCGGTAATAGCAGCAGAAGTAATGGTAATACCACGCTCCTGCTCCTGAACCATCCAGTCTGTGGTCGCGGCGCCATCATGCACCTCGCCCATTTTGTGACTTTTGCCGGTGTAAAACAGTACGCGCTCAGTGGTGGTGGTTTTACCAGCATCCACGTGAGCAACGATACCGATGTTACGGTAGCGGCTAATCGGAGTAGTACGAGCCATAAAGCCCTCGCAAAATTAGTGAAGCTAAGATTAGAAGCGGTAGTGCGAGAAAGCTTTGTTAGCTTCAGCCATACGGTGCACGTCTTCACGCTTCTTAACAGCAGCACCTTTACCTTCAGCAGCGTCCAACAGCTCGCCGGCCAAACGCAGAGCCATAGACTTCTCGCCGCGCTTACGGGCGAAGTCTACCAACCAGCGCATTGCCAGGGCGTTACGACGGGACGGGCGAACTTCGACCGGAACCTGGTAAGTAGCACCGCCTACACGGCGCGACTTCACTTCGACCAGCGGAGCGATGGCGTCGAGAGCTTTCTCGAAGATTTCCAGGGGATCGCTGTTCTTGCGTTCTTTAACCTTTTCCAGCGCGCCATAAACGATACGCTCGGCAACGGCTTTCTTGCCGCTTTCCATCACGTGGTTCATGAACTTGGCCAGGATTTGGCTTCCGTATTTTGGATCGTCAAGCACTTCGCGCTTGGCTGCTACGCGTCTTCTTGGCATGGATAAGCCCTCAAACGGTCTTCAGGTTCGTTCGGAATCGGTGCCCTTGCGGGACGCCTCCGACCTTACTCTTATCGACTCAGAAAATAAGATGATTCAGTTTACAAAAAGCCGCTACTACTTAGGCTTCTTGGTACCGTACTTCGAACGACCCTGGTTACGACCTTTAACGCCGGAAGTATCCAAGGAGCCGCGTACGGTGTGGTAACGAACACCTGGCAAGTCTTTTACACGACCGCCGCGGATCAGTACCACGCTGTGCTCTTGCAGGTTGTGGCCTTCACCACCGATGTACGAGGAAACCTCGAAACCGTTGGTCAGGCGCACACGGCATACTTTACGCAGTGCCGAGTTAGGTTTTTTCGGCGTAGTGGTATACACGCGAGTGCATACGCCACGACGTTGCGGGCAGTTCTGCAGCGCAGGCACGTCGGATTTCTCGACGATACGCTTACGCGGCTGACGTACCAGCTGGTTGATAGTTGCCATCTACTAGCTCCACTGTTGTCTTGCGACGCTATTGTCTTGCAAGAAAAGCAAAATGGCAGGAACGAATTCCCGCCAAATTTAGGGGTACAAGAGTCTAAAGAGGATCTTGCCCCCAGTCAAGGCAAGGCCCCGACCTCCCCTTCCATCGAAACCCGACAAAACTGTCTTGTTCCGACGAACGGGGCTGCCAGGGCCCGGCCTTATTTATCGCAGAACTCAGTTACCGCTAGAGTTCAGCGCTTCGGTCAGTGCAGCTTCCACTTCACTGGCGCTTACGCGCAACGGCTTGTCGAGTTCACGGCGACGCTTACGCTCGCTGTGGTAGGCCAAGCCGGTACCGGCCGGGATCAGACGACCCACAACCACGTTTTCTTTCAGGCCGCGCAGGTAATCGCGCTTGCCGGTTACCGCTGCTTCGGTCAGTACGCGAGTGGTCTCCTGGAAGGAGGCCGCCGAGATGAACGACTCAGTGGACAACGACGCCTTGGTGATACCCAGCAACACACGAGTGAATTTGGAAACAAACTTCTCTTCGGTTGCCAGACGCTCGTTTTCTACCAGTACGTGAGTCAGTTCCATCTGGTCGCCCTTGATGAAACTCGAATCGCCGGATTCAGCGATTTCAACTTTACGCAGCATCTGACGCAGGATGGTCTCGATGTGCTTATCGTTGATCTTCACGCCTTGCAGACGGTAAACGTCCTGGATCTCGTTGACGATGTACTTGGCCAGCGCACTCACACCCAGCAGACGCAGGATGTCGTGTGGATCGCTCGGGCCGTCGGAGATAACTTCGCCGCGGTTTACCTGTTCGCCTTCAAAGACGTTCAGGTGACGCCACTTCGGAATCAGCTCTTCATACGGATCGCTACCGTCGTTCGGAGTAATGACCAGGCGGCGCTTGCCCTTGGTCTCTTTACCGAACGCGATGGTGCCGCTGACTTCAGCCAGGATCGACGCTTCTTTCGGACGACGCGCTTCAAACAAGTCGGCAACACGCGGCAGACCACCGGTGATGTCACGGGTCTTTGAAGTTTCTTGCGGGATACGCGCGATAACATCACCGATCGCGATCTTCGCACCATCCGCCACACCGACCAAGGCGTTGGCTGGCAGGAAGTACTGAGCGATAACGTCAGTGCCTGGCAGCAACAGATCCTTGCCGTTGTCATCGACCATCTTCACGGCAGGACGGATGTCTTTACCGGCAGCTGGACGGTCTTTGGCGTCGAGCACTTCAATGTTGGTCATACCGGTCAATTCGTCAGTCTGACGCTTGATCGTGATGCCTTCTTCCATGCCCACGTAGGTCACGGTACCTTTCATTTCGGTAACGATTGGGTGAGTGTGCGGATCCCACTTGGCCACGATTGCGCCAGCGTCGACCTTGTCACCTTCCTTAACCGAAATCACAGCACCGTACGGCAGCTTGTAACGCTCACGCTCACGACCGAAGTCATCAGCGATCGCCAGCTCACCGGAACGGGACACGGCTACCAGGCAGCCATCCACTCGCTCAACGTGCTTGAGGTTGTGCAGACGGACAGTACCGCCATTCTTCACCTGAACGCTGTCGGCTGCGGAGGTCCGGCTGGCCGCACCACCGATGTGGAACGTACGCATGGTCAGCTGGGTACCCGGCTCACCGATGGACTGGGCAGCGATAACGCCAACCGCTTCACCGATGTTCACCTGGTGACCACGGGCCAAGTCACGGCCGTAGCACTTGGCGCAGATGCCGTAGCGGGTTTCGCAGCTGATCGGCGAGCGAACAATCACTTCGTCGATGCTGTTGAGTTCGATGAACTCGACCCACTTTTCATCCACCAGGGTGCCGGCAGGAACGATAACTTCCTCGGTACCTGGCTTGAACACGTCACGGGCAATAACACGACCCAATACGCGCTCACCCAGCGGCTCTACAACGTCACCGCCTTCAATGTGCGGAGTCATCAGCAGGCCGTGCTCGGTGCCGCAATCGATCTCGGTTACAACCAGATCTTGTGCAACGTCTACCAGACGACGAGTCAGGTAACCGGAGTTAGCGGTTTTCAACGCGGTATCCGCCAGACCTTTACGAGCACCGTGAGTAGAGATGAAGTACTGAAGTACGCTCAAACCTTCACGGAAGTTCGCAGTAATCGGCGTTTCGATGATGGAACCGTCCGGCTTGGCCATCAGGCCACGCATACCGGCGAGCTGACGGATCTGCGCAGCAGAACCCCGTGCGCCCGAGTCGGCCATCATGTACATCGAGTTGAAAGACTCTTGATCGACTTCCACGCCATGACGGTCGATAACCTTCTCTTTCGAGAGGTTGGCCATCATCGCCTTGGACACTTCGTCGTTGGCCTTGGACCAAAGGTCGATCACTTTGTTGTACTTCTCGCCCTGGGTTACCAGGCCGGAGGCGTACTGGCTCTCGATCTCTTTCACTTCATCAGTGGCAGCACTGATGATGCGGGCTTTTTCATCCGGGATAACGAAGTCGTTAACACCGATGGAAACGCCGGAAATGGTCGAATAGGCAAAACCGGTGTACATCAACTGGTCAGCGAAGATCACGGTCTCTTTCAGACCAACCACGCGATAGCACTGGTTGATCAGCTTGGAGATCGCCTTTTTCTTCATCGGCAGGTTGACGACGTCGTACGACAGACCTTTTGGCACAACCTGGTACAACAGCGCACGGCCGACAGTGGTGTCGACGATACGGGTGTTGCTCACGCTGCCGCCGTCACGGTCGTTGACGGTTTCGTGGATCCGAACCTTGACCTTGGCGTGCAGTGCGGCTTCGCCGGCACGGAACACACGGTCAACTTCTTGCAGGTCAGCGAATACACGACCTTCGCCCTTGGCGTTGATCGCTTCACGGGTCATGTAGTACAGACCCAATACAACGTCCTGCGACGGAACGATGATTGGCTCACCGTTGGCTGGCGACAGGATGTTGTTGGTCGACATCATCAACGCACGCGCTTCCAACTGGGCTTCCAGTGTCAGCGGTACGTGCACGGCCATTTGGTCGCCGTCGAAGTCGGCGTTGTACGCAGCACAGACCAGCGGGTGCAGCTGGATAGCCTTACCTTCGATCAGTACCGGTTCAAACGCCTGGATACCCAGACGGTGAAGGGTCGGTGCACGGTTGAGCAGGACCGGGTGTTCGCGAATCACTTCAGCGAGAACGTCCCAAACCTCTGGCAGTTCGCGCTCGACCATTTTCTTGGCCGCTTTGATGGTGGTCGCGAGACCGCGCATTTCCAGCTTGCCGAAGATGAACGGCTTGAACAGCTCCAGCGCCATCTTCTTAGGCAGACCGCACTGGTGCAGACGCAGGGTCGGGCCTACGGTAATTACCGAACGACCGGAGTAGTCAACACGCTTACCGAGCAAGTTCTGACGGAAACGACCTTGCTTACCCTTGATCATGTCAGCCAGGGATTTCAGAGGACGCTTGTTGGAACCGGTAATAGCGCGGCCACGACGACCGTTGTCGAGCAGGGCATCGACCGCTTCTTGCAACATACGCTTTTCGTTACGCACGATGATGTCCGGAGCGGACAGGTCAAGCAGGCGCTTCAAGCGGTTGTTACGGTTGATCACGCGGCGGTACAGGTCGTTGAGGTCGGACGTCGCGAAACGACCACCGTCCAACGGTACCAGCGGACGCAGGTCTGGCGGCAGAACCGGCAGAACGGTCAGCACCATCCACTCTGGCAGGTTGCCGGAACCCTGGAAGGCTTCCATCAACTTCAGACGCTTGGACAGTTTCTTGATCTTGGTTTCGGAGTTGGTTTGCGGAATCTCTTCGCGCAGGCGGCCAATCTCGTGTTCCAGGTCGATAGCGTGCAGCAGTTCGCGGACAGCTTCGGCACCCATGCGGGCATCGAAATCGTCGCCGAATTCTTCCAGCGCTTCAAAGTACTGCTCGTCGTTGAGCAGCTGACCTTTTTCAAGGGTGGTCATGCCTGGATCGATAACGACATAGCTCTCGAAGTAGAGAACGCGTTCGATATCACGCAGGGTCATGTCCATCAGCAAGCCGATACGGGACGGCAGCGATTTCAGGAACCAGATGTGGGCAACCGGCGAAGCCAGCTCGATGTGCGCCATGCGCTCACGACGAACCTTGGCCAGTGCAACTTCAACGCCGCACTTCTCGCAGATCACACCACGGTGCTTCAAGCGCTTGTACTTACCGCACAGGCACTCGTAATCCTTTACCGGGCCAAAGATCTTGGCGCAGAACAGGCCGTCACGCTCAGGTTTGAACGTACGGTAGTTGATGGTTTCCGGCTTTTTAACTTCACCGAACGACCACGAACGGATCATCTCAGGCGATGCCAGTCCAATACGGATGGCGTCGAACTCTTCGACTTGACCCTGGTTTTTCAGCAAATTCAGTAGGTCTTTCAAGGCCTTTCCTCCTGGCGGAGCAGAGAGCGGGCTAAACAGCCCCGCTCTCGATTCGCGTCACGTGTTATTCGGTTTCCAGATCGATATCGATGCCGAGGGAACGAATTTCTTTGATCAACACGTTGAAGGACTCGGGCATGCCCGGCTCCATACGGTGATCGCCGTCCACGATGTTTTTGTACATCTTGGTACGACCGTTCACATCGTCCGACTTCACTGTGAGCATTTCTTGCAGAGTGTATGCAGCACCGTATGCTTCCAGTGCCCAGACCTCCATCTCCCCGAAACGCTGACCACCGAACTGAGCCTTACCACCCAGCGGCTGCTGGGTAACCAGGCTATACGAACCGGTAGAACGAGCGTGCATCTTGTCGTCTACCAAGTGGTTCAGCTTCAGCATGTACATGTAGCCAACAGTAACCGGGCGCTCGAACTTGTTGCCGGTACGGCCGTCGAACAGCTGCATCTGGCCGCTTTCTGGCAGGTCTGCCAGTTTCAGCATGGCCTTGATTTCGCTTTCCTTGGCACCGTCGAACACCGGGGTAGCCATTGGAACGCCGCCGCGCAGGTTCTTCGCCAGGTCCAGGATTTCCTGGTCGGAGAAGGTATCCAGCTCTTCTTTGCGGCCGCCGATCTCGTTGTAGATCTCGTGCAGGAACTTACGCAGGTCTGCGACCTTGCGCTGCTCTTCGATCATACGGTTGATCTTCTCGCCCAAACCTTTGGCCGCGAGGCCCAGGTGGGTTTCAAGGATCTGACCGACGTTCATACGCGAAGGTACGCCCAACGGGTTGAGGACGACGTCGACCGGGGTGCCATTGGCATCGTGCGGCATGTCTTCAACCGGCATGATCACGGAGACCACACCTTTGTTACCGTGACGACCGGCCATCTTGTCGCCCGGCTGGATGCGACGACGGATTGCCAGGTAAACCTTGACGATTTTCAGCACGCCTGGAGCCAGGTCATCGCCCTGCTGCAATTTGCGCTTCTTGTCTTCAAACTTGTCGTCCAGCAGACGGCGGCGATCAACGATATAGGCCTGGGCCTTCTCGAGCTGCTCGTTCAGAGCGTCTTCAGCCATGCGCAGTTTGAACCACTGGCCGTGCTCAAGACCGTCGAGGATTTCGTCGGTGATGTCCTGACCTTTCTTCAGACCTGCGCCGCCTTCGGCCTTGTGGCCTACCAGGGCGGAACGCAGACGCTCGAAGGTCGCGCCTTCAACGATACGGAACTCTTCGTTCAGGTCCTTGCGGATCTCGTCGAGCTGGGTCTTCTCGATGGACAGTGCACGAGCATCACGCTCAACGCCGTCACGGGTGAAGACCTGTACGTCGATGACAGTACCCTTGGTACCGGTAGGTACGCGCAGGGAGGTGTCTTTAACGTCGCTGGCTTTTTCACCGAAGATGGCACGCAACAGCTTCTCTTCTGGCGTCAGTTGGGTCTCGCCTTTCGGAGTGACCTTACCGACCAGAATGTCGCCAGCGCCAACTTCAGCACCTACATAAACGATACCGGCTTCGTCCAGCTTGTTCAGTGCAGCTTCACCCACGTTCGGGATGTCTGCAGTGATTTCCTCAGGCCCAAGCTTGGTGTCACGCGCCACACAGGTCAGTTCCTGGATGTGGATCGTGGTGAAGCGGTCTTCCTGAACCACACGCTCGGACAGGCAGATGGAGTCTTCAAAGTTGAAGCCGTTCCATGCCATGAACGCGATACGCATGTTCTGACCCAGAGCCAGCTCACCCATATCGGTGGACGGACCGTCGGCCATGATGTCGCTACGCTGAACGCGATCACCCTTGCTCACCAGCGGACGCTGGTTGATGCAGGTGTTCTGGTTCGAGCGGGTGTATTTGGTCAGGTTGTAGATGTCAACACCGGCTTCGCCAGTTTCAACTTCGTCATCGGCAACACGAACCACGATACGGCTGGCATCAACGGAGTCGATCACGCCGCCACGACGAGCCACGACGCAAACGCCGGAGTCACGAGCTACGTTACGCTCCATGCCGGTACCTACCAGCGGCTTGTCAGCGCGCAGGGTCGGTACAGCTTGACGCTGCATGTTGGAACCCATCAACGCACGGTTGGCGTCATCGTGTTCCAGGAACGGGATCAGCGACGCGGCAACAGAAACTACCTGCTTGGGCGATACGTCCATCAAGGTGACGTCTTCCGGCGCCTTGACGGTGAACTCGTTCAAGTGACGAACAGCTACCAGCTCGTCGATCAGGACTTTCTTGTCGTTCATCGTGGCCGAAGCCTGGGCGATCACGTGATCAGCTTCTTCGATGGCGGACAGGAAGACGATCTCGTCGGTCACCAGCGCGTCTTTCACCACACGGTACGGGCTTTCGAGGAAGCCGTACTGGTTGGTGCGCGCATAGGCAGCCAGGGAGTTGATCAGACCGATGTTCGGACCTTCCGGCGTTTCGATCGGGCAAACACGACCGTAGTGCGTCGGGTGAACGTCACGAACTTCAAAGCCTGCACGCTCACGGGTCAGACCGCCCGGGCCCAGTGCAGAAACACGGCGCTTGTGGGTGATCTCGGAGAGCGGGTTGTTCTGGTCCATGAACTGCGAGAGCTGGCTGGAACCGAAGAACTCTTTCACCGCCGCAGCCACTGGCTTGGCGTTGATCAGGTCTTGCGGCATCAGGCCTTCGCTTTCAGCCATCGACAGACGCTCTTTGACCGCACGCTCAACACGTACCAGGCCAACGCGGAACTGGTTCTCGGCCATTTCGCCTACACAGCGAACACGACGGTTACCCAGGTGGTCGATGTCATCGACGATGCCTTTGCCGTTACGGATGTCGACCAGGGTCTTCAGGACCGCAACGATGTCTTCCTTGCACAGCACGCCCGAACCTTCGATCTCGGTACGACCGATACGACGGTTGAACTTCATCCGGCCGACCGCAGACAGGTCATAGCGCTCAGGGCTGAAGAACAGGTTGTTGAACAGGGTTTCGGCAGCGTCTTTGGTTGGTGGCTCGCCAGGACGCATCATGCGATAGATCTCGACCAGCGCTTCCAATTGGTTGCTGGTGGAGTCGATCTTCAGGGTGTCGGAGACGAACGGACCGCAGTCGATATCGTTGGTGTACAGGGTCTCGATGCGAACAACCTGGGCCTTGGCGATTTTGGCCAGGATCTCGGTGTTCAGCTCGGTGTTGCACTCAGCCAGGATCTCGCCTGTGGCCGGGTGAACGATGACCTTGGCGGTGGTGCGACCCAGGACGTAGTCCAGAGGCACGTCCAGCGACTTGATACCGGCTTTTTCGATCTGGTTGATGTGGCGCGCAGTAATACGACGACCCGCCTCAACAATGACCTTGCCCTTCTCATCCTGGATGTCCAGGACGGCAATTTCACCACGCAGACGCGAAGCAATCAGTTCCAGGCTGAGGGTTTCATCCTTCAGGCTGAATACGTTGGTGGTGTAGAAAGCATCCAGCACTTGCTCAGTGGTATAGCCGAGCGCGCGCAGCAGTACCGAGGCCGGCAGCTTGCGACGACGGTCGATACGCACGAACACGCAGTCTTTGGGGTCGAACTCGAAGTCCAACCACGAACCACGGTACGGAATGATCCGCGCGGAGTACAGGAGCTTGCCGGAGCTGTGCGTCTTGCCGCGGTCGTGGTCGAAGAACACGCCCGGGGAACGGTGCAGCTGGGAAACGATTACACGCTCGGTACCGTTGATAACGAAGGTACCGTTCTCAGTCATCAGGGGGATTTCACCCATGTAGACTTCTTGCTCTTTGATGTCCTTGATCGCTTTGTTCGACGACTCTTTGTCGAAAATGATCAGACGGACTTTTACCCGCAAAGGTACGGCGTACGTAACACCGCGCAACACGCATTCTTTGACATCAAATGCCGGTTCGCCCAGGCGATAACCGACGTACTCCAGCGCAGCATTGCCGGAGTAGCTGATGATCGGGAAAACGGATTTGAAGGCCGCATGCAGGCCCACGTCGCGGAACTGATCTTTGGTCGCTCCCGCCTGCAAGAATTCACGATACGAATCCAGCTGGATAGCCAGAAGGTACGGGACATCCATGACGTCCGGCAACTTGCTAAAGTCCTTGCGGATACGTTTTTTCTCAGTATATGAGTAAGCCATCAGCGTTCCCCAGCTTGGTCACCTGCTTGTTTGGCCCCCCCGACGGGAGCAGCCAGAAAATCTTGCAAACCCCATGGTTTGCACCACCGCATCGGGTGGCTACAGCGCGTTAATGGCGGCGACCGAGTCGACAGCCAAGAACGGAAAAAGGCCGGTGGCAAGAGCCACCAGCCATCAGCCTTCAGCTTAACGCTTGGGCTGGAAACGCAAGGTCGATGCTTACTTCAGCTCGACTTTAGCGCCTGCTTCTTCCAGAGTAGCTTTGGCTTTGTCAGCGGTGTCTTTCGACACTGCTTCCAGAACCTGGGCAGGAGCGCCGTCAACTACAGCCTTGGCTTCTTTCAGGCCCAGACCGGTCAGTTCACGTACTGCCTTGATCACGTTTACTTTCTTCTCGCCAGCTTCCAGCAGCATGACGTTGAATTCGGTTTGCTCTTCAGCAGCAACAGCAGCAACAGCTGGGCCAGCGGAAGCAGCGGCAGCAGTAACACCGAAGGTTTCTTCCATTGCTTTGATCAGTTCAACAACTTCCAGAACGGTTTTCTGGCCAATTGCTTCGATGATTTGTTCGTTAGTCAGAGACATGAATCTAATTCCTGAAATTGGGGACGGCCTACGCGACCATCGAAAAAAACAAAAAACGCGAACAGTTGACGAGCCTTAGGCTGCGGCAGCTTCTTTCTGGTCGCGAATTGCCGCCAGAGTACGAGCCAGCTTGCTGGTAGCGCCTTGAATCACGCTCATCAGCTGCGAAATGGCCTCGTCGCGGGTCGGCAGTGTTGCCAGTACGTCGATTTGGTTAGCTGCGAGGAACTTGCCCTCGAACGCAGCTGCCTTGATCTCGAACTTATCCTGACTCTTGGCGAATTCCTTGAACAAACGGGCAGCAGCGCCTGGATGGTCCTTGGAGAACGCGATCAGAGTCGGGCCGGTGAACACGTCGTTGAGGACACTGTATTCAGTGTCAGCAACAGCGCGCTTGAGCAGGGTGTTACGTACAACACGTACGTATACGCCAGCTTCACGAGCCTCTTTACGGAGTCCGGTCATAGCGCTTACTGTCACACCACGGGCATCAGCCACGACAGCGGACAGAGCAGCTTTGGCAGCCTCGTTGACTTCAGCGACGATGGCCTTCTTGTCTTCGAGATTAATTGCCACGGGTTTAACTCCTGCTTGTTACCGTTTCATCTGGCCTAGGCCGGATGTCGTTTTGGTGTCTGATTCGATAAGGAACCGGGAGCACCATCTGCGTAGGCTTGATGGTTTAAGACTTGCGTCGCCTACGGTCTTGGATAGCCCCCGCCAGGCAGGGACCCCAATTTTTCAATTGGCGCAATCACTTGCGCCAATTTGTGTCTTATACGTCCAGCGAACCCTGGTCGATGACCAGACCCGGGCCCATAGTGGTGCTCAGGGTAACGCGCTTGACGTAGATACCTTTCGAGGAAGCTGGCTTGATACGCTTCAGATCAGCGATCAGGGCTTCAACGTTTTCCTTCAGCTTGACGGCGTCGAAGCCGACCTTGCCAACGGAAGTGTGAATGATGCCGTTTTTGTCGGTGCGATAACGAACCTGACCAGCCTTGGCGTTTTTAACCGCGGTAGCTACGTCTGGCGTTACGGTGCCGACCTTCGGGTTAGGCATCAGGCCACGTGGGCCGAGGATCTGACCCAACTGACCTACAACGCGCATTGCATCCGGGGAGGCAATAACGACGTCATAGTTCAGGTCGCCGCCTTTCATTTCGGCAGCCAGGTCGTCCATGCCAACGCGATCGGCGCCAGCGGCCAGAGCAGCTTCAGCTGCCGGACCTTGGGTGAAGACAGCAACACGTACAGTCTTGCCAGTACCGTGTGGCAGCACAGTAGCGCTACGAACGACCTGGTCGGATTTACGTGGGTCAACACCCAGGTTTACAGCAACGTCAACGGACTCGCTGAACTTGACAGTCGACAGCTCGGTCAGCAGAGCAGCAGCGTCTACAAAGTTGTAGGACTTGCCCGCTTCGATTTTGCCGGCGATAGCCTTTTGGCGCTTGGTCAGCTTAGCCATTACACACCCTCCACGTTAAGGCCCATGCTACGAGCAGAACCGGCGATGGTACGCACGGCTGCATCCATATCAGCTGCAGTCAGATCCGCGTTTTTGGTTTTCGCGATTTCTTCCAGCTGAGCACGAGTCACGGTGCCAACCTTAACGGTGTTCGGACGAGCGGAACCGCTAGTCAGACCAGCAGCTTTCTTCAACAGAACCGAAGCCGGAGTCGACTTGGTTTCAAAAGTGAAGCTACGGTCGCTGTATACAGTGATGATCACTGGAGTCGGCAGACCTGGCTCAATACCCTGGGTACGGGCGTTGAAGGCCTTGCAGAATTCCATGATGTTCACGCCGTGCTGACCCAGAGCTGGACCGACGGGTGGGCTAGGGTTGGCCTGAGCGGCCTTCACTTGCAGCTTGATGTAAGCGGTAATCTTCTTGGCCATGAGGCACTCCAATTACGGGTTCAAGCGCCTCGAAAGGCTCCCCGGTTACTTGCGCGTTTATCCCAGTGACGACAAAACCCCACAGCCTAAGGCTGTGGGGTTGGGATGCTTTGTCAGCTAGACCTTTTCGACCTGGCTGAACTCCAGCTCTACCGGAGTAGAGCGACCGAAAATGAGCACCGCCACTTGGATCCGGCTCTTTTCGTAGTTAACTTCTTCGACAGTGCCGTTGAAATCAGCAAACGGACCATCGGTGACACGAACAACCTCGCCTGGCTCGAACAATGTCTTCGGCTTAGGCTTGTCGCTACCATCAGCAACACGGCGCAGAATCGCTTCCGCTTCCTTGTCAGTGATCGGCGCAGGCTTATCAGCGGTACCGCCGATGAAACCCATGACGCGAGGCGTATCCTTGACCAAGTGCCAAGTACCCTCATTCATGTCCATCTGTACCAGCACGTAGCCAGGGAAGAACTTGCGTTCGCTTTTGCGTTTCTGGCCATTACGCATTTCAACCACTTCTTCAGTGGGAACCAGAATTTCGCCGAAGCCATCTTCCATGCCTGCCAGCTTTACGCGCTCTAGCAAAGAGCGCATGACATGCTTCTCGTAACCCGAGTAAGCATGCACAACGTACCAACGCTTAGCCACGGGACACCCTTAGCCAACAATCAAGGAAACAAGCCAGCCGAGCAGGGAATCAAGACCCCACAACAGCAACGCCATAACCAGAACAACAGCCACAACAATCAGCGTGGTCTGCGTGGTTTCTTGGCGAGTTGGCCAAACGACTTTACGTATTTCGGTGCGGGCTTCCTTAACCAGTACAGCGAAGGACTTGCCCTTTACAGTCTGCAGACCAATAAAAACAGCTGCAGCAGCAAGAGCGAGCAATACGAGTACGCGGTACAGGATCGGCGAAGCAGAATAATACTGATTGCCAACAACGCCTACGACCACCAAAGCGACGACAGCGAGCCACTTAACCAGATCGAAACGAGAGCTTTGAGCTTCAGCCTTAGGAGTCATCTATGAAGATCCTGTGAAAAGAAAGCCAGATACACCACGTGAATCTGGCAGGTCAGGAGGGAATCGAACCCCCAACCTACGGTTTTGGAGACCGTCGCTCTGCCAATTGAGCTACTGACCTAAAACAAAATCAGGCCGACCATTATGCAGGCCTGAAAAAGACTTTACAACAACCAACCCCAAGAGACTTGAAACAACCCGATAACACCAGGTAAAACAGAATCAAGCCGAGACAGCTGTTAAAACAAAGGCAGATATTTTCATATCTGCCTTGTTATATGGAGCTCTTGAGCGGATTTGAACCGCTGACCTCACCCTTACCAAGGGTGTGCTCTACCAACTGAGCTACAAGAGCGAAACATCTTGCACAACCTGCAAACTTGGAGCGGGTAGCGGGAATCGAACCCGCATCATCAGCTTGGAAGGCTGAGGTTCTACCACTAAACTATACCCGCGGAGCTTGCAGCTCACGCTAAAAATGGTGGAGGGGGAAGGATTCGAACCTTCGAAGTCGTAGACGTCAGATTTACAGTCTGATCCCTTTGGCCGCTCGGGAACCCCTCCTAAGCGAGCCGGCATTTTACATTACGCCGACCTTCTGTCAAGCATTTTCTCATTAAAAATATGAGGTTAGCTGCGTGACGATCGCTTCACACCAACTTCCCAAGAGGGTCATCACTGTGGAGCGGGCGCCATTCTATGCAAACTATTCGACAGTTGCAATGCCTTCGCACGGCATTATTTTATGTTTTAACTCATTGAATTCATTAGCAAGGCTTTCAAACGGCAGATCGTCAGCCAGCCGGCGACTTTCAGGTGCCACACGCAGCCAAAAAGCGGGCGCACCTGCAGCGATCAATGACTGGATCCTGACTTTGATATCCAGGCTAGTCAGACGCTGCTCCAGGAACTGCGCCTGTTCCTGATTGGCAAAGCCACCAATATACAGGCAACCGACCGGCGCCTCTGGAGACCTGGGCCGGTCGCGGCGCGTCATTGCGTCGGCCGACTCGCTCAACAACTGAATATCCTGCTGGGAACCCCGGTATAGCGCCAGGGGCGTTACATCCTTCGCACGCAACGGAGCCTCTTGCTGGTGCCAGACGTAATAAAAGACATTGAGAACCAGCAACAACAGAAACAACCAACGCATAAAAACCTCAAGACAAAGGGCATGCCATCGCCAAGCCAACAAATACCAGGTCTGGAACGAAGCGAGCACCTGGCAGGGCGTCAGCAACCAACTCAGCATCCCCACCCGTTAGGAAAACCGAGAACTCTTCGCCCCAGTAACTCCGGGCCAGTTCCAGTTGCGACTGGGCAAAGCCGCGAAGCATGAGCGTACAACCGCGCTCAACGGCCTGCGCCGTTGTACGCCCCGGCACCAGGCTCTCCAGCGCACGCTCAGCCGCAACATCGTCATACCGTATTTTACGGGTATGGGTCCGTAGCTGATTCCTCATGAGTGGCATACCAGGACAGATAAACCCACCGAGATGCTCGCCATCTGCCGTAATAAAGTCGGCAGTGGCCGCTGTACCGAAGTCCAGCACAAGACACGCCCCCGAGGCCAACTGGAAGCCTCCAAGCATTGCCAACCAACGATCCAGGCCCAGACGGGCATATTCCTCATACCCGTTGCGCACACCTGCCATTTCACGCGAGGGCGCAGCACAACTGATAGAAACGCCAAAGGCCGCAACCAACACGCCTACCAGACGGTTCGTCTCTTCCTGGGCACGCACGCTGACCAACCGGCAGTGCTGCAGTGACAGCCCCGCCAACGAATGGAGACCACCCAGCAACGCCACATCGGAATCAACAACCCCTTCAGCGAAAACGGCTGCCTGGCTTGCCTCAAGAACTCGCCACTTGATGAAGCTATTCCCACAGTCGAGCTCAAGAATCATCACGCAACCTCAGGCTTAACTCACCAGCACTGTATATTTTCTCAACACCATTTACTTCGAGGCGTAACGCACCTTGACCGTCGATGCCCAGCACAACCCCGCCTACCTGGTTAACACCTGCGATCAATGAAACCGCCTTACCCTGCCACAAATGGCTCCGCTCCCACTCTTCCCGGATTACCGAGAAGCCGGAATCCCTATGACGCTCAAGATAAGCCTGTAACGTCTGGCTCAGATGAGCGACTAGATGATTTCGATCGACCGCGCAACCTGTTTCGAGCTGGATCGATGTCCACTGCTGATCAACTTCCGCTGCGCTCTGCATGTTTGCATTGATACCAATACCGAGCACGACATGACACACATCAGCAGGATCCCCCACCAACTCAAGAAGAATGCCCGCAATCTTCTTTGATCCAACAAGAACGTCATTTGGCCATTTCAAACCCGCACCCTGGACACCAAGGTCACGCAAGGTTTGCATTACTGCCAAGCCCACGACAAGACTCAATCCTTCAAGCTGTCGTAAGCCGCCATCGATACGCAGCACAAGGCTGTAGTAAACATTCTGCGCAAATGGACTGACCCACTTACGTCCTCGACGCCCCCTGCCCGCAGTCTGCTGCTCCGAGAGAACCAGGAACGGCGCTGCTTGCCCCGCATCAATAAGGCGCAATGCCTCGGCATTAGTGGAGTCGATGGTATCCGATATGAAAACCGAACCCGCACAAACCGGCGACTTCAGGGCGATCTCGTCAGCGCTTAATAGAACCAGCGGGGATGCCAATTGATAGCCTCGCCCCCTGACCTTATGAATTGTCAGATCCAGCCCGACCTCTAGATGCTGGAGCTGCTTCCACACAGCACTACGACTGACACCCAGGGCTGCACCTAGCGCTTCACCCGAGTGAAATCGGCCATCTTTCAGAAGTTTCAACAACGTCAGCATGCAAGTCTCGCCTCACAATGAGGCACGCATGATAGCCATGCATAGAGCCATTGCATAGAAAGCAAGCAGACAGGTGATGGAGAGACTTCAGCCGGACAAGCCGCTAAGTCTTTGCGCGATTTTTCACCGCCCAAAACAAAACCCCAACTGCTTTCGCAATTGGGGTTTCGGAATTTAATCTTGACGATGACCTACTCTCACA